>DFZJ01000051.1:8722-30402 GCA_002382045.1 Syntrophaceae bacterium UBA4059
CGAAACCTTATGGCTCATTGCCTGTGAAGAAAAAGACGACCAAGTCATAACCGATCTCGCTTCCGAACTGGATCAGTTGTCTTCGGATGTTAAGCTTGAAGAAATAAAAATGATGCTGTCAAGCGAGCAGGACCCGATGAATGCCATCATATCGATTCATGCCGGTGCGGGCGGAACGGAAGCACAGGACTGGGTGGAAATGCTGTTGCGAATGTACTTGCGCTGGGCTGAAAAAAGAAATTACAAAACCAATATTATTGATCATCTGCCGGGTGATGAAGCAGGCGTCAAAAGTGTATCTTTTACCGTGGAAGGCGAATATGCCTATGGTTATGCCAAAGCCGAAATCGGAATTCACCGGCTTGTCCGCATTTCACCATTTGACGCCGGCGCCAGACGTCATACTTCCTTTGCTTCGGTATATGTTTATCCTGAAGTCGATGATGAAATAAAAATAGAAATCAATGAAGATGATTTGAGAATCGATACGTTCCGATCAGGGGGTAAAGGCGGACAACATGTCAATAAAACGGATTCCGCCGTCAGAATTACCCATTTACCGACAGGGATTGTCGTTCAGTGTCAGAATGAAAGATCTCAACATAAAAATAAAGCGATGGCGATGAAATATCTTAAATCAAGGCTTTATGAAAAAGAGCTTGCCGAGAAGAATGAAAAGCTTGACGAAGAGAATAAACAAAAAAAGGATATCGCCTGGGGCAGTCAGATTCGTTCCTATGTTTTACATCCATACAAAATGGTCAAAGATCATCGTACCAGTCTGGAAAGCGGCAATACTCAAAAAGTGCTGGATGGAGACATCGATGATTTTATCCAGGCCTATCTCATGATGATCGGAAATCGGGCGGCACAGGCAGCCGGTATGGGGCAGATAAATAAATGATAATACAGTAGAATGTTATTATTGTTTTGGTATCTGCATAAAATATGCTATGAACGGATTCAACATTGCGTTTGCCTGAAGGGGAAAGTATCGTGATTTGATCAACAGGCGGAAAACGGTGTATTTGATGATGAACCGAAAAAGAATTCAGGAGAAATGATTCATGCTGAAATGCAAAAAATATGTTCCATTCTTTGGTCTTGTCCTGTGTTTGAGTGTTGCCATTTTATTGTTTACAGGCATTCACGCCCAAGCGGAAAATGAACCTCTTAACGGCACGCGCTTAAATTCAAAATTATCCGTCAATGAAAAAAATCTTGTTTTGTCAGAAATGGCGGTCGGTTCCGACAAGCGTGATGTGTCGGATGCTTCCGACGAAAATCAGGCGGATAAGGATACCAAAGTGGGCGTAGAAGAAGAGCAGGACCTGATGGAAAATGCCCTTGAACTGCTCGAAATGGCCGACAACTACTGGAAGAAAGGCGATATCGAAAATACTTTAAATGAACTGGATAAAGCCTATGCCTTGCTTCTGGATACGAATGGCGATGTGGAAATTGCCAGGCAGAAAGATGATTTACGCCTTTTAATTTCCCGGCGCATCCTGGCCGTTTATTCATCCCAGGAGACACGCACCAACGGCAAGGCCAGCGAAATACTGCTTTCACTGAATGCGGATGTGGAAAAAGAAATTCGTTCCTTTCAAGGTCCGGAAAGGGAATTCTTTATCTCCTCCTATCATCGTTCCGGAATGTATAAAGAAATCATTGTGGGAGAATTAAAAAAAGCAGGAGTCCCCGAGGAGCTCTTCTGGCTGCCACTCGTGGAAAGTGGTTTTAAAGTGGGCGCTTATTCCCGTGCGAGAGCACTTGGTTTGTGGCAGTTTATTCCATCAACGGGTTATAAATTCGGTTTGACCCGTGATGAATGGGTGGACGAACGCATGGATGTTTTGAAGTCCACGCATGCGGCTATCGCTTATTTAAAAGAACTTCACGCGATGTTTGGTGATTGGATGACAGTCCTGGCATCCTACAACTGCGGCGAGGGCAGGGTGTTGCGTGTCATATCCAGACAGCATGTAAATTATTTTGATCGTTTCTGGGATCTATATTCTAAATTACCCAATGAAACGGCCCGTTATGTTCCGCGTTTTCTTGCAACGCTGCATATTATTAAAGATCCAGGGAAGTATGGATTTGACCTGAAGACAACAGCAGACTCCTTGATGGATTATGAAATGGTTAAGGTCAACAAGATGATGAAGCTCTCCGATGTAGCATCTAAAATGGAAGTGTCTGAAGACGTCATCAACATCCTCAACGCTGAACTCCGATATAAAGTAACGCCCAATTACGAATATACGATTAAAATTCCAAAAAATTCCACCCAGAAGTTTAACCTGGTTTACAGTGAAATTCCGGAAGCGGAAAGACCTGCATATGCCGCAAGCAATAGAAGCAACGGCCGTCGTTCCGCTTATATCAAACATCGCGTTCGTCCCGGTGAAAACGTGGCCTCGATAGCCAAAAGATACCGTGTCTCTTCTCAATCAATTTATCAATCCAATCGTATCAATAAAAATAAGAGATTGACGAAAGGTCGAATCATTAGAATCCCGATTGATGGCGTTGAAACGGCAAGCATGAGGCAAAAAACTACCGGCGGTAAAAATATTGCCGCGCGTAAAACGGCCGGATCACATCAAACATACAAAGTTAAAAAAGGCGATTCTTTGCTGGGTATCGCTAATAAGTTCCATGTGCCCGTGGCCAAACTGAAAAAAATGAATAATTTAAAAACAAATTCTATTCAAGCAGGACGCATACTGAAAATATCGCATAATGAAATCGGCGATAATCGTGATGGGCAGCAAGGGGAGGAAAACAACATGACAGAAGCTGTGGGCAAAAAAAATGTTGTCGGTAAAACATTGACGAATCAAGACGTTGCCCAGTTGGGAACCAATAAACATATCGTGACCAAAGGTGAAAGTTTGTCCATTATTTCCAGAAAATACAAAATTGAAATGGCGAAACTGATCCAGATGAATCATCTGTCCGAGCATAACGCGATTACACCGGGGCAAGTTCTTGTTGTGAAATAATAATATTGAACTGACTATTCAAAATCAGTCTTTGTGATCAACCGGAAAAGTTCATTTTCTTTTCTTTTCATTTTAAGCCCATTGGTTTTAGACGTATTGACGTGGTTATAACCCAGCAGATGCAGCAACCCATGGATGATTAAGAAAAGTATCTCTTCATCAAAGGTAAGATGGCCCTTCTTTGCATCTGATTGCGCCGTATCTGCGGAAATAACGATATCACCCAGCATTTCCGGATTAATGTCGCCAAATTCACCTTCTTGAAGAGAAAACGAAATAACATTGGTAGGACAGTCTTTGGATAAATATCTTTTATTGATGATCTGAATGCCCGGGTCATCGACAACCGTAATGCTGATTTCCTTGTTTCCACAATCCAGCAGCTTAAGAAGTTCCGTCACTTGGGCGCGGATCTTCCGTTTATCGATTTTAAATCGCTTTTGTTGATTATCTATTTGTATTTTCATTGGACTCTTTTTTGCTGTTATTGTCTTTCGGATTTGTTTCCGGATAATCGACACGATGATGGAATATCCCCGTCAAGATTCGCGTGAACGTTTCCGCTATCGTATTGAGATTTCTCAAGGTCAGTTCACAATCGTCCAACTGCCCGTCTGTATAAATACGTTCAATCCTTTCCCGGACCAGCGATCTTATCCTGGCAGGTGTTGGATTGGAAAGCGTGCGTGATGATGCTTCAATAACGTCACCCAGCATGACCAGACCCGCTTCTTTGGTTTGAGGTTTGGGTCCGGGATAACGAAAATCACTTTCTGTCAGCGAACGAATGGATTCGTCTTTATTTTTTTTAGCTTTCTCATAGAAAAAACTTACCAGACTGCTGCCGTGATGTTCACGAATAATGTCAATGATCGGCTGACCCAGTTTAACCTGGGAAGCCAGTTCACAACCATCCTTGACGTGGGAGATAATGATCAGTGAACTCATTTTGGGTGAAAGTTTATCATGACGATTATCATGGCCGGGTTGATTCTCGATAAAGTAATGCGGTTTCGCCAGTTTTCCAATATCATGGTAATAGGCGCTGACCTTAGCCAGCATTGCGTTTGCGCCGATGGCTTCCGCCGCCGCTTCCACAAGTGAAGCGACAATAATACTGTGATGATAGGTGCCGGGGGCTTCAATAATCATTCTCTGGAAAAGCGGTTGATTGAGGTTAGCCAGTTCCAGCAGTTTAATATAGGTGATAAAGCCAAAGAGACTTTCAAAAATGGGTGTGATACCTGCCACCAGAATTCCGGTGAAAATGCCGCCGAAAAAGCCCATGGCCAGACGTATCATTAAGTTCATTAAATCATCTATCAGATGGCCTGATAAAAGATTGAGACAAAGCACGGCGCCCATATTGATCATGCCCAGAAAAATACCCACCTTTAAAAAAGCCGAACGCTGACGGCTGTTGACGATATGATAGGATGCGGCAACGGATCCGAAGAATGAAAAAATCGGAAAAATGATCTTTTCATCAAAAAGAAGACTGATCAGAAACGAGGTTAGGACGCTCATAATCAGAGCCATGTTGCGATTGACCAGTATGGCGATGATCATGGCGCCGCAGGCAAAAGGTATCGCGAAATAGCAGGCGTCAATCGGGATTGAAGGAAAAGCTCTATTCACGGCAACAGCAATAAATATTCCTGCTCTGACAAATACGATTTGCAAGACGGCGACAATGGCAAAAACAAGAAAGTCCGCATTTGATCGGGCAGAAGATTTCAGCCAATTTCTGGTGCGCCAGAAATACATGAGTAATATGAGAAACAGGGCGGTTAAAAAAATACCCGACATAACCGTCAGACTGGAGAATTTACTATCCAAAGCGGTTTTATAAAAAGAATCCAGTTTGGCCAGTTCCAGATATCCGATTTTTTCGCCTTCCCGGACAATCATCTCATTACTTTGAACCTGAAAATAAACCGGCTTAACCTCCTGAGCCACCGATATTTTTTTCTTCTCTGTTGCTTCCTGATTAAAACTGAGATTGGGTTCGATGAGTTTTTTCAAAAATGAAAAAGCGAATCGTCTTGACTCCGGCTGATCATTTTTAAATACGGTGTATACTTTTTTTGACAAGACAGGATTAATATCCTTCATGTTCAGGACAGATGATGCGTCCTTCAGATTTTCCTCCACTCGTGTCACACTATTAACAATGGTGATGCCTTTTCCCTGTGCGTTATTTTTAAAATGATCTTGAACGATCAGCGTGTTTTCGTAGAAGGCTGTAATGACTCGGATCAGCTTTTGCTGAAGATCAGAGGAAAAATTATTCATTTTCAAAAAAGAATATTCTCCCGCCGTTAATGAAATGCCCAACGATTTTTCAAGCAGGGCTTTAAAATTTGTGTTTTCTTCATGACCTGCCGCCAATGCAAAAGATTTTTTTATTTTTGTCTTGATGGTGATAGCTGTTTCGGCATCATAATCATACACAGGACGGACATTGGCAGAAGCTTCATTTCTTTTTTGCCGCGTGGAATTGACATCTTCAACCAGGAAATCACGATCCGCTTTGATATTTTCCTGAGCGATCATGCCATGACGGTATTCCGGCTTTACATTGTAGAGTTTTGGGGCGAGAAGCACCGTTAAGGCTGCACACAAAACAATGGCGATGGCCCAACGCTGAAAAATGATATGACTCAAAAATTTGAAAGATATTTTGTTTTTTTCTTTCAATTTCCGAATGGTTAAAAATATTTTTTCTGATGTCGAATCAAGAAAATTCATAGATTATTTATTCTTTACCCGATTTCTTTCATTGTCCCAGGAAGCATAAGCGGAAATGACGTCGGCAACGAGGGGGTGTCGGACAACGTCCACCTGGGAAAAATGAACAATACGGATCGCCTCTATTTTTTTCAGGATTTTTTCAGCCTCGATTAAACCGGATGATTTTTCCGTCGGCAGATCAATTTGCGTGACATCGCCTGTTACAACTGCTTTTGAATGAAATCCCAGACGGGTTAAAAACATTTTCATTTGTTCAGACGTGGTGTTCTGGGCTTCATCTAAAATAATAAATGAATCATTAAGTGTCCGGCCGCGCATGAACGCCAGCGGCGCAACTTCGATCAATCCCTTGTTAATGAGAGCGCTTGCTTTATCCATATCCACCATATCATAGAGCGCATCATACAAGGGGCGTAGATACGGATTAACTTTTTCCGCCAGGTCACCCGGCAGGAAACCCAAACGTTCGCCTGCTTCAACCGCGGGTCTGGTCAGAATAATCCGCTGCACTTTCTTTTCCAATAAGTGCGAGACGGCCATCGCCATGGCCAGGTAGGTTTTACCGGTGCCGGCGGGGCCGATAGCCAGGATCATATCGGCAGTTCTCATGGAATCGATGTAATGACGCTGAGCAATGCTTTTGGGGGTGATAATGCGCTTTTTGGATGATATAAATACGGTGTCCAGAAAGACACGCGCTAAATCAAAGTGGATATCTTCCGTTAGGATTCGATGCGCATAGTCGACATCGGAATAATGAATATGCCAGCCTTTTTCCATGATCGCATAAAGCTGCTTGATGAGAAGCGTAATCTTGAGTACGGCTGCTTCATCGCCTGAGATGGAAAGATGATTACCCCAGGGCTTAACTTTGACCCGTTCAAGCTTTTCGAGGAGCCTTAAATGCTTGTCATGTTCGCCGCAGAGATTCTTCAATAAATTCTGATCGGCGAAGGATAATTTCTCTGCCTGAATGTTTTTAGTTGCTTTAATCAAAAATTATCAGCCTCTAAAATATTATAACCTTAACCCATCAATATTGTGATTCATTTGCATGAACAATCGGATGGAACGCTTTCCATATGCGGGCGTTTTCTATCATTATGATGCCTTGAATGCAATACAATTTACGCCTGTAAAAACAGGTGGGCAAAAACCTTTGCGTCGCCTAACATGTTGTCAATCGGGCAGTTTTCATCAGGCTGATGAGCTTTCATATTTGTTTTAGACCAGACCGCGGCCGGATAACCCCTTTTGCGCAAGTATCCGGCAACCGTTCCGGCGCCAACACCGCCGGCAAAGGCTTTCAGATGATAAACCTTTTCAATGGCCTTTTGAAGGGCGACAACGACGGGAGCATCTGCGGGCGTGGGATCAGCGGATTGAACATATTGCTCCCGCGAAATATCAATCTTAACGCTGAATTTATTTTCCACTTTTCGTTTAATGATTTCTATTTCATTCATGACATGAATAAGGTTATACTGCGGCAATATGCGGCAATCCATGTAAAAGACGTCTTCACCCGGAATCGTGTTAATGTTTCCCACATTAGCTTCTTTTTTGGTCGGTTCAAATGTGCAGATGGGGGGATCGAAAAGAGGATCAACCGCGTCGAATATCTTTCGTAACTTTGTTAATTTTGTCACCAGGCAGGACGCCGCGGAAAAGGCATTGTTACCGAGTTGCGGTTTGCTGCCATGGCATTGAAGGCCCCTGGTTTTGAATCTCAACCAGAGTATACTTTTTTCAGCAATCTCAATGAGTGAACCTTCGGGATTACCCGAGTCGGGAACCACGATTAAATCACTTTTACTGAATATTTTATCAGGTAAATCGAGCACGTGATAAAGTCCTTTATCCCCTGACGTTTCCTCATCGGCTACAAAGAAAAGATTAATGGAGGATGCCGGGGTGATCCCTTCATCCAGGAGCGCTTTTGCGGCAAAGATTGATGCCACCATGTCCTGCTGGTTGTCTTCCGTGCCACGACCATAAATATGATTGTCTTTGACGTAGGCCGAGTAGGGATCGGCACTCCAGAGTTTGAGTTCGCCCGGAGGAACAATATCCAGATGCGTGATGATCCAGACGTTGTTTGACTTATTTTCCCCATCGATGGCGGTCAGGAAGTTGGGGCGAAGTCCGCTGGAGACGGTTTCATCCGGTGCATCGTAATGACGGAAATTGGTAAAACCCATATTCTCAAGTCGCTTCTTCAGCATTTGCGCTTTGGGCATTTCACCGTCACCGCCATTGACGGGGCCAACCGCAGGCACGGCCGTCAGCGCTTTCTGAAGTTCAATCATATCGTCCCGGTAAGTGTCTATGCGACGGGAGATTTTCTCAAAGGTGTTCTCGTCAATCATGGTTAAGCCTCATCCTATTGTTGGGGTGAAATCAAAACAGGTTGTTCCCAATTCTCAGGTAATTTGCCGAATTGATCCGTGTCGCCGACAATCAGCGTCAACCGTTTTTTTTCATTCAGATACTTTGCCGCGACTCGTTTCAAATCATTGCGTGTTACCGCATCGATTTTTTTTCGATAGGTCATCAGGTAATCATCGGGTAACCGGTCGTATGTCAGCGTCATTTGCTGAACCGCAATTTGACCGGGTTGCTCGAAAGAAAAAATAAAACTATTGAGCATTGATTTCTTTGCCCAGTCCAGTTCTTTCTCAGTAATAGAACCCGTTGTGACGTCATGCAGGATGTCATTTATTAAATGAAGGGACTGGAAGGTTGATGACGTTTTTGTAAAAGCATAGGTTCCAAAAACACCGTAATGGGTTCGTGCGCGGTAAAAACTGCCGGCGCTGTAGGCTAAACCCTCATTATTACGCACGGCGGTAAAGATGCGTGAAGGAAAGCCGCCACTGCCGATAATAAAATCAAGAATCGAGAAGGCGTAATAATCCGGATGAACTTTACTGACTGTGAATTCTCCACTGACCACGGTGGATTGAGGAAGTTCTTTGCGCAAAAAGAAAATACCATGACGCGTCTGTTTTGGCGGCGATGGAACGTCAAGAGCATGCCGTGAATCATTCCAATGGCCGAAATATTGACGGATTTTATTCACGGCTTCTTTTTTGGAAATATCACCTGAAATGGCAATCATCATATTGGCCGGATAAAAATACTCCCGATGAAAAGCCATTAAATCCTTCCGTTGAATATTCTGAAGAGAGGCCGTTGTGAAGTAGCGGCCGCGCGGATCATCAGGATAAAGCAACCGATTGAATTCTCGAAAGGCTAGTTTTTGCGGGTTGTCGGTTATCCGTCGCAGCTCTTCTTTTTTCAGTGACAGGGCCAATTGTAATTTTGTTTCCTCAAATGCCGGTTCTCGGAGGATCTGTGACAGCAGGTCCAGACAGGGATCCAGATCACTTTTGAAAAAAGAAAAATTTACAAAGGCCGAATCGAGCGACATGGAAATGGAGGGCGAAGCGGCCAGCAAATCAAAACGTTCATCAATTTCGCCGCTGTCCAATTTGGCTGTGCCGCCTGTTCTCATGACATAAGCCGTCAGTTCCGCCAAGCCTTCTTTGCCGGGCGGATCGTACATCGATCCGGTCCGAACCAAAGCGGAGATGGAAACGACGGGCAATTCTCTATCCTGAAGATAAAAGAGGACCATGCCGTTTTTCAGTAGAATCCTCTCGGCTCGCGGCAATTTAAAGTCCAGTCGGGGATATTTTATTTTTCCCGGAGGAATGAACGTTTCAGCAGCAAACACCCCTGAAGTCATCAATCCATGCAGCAGGGAAATCAACAGTCCGCTAAGAATGCAGGAATAAATTTTATTTTTCATTTGTCCCCGAATTTGTATTGGCAGTGATCTTTTTGTTCAGCACCGCAATCGTCCGGTTATCAGCCCCCAGATACTTTGATGCCGCTTTTTGAATATCTACAGCCGTCACTTTATCAATCCGTAAAATGTAATTGGAAAAGTATCGGTAATCGCCCAGCAGTAATTCGTAATATGAAAGCGTGGAAGCCAACTCGGAATTAGAATCCAGACTTCTGATATAATCCATCTTCAATTGTTTTTTGGCCTTGTTCAGTTCCAGATCCGACACGGGATGCTGCTTGATGTTTTCCAGTTCCCGCAAAATGGCTGTCTGTAGTTCATGATGGGTGTGCGGATATCGCGGGTGTGCCGTAATTACAAACAGATTAGGATATCTAGCAGCCGGTATGCCGTTATGAACGCTGATACTGTCCGCGATTTGCATTTGCAGCACCAGCCTGGAATACAGACGGCTGGTGCGGCCCTTACTTAAAATGGTTTCCAATACATCGAAGGTGTAATCTTCAGGAGCGGGAGCGGTCGGTTTATGATAACCGATGATCATCGATGGATTGGCGTCAAACCATATCTCCACTTTTCGTTCTTCGGTTTGCGGAGGTTCAGCCGGAATATCAGGGGATAGATAATGTCTTTTGGGAATTCGCCCAAAGTAATGATCAATCAGCTTCAGAGTATTTTGAACATCAATGTCTCCGACGGCAGCGATGACCATGTTTTCCGGTGACAGATATTGATGATGAATATGCCGGATAGCCGCCGGGCTCATGTAAGTTAAGTCCCGGGGTTCTCCTATAATGGGCACGCCATAGGGATGAACGGCATAAGCCTTGCGCATAAATGATTCATAAAGTTTACCATCCGGTTTGGTCTCCACGCTCTGTCTTCTTTCTTCCAGAATGACATCGCGTTCCGTGTAGAATTCACGAAAAACGGGATTAAGCAGCCGGTCAGCTTCAATGCGAGCCCATAGCTCAATTTTATTGGCGGGCAAGCTGACAAAATAGGTGGTGACATCCTGCCCTGTGGACGCATTCATGTCCAAACCGCCGTTTTCCGTGTAAAGACGGTCTATTTCATTAGGAATGTAATATCGCCTGTGTTCATTCTGCAACTGTTTCAGCCGAGCGGCAAGCTGTTCAATAAGTTTCTGATCGGCCTTATTTTGTTTCATTCTTTCATTGTCTAACGCCTGGCCGATCTTTTCGATTTGCATCATCAGCTTCTTTTCAGCTTCATAATTTTTTGTGCCAAGGGTTGTCGTGCCCTTAAACATCATGTGTTCCAGAAAGTGTGCGGCGCCGCTCTGGCCTTTTATTTCATCGACAGCTCCGGTACGATGTCTTATATAGAGAGAAACCGTCGGGCTGAATTTTCGTTCCAGCATCAAAACGGTCAGACCATTATTCAGCCTGGCTTTAATAACTTTCTTTTCGATGTCAAGCGCAGGCACAGGGTCTGCGAAGCAAAGTACGGTCAGCAAGGCCAACAGCAAACAGAATCTATTTCGTGTCAACATGATCCATCTCATTATTGGATTTTTTTGGAAACAAGCGAAAAAATGCATAAAGGGTGCCTGCAATGCAGAATAAAATGATGAAAGAGGCCGAGAATAAAGTCATCACAAATTCCAGAGGATTCGCCATTTTAAATGAATTCAACAGGATATCGATGCCAAAAACTAAAAAAAACAGCGACAGCAAAAGAACAACAATATTTTTAATCCGGATTAGCAATGTAATGAATTAACCCCCGTTACTCTTTCGTCAGCATTTTTAGTTTTGCTTTAAGTTTGCTGTAAATCTCATAACTGAAATCATCATTACGGCAGCTCAAAAGCGAGTTGTTATGATATAGTGGTTCATGCTGAATGTCAAATGGCGAAGCCAGGAGCGCCGCAGTCCACATTTTTGTTCCGGGAATCGGAGAATATTCGGCAAGCACAGGCTTGGCGCCGCACTGCCTGACAAAATCAATGCTGTTTGTTACATCCGCTGTCTTTTGACCGGGAATGCCGCATAAGAGATAGATGCCGATATCGTCCGTTTTATATCCGGCGTTTTTCAGATGAATAACCGCCTTTGACAGTTCTTCATTCTGAACCTTTCCGCCTGTTTCTTTTTGTAATAGAAAATCAGCGGTTTCAAAACCAAATCGGATGGTCTTAAAACCGGACTCATATAGAAGCTTACTTAATCTCTCATCGATTTGTCTTAAATGAAGCCCATTGGGGCAGTGAAAACGACAGGAGACGTTACGTCTTTTAATCTCCTCTAACAGTGGAATAATCATTCCTTCGGGGTCAACCAGAAGCGCGTCATCGTAAAAACTGAAATCCGTCACGCCATAATTCTTTTGCCAGTGCTCAATCTCGTTTGCCACGAGAACAGGGTCGCGACGCAGATATTTCTTGTAAAATAAACGGGAAGAGCAATAACTGCAACGGTAGGGACAGCCAAGGGATGTGATCATCGGAAGCTGATCGATACGGTTTATGAGATCAAAAGCCGGATAGGGCAGGGCGTCCAGATCGTCAACATCCGGATCAAAGATGATATCTTCATCGAAATGCTTTTGGAGCAGTTTGAGAATCTGTTTTTCACCCCGCCCGCGAACAACAAAATCCGCCCCTGAATGAACCAGAGCATGATCATAGCAAAGAGAGGCATATTTGCCCCCCAGTATAACCGGCACGCCGGGCAGTGTCTCTTTGATGATTTTAATGGCGTCAAAAACACCCGGATACCAGTAGGTCATCATGGAGGTGACCAGCACGATGTCCGTGTCCAAATAGCGGCCAAGTTCCGTGCGGAAAATATCGGGATCAATTCCATAGCGGCAGTAATTGCGTGGCAGCACTTTAAGACAGTCCGGTTTGTCAATGACCTTTCGGAAGAACTGGCCGTGACCGTAAGCATGGCGTTTGGGCGGTTTGCCGCTTTTGTGGAGCATGAGCGGATTGTGGGAATCAAGGCAATCGATATAGGAAATCTTGTGGTTATTGGCGCGTAAAAGGCTTCCGATGTATAAAAGCCCCAATGGTTTCAACCAGAAATCATACGCCGCAAAATCGTAAATCCAGGGATTGATCAACAGAATATTTTTGCTCATGGATGCGTCTTTTAGCATACATGTCAGCTAATTACAAAATCTATAGTAAAGTCTGACAGGCACATATAATCATTAGACAATTAGGAAAGATATTCTTTTCCAGTTTTCTTCCAGAAAGAACTTGAAGACTAAAGCAATTGTTGCTAACATGCCGGAACTTTTAAATGGGATTCTTCATGCGTGCAGTTATCCAGAGAGTTGACCAGGCTTGCGTCAAAATAAATTCTCAATTATTTTCCTCCATTAATCAAGGGGTATTGGTATTGCTGGGGGTGGAAAAAAACGATTCAGAGAAAGATGCGGATTATATTCTGGAAAAAACGGTTCATTTGCGTGTTTTTGAAGACGAACAGGGAAAAATGAATCTCTCCCTTCTGGATATTGCAGGTGAAATGATGGTGGTTTCGCAATTTACGCTATTGGGAGACTGCATCAAGGGACGCAGGCCGTCATTTGTCCGGGCGGAAGATCCGTCCAGAGCTAATCAATTGTATGAATATTTTATTCATCAGGCTGCTCCCAAAGTAAAAAAACTGTCCACAGGCAAGTTTCAGGAAATGATGCAAATCGACTTAACCAATAATGGTCCCGTAACAATATTACTCGACAGCAGAAAAATATTTTAACCGGATATGGAATCAAGTGATATTAAAATAGATAAAGACGGCGTCTGGTATTACCATGGCGCGCACATGTTCCGCAAAGATATTTTGTGTATTTTCTTTGATCATTTAAATGTCGACGACTGCGGCAAATATTTTATCAAACTCAACGAAGAAATTTGCTATCTGGATGTTGAAGATACGGCATTTGTCGTTTCAGCCGTTTTCAAGACACAAGATCCTTCGAGCGATCAGGAACAATTGGAAGTACTTTTAAGTGACGACTGTAGAGAAATACTTGATCCGAACACCCTGGCAGTGGGTAGAGACAACATCATGTATTGCAGTGTTAAGCATGGAAAATTTGCAGCCCGCTTTACAAGAAAAAGCTACTACCAACTTGCGGAATTCATCGAACAGGACGATACGGATCATACATTTTACCTGTTTTTGAATGGCAAAAAATATATTATTAAGAACGAATAGTTTAACTCATTGTAACGGAGGATATTATGCTGGACGATGTAGTAAAAGAATCTTTAACTTTTGACGATCTGCTGTTAGTTCCCGCGGCATCCGATGTCCTGCCGCGCGATGTCAATACGGCCACCCTGCTGACCCAAAATATTCCTCTGAATATCCCGATCGTATCAGCCGCGATGGATACGGTGACGGAATCGCGCACAGCCATCTGCATGGCCCAGGAAGGCGGTATTGGCTTCATCCATCGCAACATGAGCGTTGAACAACAGGCCATTGAAGTGGATCGGGTAAAAAAATCGGAAAGCGGCATGGTTGTCGATCCGATCACCATTGAGCCCGAACGGAAAGTCAGTGATGCGCTGGCTTTAATGCACCAATATTCCATATCCGGCGTGCCGGTTGTTAAAAATGAAAAACTCGTCGGTATTTTAACCAACCGCGATTTGCGTTTTGAGGAAAATCTGAACCAAACGGTGGAAAATGTAATGACCAGGGAAAATCTGGTGACCGTAAAATCAAACATTTCACTTGAAGAGTCAAAAAAACTTCTTCACAAGCACCGCATTGAAAAACTCCTGGTTGTAGATGACGAGTATCGTTTGAAGGGCTTGATTACCATTAAGGACATTGAAAAAATAAGACGTTATCCGAACGCTTGTAAAGATTCTTTGGGGCGGTTGCGAGTGGGCGCGGCGGTAGGTATTATCGACCGGGAACCGCGCATTGAAGCGTTGTTGGCGGCGGGAGTCGATGTCATTGCAATTGATACATCCCATGGACATTCGGCGGGCGTCATTGACGCCATTAAAGCAACAAAGGCTAATTTCCCCAAATGCCAGCTCATTGCGGGAAACGTAGCAACATCCGAAGGCGCCAAGGCGCTCATCGACGCAGGTGTCGATGCGGTTAAAGTAGGTGTTGGCCCCGGTTCCATTTGCACAACCAGAATTGTTGCCGGTGTGGGTGTTGCCCAAATGTCCGCCATACGCGACGCGTTTAAGGTTGCTTCCAAAAATGGCATTCCGGTGATTGCCGATGGTGGAATCAAATATTCCGGTGATATCGTTAAAGCCCTGGGCTGCGGCGCAAATGCTACCATGATTGGCGGTTTATTTGCCGGAACCGAAGAAAGCCCCGGTGAAACCATTTTATTCCAGGGCCGCAGTTATAAGGTCTATCGCGGCATGGGGTCGCTCGAAGCCATGAAAATGGGAAGTCGGGATCGTTACTATCAGGATGACGTTGAAGCCCCGTCAAAAACGGTTCCGGAAGGCATCGAGGGCAGGGTGCCATTCCGTGGATCATTATCCGCCAGTATCGTCCAGCTGATCGGCGGGCTGAAAGCAGGCATGGGGTATGTCGGATGCAAAACAATTCCGGAACTGATAGAAAAAGCAAGATTTGTCCGTATTACTTCCGCCGGATTGCGGGAAAGTCATGTTCATGACGTCATCATCACCAAGGAAGCGCCCAACTACTGGATCGATTAGCTGAAAATGAAGCACTCAAATTTCGTCCATCTGCACGTTCATACACAATACAGCCTTCTCGACGGTATGATCCGTCTGGATGACCTGTTCAAAAAGGCCAAAGAATTCGCAATGCCGGCAATGGCCATCACGGATCATGGCAATATGTTTGGCGCGATTGATTTTTACAAACAAGCCTATGCCAACGGCATTAAGCCGATTATCGGCTGCGAACTCTATGTCGCGCCCCGGAGTCGTTTTGATAAAACGGCATCTTCCATCGGGGAAGCCACACGTCATTTAGTCGTTCTCGTCAAAAACATGCAGGGTTATAAAAATCTGATGAAGCTGACCTCTGCCGCTCATATAGAAGGTTTTTATTACCGGCCACGTGTGGATAAAGGTCTGCTTAAACAATATTCAGAGGGCCTTATCGCTTCAAGTGCCTGTCTTCATGGTGAGATAGCTGCCCATATCGTTCGGGGCAATATGGAAGAAGCCAGGAAATCCGCCCGTGAATATCTGGAAATTTTCGGTGAAGATAATTTTTATCTGGAATTGATGGAAAACGGCATTTCCGACCAGAAAATCGCCAACCAGGGTTTAATTGAACTGAGCAAAGAGCTGTCCATTCCGCTCATCGCCACCAATGACTGCCATTACCTGAATGCCGACCATGCCGAGGCGCACAATATCCTTTTGTGTATCCAGACAGGGAAAACCATTGAAGACAGCGACCGGATGTCGATGGCATCGGATCACTTTTATGTCAAATCCCCGGAGGAAATGCAGAAACACTTTGCCGCAACTCCTGAAGCGATTACCAATACAGTGAGAATTGCGGAGCGCTGTAACCTGAATTTTGAATTCGGGAAATTCTATTTGCCTAAATTTCAGGTTAACAACCCCGAAGAAACCCTTGAGGAATATCTGGACCGTAAAGCGGTGGAAGGGCTGGAAAAACTTCTACCGAGTATCATGAAGTACCAAAAGGAAGACAAGGAGGTTGTCCGGGAAAAATATTTCAAGCGCCTGCGTTTAGAGCTTGAAATTATTAAAAAAATGGGTTTTGCAGGGTATTTTTTGATCGTTTCTGATTTCATCAAGCACGCTAAACATAATGATGTTCCTGTCGGTCCCGGACGAGGTTCCGCCGCAGGCAGCCTGGTGGCCTATGCTATTCGTATTACCGATATCGATCCCCTTCGCTACGGCCTTTTCTTTGAACGATTTTTAAATCCGGATCGTATCAGCATGCCTGATATTGATATTGATTTCTGTCAGGAGCGACGTGGTGAAATCATTAAATATGTCACGGAGAGATACGGCAAGGATAAAGTTACGCAAATCTGCACGTTCGGGAAAATGATGGCGAAAGGCGTAATCCGGGATGTCGGACGTGCCATGAATATTCCCTATGGCGAAGTGGACCGCATCGCGAAACTGGTTCCTTCCACTGTTTTGAATATTAAGTTGGAAGAAGCTTTTAAAATGGAACCACGATTTGCTGAAGAACAAAAGAAGAACCCGCAGATCGCCAAACTATTATCATTATCATTGATTCTCGAGGGGCTCAACCGCCATTCATCGGTTCACGCTGCCGGCGTGGTGATTTCGGATGTTCCACTGGTAGAACGTGTGCCGCTGTTTAAACCGAAAGACGATATCGTTTCACAGTATTCCATGAAGGATATTGAAGCCGTCGGCATGACCAAATTTGATTTCCTAGGGCTAAAAACTCTGACCGTGATCAGAAATGCCATAAATTTTATTAAGGAATCAAAAGGTATTGATATTGATATTAATGACTTACCACTTGATGATGTCGAAACCTATCAATTGTTGATGAAAGGCGATACAGACGGCGTATTCCAATTGGAAAGTTCCGGCATGAAGGACATTATGGTCAACATGAAGCCTGACTGCATTGAGGATGTCATGGCGTTGCTTGCCATCTATCGCCCCGGGCCGATGAAAATGGTGCCGGAATTTATTGCGCGAAAGCAGGGTAAAACAAAAATTACCTATGATTTACCCCAACTCGAACCCATTCTAAAAGAGACTTACGGCATCATTTTGTATCAGGAACAGGTCATGCAAATTGCCAATGTGATCGGTGGCTACACCATGGCCCAGGCCGATACGTTGCGCAAAATGATGGGGAAAAAGCAAGTTTCGGCGATGGAAAAAGAGAAACCAAAATTTCTCGAAGGCGCAAAAAAACAAAAAATTAATGAAGACATAGCTAGAATCATCTGGGAACAGATGGAAACTTTTGCCGAATATGGCTTTAACAAGTCCCACAGTGCCGCTTATTCCATCATCACCTATCAAACGGCCTATCTAAAAGCGCATTATCCCGTTGCTTTTATGGCGGCACTCCTCACCTCGGAAAAAGATAACCGCGATAAGATTATCAAACATATGACCAACTGCAAGGAAATGGGCATCAATATTCTGCCGCCGGACATGAATGAATCGAAAAAAGATTTCAGTGTATCCGGGGATAATATCCGTTTCGGACTGGCCGCTGTAAAAAATGTCGGAGAAGCGGCGATAGAATCAATCATTGCCATGAGGACAGATGCAAAGTTTACCTCCTTCATGGATTTTCTTAGCCGTGTCGATCTGCGCAAGGTCAATAAAAGGGTCATTGAAAGTCTGATTAAATGCGGCGCTTTTGATAGTCTGGGTTATTACCGTCGTCAGCTCATGGATTGCCTGGATCAGGCAATGGAGGAGGCACAGCGTAAACAAAGGGAATTATTAAGTAATCAGGCAAGTATTTTTGACCAGCTGGACACGGGGAATCCATCCGGAATAGACAGCGGAACATCTTTTCAGATTCCAAATCTTCCGGAATGGGATCGTAAAGAACTGCTTTCCATCGAAAAAGACACCCTTGGTTTTTATATTACAGGACATCCTTTGCATGGGTATGCTGATAAATTAAAATTTGTTACCAATGCTAATTCCAGTTCGATTGGCACGAAACAGGACAAAGACACGATCACCATTGCGGGAGTCATCAGCACACTTACGGAGAGGCTAACCAAGAAAAAAGATATAATGTGCAATATTGTCCTGGAAGATCTCCATGGATCAGTAGGCATCATCTTCTGGGCCGATGTTTACAGGAAATTTTATGAGCTGCTTCATGCTGATGAGCCGGTAGTCATTTCCGGAACGATTGATATCGGCGACGAATCTCTTAAAATCATTGCTCAGGAGGTCAGTCCCCTGACTAAGGCTCTTGAGAATCCCTATAAACAAGTTCGATTCATGATTAATACAGAGAAAACATCGCCGGAAGACATCAAAATGCTTTATGACACCGTTAAGAAATATAACGGTAAATACGAAGGTTACATACATATCCTTAATGAAAATAGTGAAACAATCGTAAGGCTTGGAGAAGGGACCAGAATCGATATTTGCGACCGGCTGCGCCGGGAAGCAGACGGCATATTAGGGGAGGGCGCTACCGTTTATTGTTAAAATATGTCACATGAGGAAAGAACATATAGGTCATTAATTAATAAAGATAATCTTAATATATATAACGTAATGATATGCGAAAGCGATCTGTTGATAAGTTCGGATGTAAATCTGGCCGATTCAGCTGAAAAATCATTAATCAAACATCGTCACGCTTTAGAAAGCTACATTAAAATCCATCCTGAATTCAGAACGTCACTTCTGCCACTTCCCGAAGATAATTTAGCGCCACAGATTATCAGGGCGATGATCGCCAAATCAAAACTCTGCGGCGTGGGGCCGATGGCCTCGGTTGCGGGTGCTGTGTCTGAATTTGTTGGTAACGACCTTCTGAACCAGACGGAAAACCTCATTATCGAAAATGGCGGCGATATTTTTCTACACGCTAACAAAAAGTTGACTGTTGGCATTTACGCCGGAGAATCTACATTAAGTTATCATATTAAATTACTTGTAAAACCAGAAGATACGCCACTTGGTATTTGTACATCGTCTGCCACCGTTGGACCTTCGTTGAGCTTTGGAAAGGCTGATGCGGTATGCGTCATTTCAAAATCCGCAACACTGGCGGATGCCGCGGCATCCGCAGTGGGTAACCGTGTAAAAAGTAAAAAGGACATAAAGCCCGCATTAGATTACGGAATAAAGATACCAGGTATCAAGGGAATTATCATCATTTGCGGTAATAACATGGGCGCAACGGGGAATGTGGAGTTTATATGAACTTAAAACCTTTCCTAAATGAACAAAAATCATTCCATGTAGACATAACATATCTTATAAGACATTACATTAAAATTATTTCATTGTTCTATCATTTTTTTCAGTCATTTAAATTCCATCTTCCGCGAGTTGTTCCATGATCTTAATTTGTTTGTCCGTTAGTTTTTTGGGAACCTCAATATTAATTTTTACATATTGATCGCCTTTGATTCCGCCTTTGAGTCCGGGGACTCCAAAACCCTTCATCCTTATTTTTGTATTGTTTTGCGTGCCGGGGGCAATTTTTAATCTTTTTGATGTTCCGTCCAGCGTGGGAACATCTATGGTAGTTCCCAAAGCAGCTTGAGTAAATTTTATCGTCTTTTCGATATAAAGATCATTACCGTCGCGGGCGAAGATTGGATGAGGCAATACATTAATATTTAAGTATAAATCACCATTTGAACCGCCATTGTAGCCGGGCAGTCCTTTTCCAGGCAGTCTCAATTTTTTACCCGTGCTGATTCCGGAAGGTATTTTTACGCTGATATCTTCAATACGATTTTCCATTTGCAGGGAAATTTTTTTATCCGCGCCAAAAACAGATTCTTCTAATGATATTGATAAATTGTATTCGACATCCTGTCCTTTTTGTGGCATATTCGCATGCTGTCTGCCACCGCCGCCCATGCCACCGAATATGCTGGCGAAGGGGTCGTCATAATCTTGCTGACCACCGCCTCTTCTACCCGTGCGAAAAGTTGTTCTGCCTCCCCCTCTTCCGCCGCCAAAACCAAACCCCCGCAATATTTCATCCAGATCAAAGTTCCGAAAAATGTCCTCCTGGGTATACTGCTGACGAAATTGATCGGCAGAGCCGAATTGATCGTACTGCTCACGCTTTTTTTCATCACTCAAAACAGCGTAAGCTTCGCTGATTTTTTTAAATTTTTCTTCGGCTGCTGATTTATTGGTGGGATTCTTATCGGGATGCCACTTAAC
Organism: Syntrophaceae bacterium UBA4059; assembly: GCA_002382045.1. Classification (GTDB taxonomy): domain Bacteria; phylum Desulfobacterota; class Syntrophia; order Syntrophales; family Smithellaceae; genus UBA8904. The sequence continues at coordinate 29,166 of DFZJ01000051.1, forward strand.
GGCCAATTTACGATAAGCTTTTTTAATTTCATCGGCCGATGCTTTTTTATCGACGCCAAGAACCTGATAGTAATCTTCTGCCATAGTTTCACCTTGTTAAGAGTTATTTGCGATAATTTAAGCAGCAATTCCCATTTGAAAAGCATCCAGATTCAATTTAACCAATTTTTGCGGAAAGGATTTTTTAATGACACTTTCCCAAATAGATTTATCTACTTTCACTAAATTGGATACGGCGCCCAGTAAAACAACATTGGCTGCCTTAATATTGCCGGCTTTCAGCGCCAGATCAGCAGCATTAAATGCGATGACTCTAGGATAATGTTTCTTTAAGAATCCAATAACATCATCAGGATACGTTGCATCACCCATATTAACGGACGGGGGGTAGATTTCTTCCGTATTGACAATAATAGATGCGTCCTTGTTTAAATATTTCAGATAGCGCAACGCTTCCATTTTTTCAAAGGAGATAAGGATTTCGCCACTTCCGGCCTCTGCTAATGGTGAATAGACCTTCACGCCATAACGTACGTCGCTGTTCACACAGCCACCCCGTTGCGCCATGCCGTGGACTTCACTTTTTTTTACATCAAAACCCGCTTCCATCATAGCCATACACATGATATCACTGGCTCTTAAAATTCCCTGACCGCCGACTCCGGCAAATAATATACTGTGAACTTTTGAATCGATCATCGAGGCTTCCCTTTTCTTTACCTGATTGCGCTGAATTTACAGACCTGAGCGCATAAACCGCAACCATTACAAAATGTTTCATCAATTACCGCGATACCTTTGCGCTTGGATCCTTCTTTGGTGACGCCTTCTTTCCAGGCAATCGGTGGACAATTTAACCCAAGGCATGATTTGCAGCCTTCACATTTATCCGCGTCAATTTTCATTGGAGGAACAGGCTTCATATTTGCCCGTTTGAAAAGGACACAAGGACTCTGTGAAATAATAACAGACGGACCGTTACTGGCTAGTTCATCCTTAATCGCGCTTTGAGCTTCCTTTATGTTGTTTGGATTGATAACCCTTATATTTTCTATTCCTAGAGCAGATACTAAAACATTTAGATTAATTTTTTTTGCATCTTTCCCCATCAAGGTATAGCCGGTGCCCGGATGCTCCTGCATGCCGGTCATGGCTGTTGTACTGTTATCTAAAATAATAATAAGCGCATCACTATTATTGTAAGCCATATTCAAGAGTGAAGTAATTCCGGAATGCA
>DFZJ01000058.1 GCA_002382045.1 Syntrophaceae bacterium UBA4059
TATCCACTATCCACCATCCACTACTTTCCTACGAAAGTGGGTTTTCTCTTTTCCAGAAACGCTTTCATGCCTTCCTTCTGATCCTGCGTGCTGAAACATTGTGCAACGGAGGTTACTTCCAGTCTGATCGCATTGTCCAGCGATATATCGTATCCGTAATTGATGCTGTTCTTCGCCATCTTCAAGGCAAAACCCGGTAGTTTAGTAAATTTACCAGCCATTTTTTGCGCTTCGTCCATCAAACTGGTCAGGGGCGCCACTTTATTGACCAGTCCGATTTCATAAGCCCGCTGAGCATTAATCTGGCCCCCGCCCAGGATCAATTCCTTGGCAATACCCATCCCGACCAGCCTGGGCAGTCGCTGTGTGCCTCCCCAGCCGGGAAGGATGCCGATTAAAATTTCCGGCTGGCCGAACATGGCATTTTCCGAAGCGATGCGCATATCGCAGGCCAGGGCGATTTCCGTTCCACCGCCCAGCGCAAAACCGTTGACAGCGGCAATAGAAGGCTTTCCCATGGTCTCCAGAAACCGGAGTGTTTCCTGCCCCAGTTCCATAAATTTGGTCACTTCAGCGGGGGTATTATTCTGCATCTGCGAAATATCCGCGCCCGCCACAAAAGCCTTTTCACCGGAACCGGTCAGAATCAGCGCCTTCACTGCATCATCCTGATCACAGGCTTTCAGAGCATGAGCCAGTTCCGCCATGACTTCTGAATTCATGGCGTTAAGTACTTTGGGACGGTTAAAGGTAATCGTTGCAACACCTTCGGCAACCTGAAAAAGAATGTTTTGATAGTTCATGGTATTCTCCTGATGTTTTCTATGAAAAAGCCCCTTGTCCGGCATGGACAAGGGGCTTTTTGTTAACCAATAGCCAATAGCCTGTTGCCAATAGCCTGTTTTTAAACCGCGCAAGTATCGACGGTGGGTTTAATTTCTTCCTTGCCCATGGCTTTGACGACCAGTTCCGCCAGATCCCAGGCCTGCATCGTTTCCGACATCTGATTGTCCTTGATGCCGTCGGACATCATGGTCAGGCAGAACGGACAGCCCACGGCAATTGCATCGGCCTTGACGGCCATTGCCTGTTTGGTGCGCGCATTGTTAATCCGTTCTCCGATGTCTTCTTCCATCCACATTCTCGCGCCGCCGGCGCCGCAGCAGAAGCTCTTATCCAGATTGCGTTCCATTTCCACCACTTGAATGCCGGGAATCGATTTCAGAATCCTGCGGGGTTCCGTGTAAATATTGTTATAACGGCCGAGGAAGCAGGAATCGTGATAGACAAACGTACCGGAAAGCGGCTGCGTCAGTCTGATTTTATGCTGGCCAATCAGCTGCGAAATGATTTCCGTATGATGATAGACTTCAAAATTACCGCCGAAGTTCGGGTAATCTTTCTTTAAGCAGTTGTAGCCGTGCGGGCAGATGGCGATGATTTTCTTTACGCCGTAGCCGTTCATCAGGTCAATATTGGTCTGAGCGAGCGTCTGGAAGAGATACTCGTTACCGGCACGCATCGCGGAATCACCGCAGCAGCCTTCTTCGTTGCCCAGAATACCGAAGCTGACGCCGGCTTCCTGAAGAATTTTCGCAAAAGCGATAGAAATTTTCTTGCCGCGGTCGTCAAACGAACCCGAGCAACCCACATAGAAAAGATATTCAACATTAGGATCTTCAGCCAGTGTTTTGATCCCCATTTCTTTGGCCCAGTCGCCACGCAAATGCGCGCCGATGCCCCAGGGGTTGGAGTTATTTTCCATGTTGCGGCAGGTCAACTGCAGCTCCGGAGCAAAGTCTGCTTCGGTCAGAACCTTATACCGCCTCATGTCAATAATCTTTGGCACGTGTTCAATCGAGGCTGAACAGTGTTCCATACAATACATGCAGTTGGTGCAGGACCACAGTTCGTGCAGGTCAATGACTTCACCAACCAGCGCTTTTCCGGTTGCTTCTTCCGCCGCAGCTTCTCCTTCAGCGGGAACGGCCGGCAGATTGGCTTTAATCGCATCCTTCAGAGGAGCCGGCAGTTTCGCGGCAACCATCGCCAGGGCCGGATCCGGACATTTTTCCAGCCAATGTGTTTTGATATCCTGAACAATCTTTTTAGGAGACAGAGGTTTGCCGGTCAGATAAGCCGGGCAGCCGTCCTGACAGCGTCCGCAGCGGGTGCAGGCGTCAGAATCAAAAATCTGCTTCCACGTGAATTCTTCAAGTTTGCCTACGCCGAAGGCTTCCGCATTTTCGAAATCGCGGATGGGCTCAATATAACCGGTCGGTTTGGACGTCTTGAGGAAATGGTTCGCCGGAGTGGTAATGATATGCATCAGGCGCGAGTAGGGAATATAAGCGATAAATCCAAGCCCGAGGACCGCATGCGTCCACCAGAACACTTGATGCAGTATTTTGGCGGCGCCATGATCGACGCCGGTAAAGGTGCGGGACAAAAGCCAGCCGGCAAAAGACCAGTATTCCCAGGAAGGATTGGTCACGTAAATGCGCAATGCTTCTACGATAAAACCGGTAATAATGATGGCGCCGATGAGCAGGAGAACAATGACATCATCCGGGGTGTTGTCGATCTCACCTTTAAAACCCAGACGGTCAGGTTTTTGCACAAACCTGCGGTCCAGAGCGAGGACGACACCGGTCAGAACAGCCAATCCGAACAAATCCATCAGGAAAGAAAACCCTAAATAAAAGTTGCCTTTCAGGAATGTCCAACCGAAGAGCGGTTCCGTAACGTGATGCTGTCCCGCGTCAAACGCGGCGCCAAAAATCAAAACAAAAAAGCCAAAAAAGATTAAAGCGTGCATAATCCCGGGATAGCGATCCTTCAGGACTTTTTCCTGCAGAAAAATCTCCCGGAGGACGGTCTTCACTCTTTCGTTTATATTGTCCAGGCGCATCTCCGGTTTGCCCATGGCTTTCCACATCAGCCAGCGACGATAAATGCCAAAAGCCATAATGGCCAGGGCAACGCCCGTCAGAGCAAAAAGGATAATCTCAAACGCCGGCAGCGGAATATTCCAGAAAACCTCGCGGCCTTCTCTACCTACATAAAATGCATGTTCTTTCATTGATCCTCCAACATAACTTGAGGGAAAAATCTCGTCTAAATAACCAGATCCGAAAATAAGGTCTTTGCCCCGTACTCCGGGGCAAAGACCTTATACTTTATTATGCAACAAGCTTCTTGCAAACTGCCGTCAACTCGGGAACAACCTTGAACAGATCATCAATGACGCCGTAATCCGCTTTCGTAAAGATGGGGGCTTCCGCATCCTTGTTGATGGCGACGATGCATTTCGATGAACTCATACCGGCCAGATGCTGAATCGCGCCGGAAATACCGCAGGCGATGTACAGGTTCGGAGAAACGACCTTGCCGGTCTGTCCAACCTGATCTTTTTGCGGACGCCATCCGGCGTCAACTGCCGCGCGGGACGCACCGACCGTTCCTTTAAGCACGTCAGCCAGTTCTTCGAGAATCGCATAGCCTTCGGGGCCTTTCATACCGCGGCCACCGGAAACGATCACGTTGGCTTCCGTTAAATCGACTTTACCACTGGTATCTTTCTGCACTTCCAGAACCTTGCTCTTCTGTGCTTCAACCGCTGCATCCACTTTCACAACCGCGCCTGCTTTGGCATTTTCAGCCGCCGGGAACACATTGGGACGAAGTGAGGCCATTGCCGGCGTTGATTCGAAAACGATCTCGCCGAAGCACTTTCCCGCATACAGGGGACGGATGGCCACAAATTTGCCGCCGTCAAGTTTTACATCGGTGCAATCGGTGGCGAGACCCGTGGCTAATTTCGCCGCCACGCGCGAAGACAGATCTTTGCCCTGAACCGACGCGCCCAAAAGCAGGATTGCCGGATCATTTTCTTTAACCACTTTGGCGACGACGGCGGCGTGCGCTTCGGTGACGTAAGGTTCCATAGCGGCATTGTCGCCCACAAAAACCTTATCTACACCGTATTTGCCGA
>DFZJ01000097.1 GCA_002382045.1 Syntrophaceae bacterium UBA4059
CATAAAATTGTTCATCCGCAATATTCCATATCCAGGGGGCTCCGTCTCCGATCACAACCGTTTCCCCCGCCGAGTTCATACCACGCCTCATCGCCTCCTGATAAATCCGTCTGCCAAACACTTCCGCCGTTTCGATTGCACCGGTGTGGCTGGTTGATTCTTCATCCCGCACCGGACGACCTTCCTGGTTAACGGATGTCTGGGTAAAGACACAACTTCCACCGCCGTCATGCAATAAATTATTCAATGTAATATCAGCAACTAAGATGCCATTTACGTTGCAACAGAGCATTTTTTAGTTGACTAAACCTGTTTGATCACTATATTGAGGTCACCGATAAAAGCAGGATGTAATTTAATTTATTGTAAGAGCATGTCATTTCATGGAGACAGTGATCACGTAACAAAAAACAATTAAATAGCAGCTGCAGAATTTTCTGATGGTTATTTCCCATAAGCACGGTTGAGACACATCAGAATATCGCAGTTCGACGACCACGCTTTCCGCAAATATTCCGAATCACTTTTCCCCTGTTCAAAACTTCAAACAAATTAAGGTCAAGCCCGGTGAGATCGATCTGCATCAGAAAGAGGTCAGGATGAAAATGGTAACGAAAATAATAAATATTTTAACAAAAACAACTATTAATGACGGCAACACCACAAAAATAATCACTGAAAAAAAGCTGAAAAAAGAAAAATTTCGCGACAAAGGAAATCATTCATCAGGTGGACGGATCGTCTTGCTGACCATTTTTTCCGTTATGATTATTGCTTATGCTTATATAGAAGGGTTGGCCCAGACTGAGTCACAAAAACGGAATCCGGCAAGGATGCAGTCGATTCATGATTGGACTGATGATCACGCCGCCTCCAGCAGAAAACAAGTGATTGAAGACATCCTGCGTGCCCGGGGCGTCAAAGAAGAACTCTGCGCATCAATTTCGTCGGCAATTCTGGAGGAGTCCAAAAAAACGGATATTCCGGTGGAAATGTATCTGGCTATTATGCAAACCGAAAGCAACTTTTGCGGCAATGCCGTGTCCGGGGCATATGCCAAGGGTATCATGCAAATTCAAATGGGCACGTGGAACGCCTATGTCAAAAAGCACAAGCTGCAGGTCAACCGGGAACAAATTTTCCATCCACCGTCCAATATCATGGTGGCCTCCGTTATTCTGCAGGAACTCCACCAGCTATATTCCAAACGTGGTTATAAGGACCCCGTCATCTGGGATTTCGTTCTGGCGGCATATTATGCAGGACCCGCGTCATTAAAAAACGGCATCCAAGGTTATCACATGCAGTATATCGAAAGAGTCAGACATCATTACAACGAATTTGAAACACAACTGGCTGCGTAAACCATATCAAAAACTTGATTCACCTTAATCCGTCTTGATTGCCGACTTTGCCCGATGGCGCTCAAACGCCAGCGTGATCAGCCTGTCCAGAAGCCCGCGGTATTTGATGCCGGTGGCTTCCCAGAGCTTGGGATACATGCTGATGCTGGTAAAACCGGGCAGCGTGTTGATCTCGTTTAAATAAAACTGATTGGTTTTTTTATCCAGAAAGAAATCCACGCGCGCCATGGCATTACAGTTGAGCGCCTGAAAACCCGTGACGGCGCTCTTGCGGATAGCGGCGGCAAGCTTGGCGGGGATCTTCGCGGGGATGTTCATCCTGGCGCCTTCCGGATCAAGATACTTGGCCTCATAGGAATAGAATTCATGTTGGGGAAGTATCTCGCCCAGCACGGACGCCTGCGGACAATCGTTACCCAGCACGGCGCATTCGATTTCACGGCAGTCGACGCCTGTTTCAATCATAATCCGTGTGTCGAACTGAAAGGCATAATCCATGGCGTCCGCCAGCTCTTTTTTTACTTTAACCTTTTTGATTCCCACGGAAGAGCCGGTGCATAACGGTTTGACAAACAGCGGCAATTCAAGTCCGGCCAGGGCATCGCGCAGGATTTTTTTTGACTGTTTCCGCCACTGATGTTGGCTGATGGTCATCCAGGGGACAACCGGAATACCGGCTTCTTTCAATAACCGTTTGGCGATGTCCTTATCCATGCCCACGGCGGAACCGGCCACGTCCACGCCCACATAGGGCACCATCGCCAGTTCCAGCAACCCCTGCAGGGTGCCGTCTTCGCCGTACGTGCCGTGCAGGACGGGAAAGATCAGATCGACGACAACATCCTGCTTCCGATTTTCCAGGTTATAGATGTGGAGTTTGTTTTGCTGCTCGAAATGATTGACCAGCCACAATCCCTGTTTTTTTAAAGATAGAATTTTCCCAAAGGCTTTATCCGTGATAATTTCCGGCTGGTTCTGAACGTACCAGCGTCCGTCGCGGTCGATGCCGACGGCCACAATATCGTATTTGGATTTATTCAGCGCCGTGACAACGGATGCCGCCGAGCAAAGTGACACATCATGTTCGCCGGATCGGCCGCCGTATAAAACGCCGATTTTCAATTTTGATTTTGGTCTGGATTTTTTTAACTGCATGGCGAATCCTCATGTATCGCGAAGTGATTTTTTTATTGAAGCCATCATTAATAGGTATAGGTGATGGCCGATCCGATGGAAAACCGGTCGGTGTATTGCCCTTCGATATTCAGGCGAAATCCTTTAGCCAGCGGGATATCGGCGCCGCAGAATCCTCCTGCATTGGATTTGTTCTTCCATGAAACTTTTTGGTTTCCGGATTGAATTCCCGGAATAGCAGAGGAAAGATACGCATTGGCCTGGGCATAATAAACATAGGGTCCCATATATAGTTTTATGCCACCGGGAACAGCAGCCTGCAAACCAACACCGAAATTGAGATCCCAGAGATTTTTAATTTTCAAATCGGCAACGAAAGGCGTTGTATTCCGCACCCCTGCAACCTCATCCGTATAGTTGCTGAAGTGGTAGCTTCCCTGCATAAAGGCGCCAACGCCGAATATGTTGTTGAGCGGATAAAACCCCTTGGCTCCCAGCGTCCCGAAAAATTTCCAGTTCTCTTCAAAATGATCTTTGGACGTTGTCGTCAAAACATCCGTTGAAGTGAAAGCGTCAAATATTTTCAGATCGGCTATGCCGATGCGTCCATAGATTTCCCACCGGTTGGAGGCGCCGTAAGCTACCTGAGAATAAATTTGATTCTGCCTGATCACATGTTCCGTATCACCCTTGAAAGTATCTTCGTGATACCGGTAAGCGATAGCCGTATTCAAGCCGCCGGCTTCTTTAGAAATGGTTTGCGGCGGGCCAAACAGCCCACCTGCCGTGGCAACCGGGTTCATAGCCAGAACCAATAAGGCCGATAGGGAGATAAAGATAAACTTCTTCGTAAGGATGACCCCCTTTCTTTACAAATTATTTTTCTGGCTGAAACGTATCCGCCGCCGGATTGTTTGCACCTGAGTTTTTAAACAGCACAGACCTGGCTTTCCGTGCTTTTACATCTTTCATGCGATATTGTATGTAGGCATCACGCATCGACACGTATGGATCGATGGCCGCCCCTTTGAGCGATTCATATTCTCCGATTCTCAGGGAAGTACTATTGACAGCCTCATAGGCAGTGACTCCGGTCGAAGCATACCAGGGCTGAACATACCAGGGAGGATACAGGAAATAATCACCGGCCATGGTGATCGAGTCCCGCGGACTGGACGGTCCAAAAAAGGGCCAAACGATGTAGAAACCATGACCCACGCCATAAACTCCCAGGGTTTGCCCCAGATCGGTATTTTGCTTCTGAAGATCCAGTTCCTTATTGGCAGAAGGATCAAGCAGTCCTCCGATGCCCCACACCGTATTGATGGTGAAACGGCCAACTTCCGTGGCGGCGCCGCTGAAATCAGCCTGGAGCAGACAACTGACAAAACGTGCCGGGAATCCGAGGTTGGAAAAGAAATTTTTTACGCTGACTCGCGCGGGTTCCGGAACAACTTCTTTGTAACCCTGTGCAACCGGCTTAAGCATCCAGAAATACATCTTATCATTAAAATGGTACATGGCCCGGTTAAAGGGTTCTATGGGATCGGCAATCGTTACTCTTTCTTCGCCAAAAGGGTCGTCATCGTCATCGAGATTCTCATCATCCCTGTATTCATCGGCGCCGGCGTCATCCGGCTGTTTTGACGATTGTGCCGGGGTATCGCCTGCATCGGTCATCAAAACAGCCTGGGGCGACGATACGTCCGCCGGCGTCTGCATCAATACAGATGCCGGGCAGGGGGCACAAACACATCCCGCGGACAAAATGATGAAACTGATAATCAAAGACAGGTAAGTTTTCATGATCGGATATCTATAATTTCTTATTGAGCCTTCACCTTCTTGCGCAAGGTCTCCAGCAGTTGTTCCGGTGTTCCGTTGGACAGCATTTCATTAAATTGAGTTCGATAGTTCTGAACCAGACTCACATTTTCCACAACGACGTCATAGACTTTCCATTGGCCGTCTTTAAGGATCATTCTGTAGAAGATGGGAATTTCCTTGGAGGAAGTGATAATCTTCGACTCTATCTCCGCCTTGTTTTCAGTGACCATGGTCTCTTTATAGAAAACGATTTTTTCGTCGGAGTAATCCAGAATTTTGTCGAGATATGTTTTTTCCAGGACCTGCTCAAAGAGATTAACAAATTCCTTGCGCTGCTGAGGGCTGAACTTGTTCCAGTTGCGCGTCAGCGTCCGTCTGGAAAATTCCATTTCATCAAACATGTCTCTGTAGATGACCCGGAGCTTTTCTTTTTTGGTTTCCCTGGCCGAAGGATTTTTCAGTTTGGGATCCCGCAGAACGTCAAGCACTCTCTTGACTGTGGCTTCAACAGCGTTCATCGGCACTCCGGCGTATGCCGGACCGGATAATACAAAAATGATCAATATCAGTAACGGCGCACCCCGCTTTTTCATTATACAAGCCTCCTGTAGCCTATTCTTAGTCCTCTTTCTTTTCCTCTTTTTTATCCTTTTTCACGTCGCCAAAGGCATACTTGCTGATGAGTTGTTCAATATCGACTGCCGCCTGGGTATCGACAATAACGCCATTGTTTTTCAGGAGGTCTCCGCCTCCGCCCGGGTCAATGTTGAGATACTTGTCCCCAATGAGTCCTTCTGTTTTGATCGAGGCAATCGCATCATCATATACTTTGATATCTTTTTTGATTTTCAGCTTCACAACGGCCTTCTGGTTTTCCTGGTCCAGGGTAATCTTTTCCACACGACCGACATCAATGCCTAAAATATTCACCGGACTGCCGATTCTCAGTCCGGTGACGGTGGTGAACCTGGCAAGCAGCGAATAGGAGTTATCTCCCATAATATCGACCTTGCCGAGCTTGACCGTCATATATCCGACACAGAGCAGCCCGAAAACAACAAAGACGCCGACGATTGTTTCCATGGTATACTTTTTCATAGGTTCACTCCCCCGGTGGCGCAATGAAGCCGCCCAATTTCTTTTTGTTGAGATTTTGCCAGTTCAATCACTGAATCGATATCGTCTGTGGATTGCCCCTCGGCAATTCCCGCCATGATCGTCAATTCGACCAACTCCCCCGAAGCCAGGTTGCAGGTGGACTCCTGAATGGCGGGAATGATTTTTTTATGAAAATCCGCAACGAAGTTTTCCATCATACTTTCCGCTTCGGCAAGATTGGAATAGGGAAGCATCGTAATGATTTCGTTGGTATTGCGGCGGGTGGAAAAGCCGCCGATGGCGCTGAAATGCTTGTCAATATACAAGCCCATATTCCGCAGTGCCGCCTGCGCCGCATCATGCCCGACTTTGATAATGATGTCGTTTAATTCTTTCAGACTGAAAACCACAAGGCAATAAGTTTCGCCAACCTCTCTTCTTTTCAGCTGAAGATGATTGAGCATGCCGAACTGGCGTTTGGAGTAAAGGCCGGTTAACTCTTTTTGCAATGCTTCCAGGCTGCTGATGACTTCATCCATAAATGGATGATCGAAATTTTCCAGTTCCGCCGGTGTCCCCTGAAACACAATCCGGCGATCATAAAGGGCCAGAATACGATTGGAGATGAAATACACATCCGGAATTTCATGGCTGACGAGGATGGCGGTAAAGTTAAATTTTTTCTGGTACTGGGCGATCATGCTCAAAATCGCATTTTTCCGGACGGGGTCCTGCCCGGTCGTCGGTTCATCAAAAAGGACAATCTGCGGATCGGTAATCAACGCACGGGCCAGCGCCGCCCTTTTTTGCATCCCCCCGGAAAGTTCCGCCGGATATTTATGAATAGCCTCGGTCAGTTCCGTTTGCTCGATTCTGGCCATCACCCGGCGATCGATTTCCGCTTTCTTCAGATTGCTTGTTTCCTGCAGGGGCAGCGCAATGTTTTCATAAACTGTCAGAGAATCAAGCAGCGCATTGCCCTGAAACATGTAGCTGATCTGAGCGAAAGATGCGGCGATCTCCGCCTTTTTCATCTGGGCCAACGGTTTACCCCGAAAATAAATTGCGCCTTCATCCGGTTGAATCAACCCGATGATGTGCTTGAGCATGACACTTTTACCCGAACCGGACAGACCGATGATTGTTGTGATCTGACCCTCATAGATCTGCAAATTAACGCGCTCCAGCACGGTTTTGTTTCCGAAGCGTTTGGTCACATTTTTAAATTCAATCAGTGGCGTATCCATCTTGTCTCTCTAGACCAGCAGTGAAGTTACGACATAATCCGAAACCAGAATCAGCACGCAGGAAAGCACAACCGCCGACGTTGTCGCAAGGCCGACTGCCTGGGCACCGTGGCTGTCTTTACGCATATGAGCAAAATATCCCTGATAACAGCAAACGGTGGCAACAATCAATGCAAAAACAATCGATTTTATAAATCCATTGGTGATGTCACTCATGACCACGTAAGTCTGAATGCTGTGCACGTAAACGCCCCCATTCAACCCTAAAAGCACGACCGCGGAAACATAGCCGCCAATGATGCCGACGAGGTCAAACACCGCCGTCAACAGGGGAAAACTGATGATGGCCGCGGTCATTTTGGGGCTGATCAGATACCGGATGGGATTGATCCGCATGGTATGCAAAGCATCGATCTGCTCACTGATGCGCTGGATGCCGATCTCAGCGGTTATCGCCGAGCCGGCCCGGGCCGTAATCATGATGGCGGTCAACACAGGCCCCAGTTCCATGATCAGCGAAAGGGATACCAGAGAACCCACCGCGCCTGACGCGCCGAATTTAAGCAAAGCATGATAAGCTTGCAGCCCCAGCACCATGCCGGTAAACAAACTCACCAGCATAATAATGGTAATGGATCTTGCTCCGATGTAATAGATCTGCTGAACGGTTTTATAAAGCTGCTTGCGGCGAAAAATCTGTAAAAGCGCCATAAAAAGAAAAATGGCCGCCGCACCCATCCTGTTGACCCAGTCAATGATCGTCCGGCCGACAAAGGCGAAAGGCCGCATCGCAAGCGCGCCCGGCCCTCCATTTATTTCATTTTCAGATCCATTCTGACTATTTATGATGAACGCCATGAACCGGTTCCCTTTATAAGGATAATTATAATAGAATGCGGCGGATACTAACATCGCTAACTTCATTTGACAAGAACTTCCTTAATATCGGGAAAGACTATCAGAAAGGACACTTTCTGTTGATATGTTTTGTTGATATTGACAAGGTGTTTCTAAATGAGTATATTAAGAACCAATTTATTAATGTTATTACGGTGTTTTTATGATTCGTTGTTTTAACCGAGCGCAGATACCGGCGGCCGCCAGGGCATTTAACGATGCGGAAAAACTGGTTTCCCGTCATTTTCGCCTGAGTGAAAATGATCTGCGCAAAAACAAATATGATGTAAAAACACTTGCATTTCTGGAGCAGCATGAAGTAAAAGACGGCGCGTTTGCGCATCTTTGCAAGTATTCTTACGAAAAGCCCTCCGATTTAAGGCCGGAAGAGAGGGAAGGTTTTGATTTTTACCGGGTGTGCTTGCAGGACAATATCATTCTGGACGCGGTGGAACGGGCCAATACATTTATAAAATTCAGCCCTTTAATGCTGTACATTGCCGTTCATGAATTGATCCACGTGCTCAGGTTCGGAAACGGCGATATTGATTTCGACGCGTCGCAGGAAGAAAAGGAACAGGAAGAAAAGATCGTCCATAACCTGACGCGGAGCGCTTTGCAGCCGGTAAAACAAAATGATCTGGAAATCGTTTTGGACTGCTTTTCGAGCGAGTTCAAAATAAGTGATTTATATAATTAATTTGGGAGGTTTTGACTATGCCTATCTACGAATACAAATGTAAGAAATGTGGCAAACAATTTGAAGCGTTTCAGGGTATCACCGAGCCGGATTTGAAAACATGCAAGTTCTGCAAGGGAAAAGTCCAGAAAATGATGTCGCTGTCATCTTTCAGTTTGAAGGGCAGCGGATGGTATGCGACGGACTACGCGGGGAAAAAGCCGCAGACCGCCAAAGCGGCAAAAACAGAAACAGCAGCCACCGAAAGCTCCTCAACGTCTTCCGACACAACCACTGCAGCAACGGCAAGCGTGAGTAGCAAAGAAGATTAGTGAAACTCAGAATCAATTGATAAAAAGGCGGCATGAAAATGCCGCCTTTTTTGATGGGTCAAAACAGAGGGGCTATTTTATGTCGATTGCTACACTTCCGTGAAATATGCCTGCAATTCTTTGCATAACTGTTCCGGCACCACAGGGCAGATGATCTCATTGTGCAGTTTTTCGAAGTAATTCAAGTCGCTGGTGCCCAGGGGGTTGATTTCAAAACGCGGCACGATTTTCCCCTGCACCCAGAAGTTCTTCTCCGGTGTCATCGTTGCGTAAAAGGACAAATTAAAACTCATAAAATTGTTTACATACAGATAATGAAAAATCCGGGACAGCCCGGAGAGCAGTTCATCAAAGTTGGCCTCCGTCAGATCAAAAAATGATGTCTTTTCCCTGAAATAGAAATCAATTTCACCGGCCATGCCTTTGGGCGAAAATGCGGCAAGCCAGGAAATGACGCCGGTTTTTGCAATGAAGCGCTCACCGGCTTCCTGCTCCAGGGTCAGAATGTTTCTCCACAGGTTGCCGCCATCAGAGACGGCCATGTAGTTTTGCGCGCCGGCCAGGAGCCGCTGCATAAAATTGGTCGGTTTTTTGCTGACAATCGTCTGCAGGTGAGGATGAATCAGACCACCCCCCGCGGGCGGCATATAGTTCCAGTTGATCGAACAGTATTGATAGCCTTTCCGCAGTTCGGCAAGACGGTAAAAATAATCGCGGCAGACGGCAAAGCCGTCGCGCATCTCATCCGCCGTCAACTGATCAAGCCCGATAAAGTGACGTGATGAAAAAATGGCCACTGTGTTGGCAGCATCATAAGGGAACGCATTGGGAAATAAAAAGGCCTTTCCTCTTTTAAATTTGCCTTCAGCAATCATGTCCGGTGTGAATTTCGGCGTCAGTTTATCGAAGAGCTCCGGGCAAAACGGGCAGATTGATTCAGGTGATTTATCCAGATAAGCGTTCGTATCGGGTTTTTGCGCCAAGCGCACGCGATAGGGAAGAATTCGGCTGGCCACGCCGGTGGTTTCATCGTAGCGCTCTTCGATGGTAATGTCTTTCGGTTCAAAGCCGTCAAAGGGATTCAGGTAGCGTCCGGTGGTAATGTTTTTTTGAAATCCGATCTCTTTCATGTTTTTTCCATCTCCGTTTTTGTCACCGGCGCGGTTTCTTTTGCCGGATAGCCTCTCTTCAAACATTGATCAAGAAAATGATCGATGCTCTGCTGGGATAAGTCCCCCTTCAATTCTGTTTTTAAAACATTCAGGGATATTTCAATTCGGGCGGCGCTGCGATGACCGCCCCCCTGACCGATCAGACCGCACGCGCCCTCCGCGATCGCACCGCAGTCCTGCCGATAGCCGTCGCCCCGGAAGACGATAACCAGCTTATCGTTGACGATTCCCGCAACGACGACATAAGATGTGCCGATCAGACGCAAGTAGAAATCCGCCACCTGCACGCAAACATCCGGACTTTCCACATGCCCCAGAAAACCAACATGGCGGCCACGGTAATGCTTCATGGAATGGAAGGCATGGTCGAAATATTTCAGATAGCTCATCGGCGTCTGATTAAGTTCAATGCGCCGGATCAACCGCATATTGGCGCGCTTGGTATGATACGTGTACGCACGAATGTCTTCCACGATCGTGTCGCGGTCGAAGTTGTCCGTGTCGGTTTTGATGCCGTAAAGCAGCGCCGTATGCAGATTGCGGGGAATGCGAACGCGGGCGCAAAGCAGATATTCCGTCAAAACAGTGGAGAGGGCGCCGTACTGAGGCCGGATATCCGCCAGATCAGCCTGCCATTCGCCATGGCGGGGATGATGATCAAAGACCATGGCCGGTTGAATGGACTGACAGGTGTCGCTGAAAAAAGAAGGCTGCGCGTCCACCAGCGCAATCAGCCTGTGGGCGCTTGCGTCCACTTGGCTCAATAATCGAATACTGAGGCGCAACGCTTGCGCCAGTTCTCTGTTCTGCTGGCGTCGAAAAGGTTCCGTTGCCGCAAACGTGCAGCGGGAGAGGCCTTTTTTGCGTGAAAGAATTTCCCGAAGCGCCATGGCCGAGGCGATCGCATCCGGGTCCGGGCTGCCATGCATCAGCAGCAGCAATGAATCGTCGGGATGCGTAAGCTCCAGCAACTTTTTTAAATTCTGTTGGGTCTCATTTTTAAAGGCAAGGGATGAAGGTTTCATTGTTACTGACTATCCGATCATCATTCTTCTACGCAATGACTATTTTCCCCGGATGTTCCATCACCACGTCGCCCACGACGGCCGCGTCAGCGATACCCTTTGCGTGCATGATCTCCACAAGCGTTTCCGCTTTCGCCGCAGGCAGGCTGAAAAACAAACCACCGGCCGTCTGCGGATCAAAACAGACATCAAAAATCCAGTCCGGACACGACGGCGCTTTTTCAATCTGATGGATGCGGAAATTCCGGTTGCGGTAGAGACCGCCGGGAATGTAACCGGTTTCCGCCAGATCCCGGACACCTGCCAGAATCGGTATCGCGGCAGAATCAATCCGCAGACCGACGGCGCTGTCTTCGATCGTTTCACAGGCGTGCCCCAGAAAACCGAATCCGGTGATGTCCGTGCAGGAATGAATATCACCCGCGGCAATCATCAGTTCCGCGGCTTTTTTGTTGAGCTCGGTCATGCAGGCGACGGATCGGGCAAGAAGTGATTCACCAACCGCGTTGGCCTTGAGCGCCGTGCTGATAATGCCCGTGCCCAGTGGTTTGGTCAGAATCATTTTGTCGCCCGGCTTAGCGCCGCGATTAAACAGCACGCGGTCCGGATGAATCGTGCCGGTCACGGAAAGGCCGTATTTGATTTCATTATCTTCCACGCTGTGCCCGCCCATCAGCAAGACACCCGCTTCACGCATTTTATCCAGGCCTCCGCGCAGAACTTCCCGGAGCACGGATTTATCCATTGTCTTAATGGGAAAGCAAACGATGTTCATCGCGGTCAGGGGCTTGCCGCCCATTGCGTAAACATCATTGATTGCATTGGTTGCGGCGATCTGGCCGAAGGTATAGGGATCATCAACCGTCGGTGTGAAAAAATCGACGGTCTGCACCAGCGCGAGGTCATCGGAAAGTTTATACACGCCCGCGTCTTCCGCATGTTCATATCCGGTAAGTATTTGAGGATCGGAGATGAGCGGCAAATCGCTGAGAATGTCGGACAGGTCCCCCGGACCGATCTTACAGGCTCAACCGGCGCTCTGGACTGTTTCCGTCAGACGGACAGGTTTTTTTTCTTCCATTTTTCCTCAACCTGAAAATAAAAGTTATGCCGCCCCCGTTGGAGCGGCTTCTGATTTTTAGCATAGAAGTCATTATTTTCCAACAGGTATTCGGGTGCGGTCCGACCACCCGCACCCTGAAGGGCACACGTGCGCGTGGCAAGACCTTACCCGCCGCGTCGGTTGTTTTTTTGTTGCTTTATTTGTGCCAATAAGTTTATAGAAAACGACCTGAAAAAAGGATGAGAGGAATGCCCATCAGATATTACAGCACCAATCGCCATGTAAAGAATATCGCGGGAATAACACCTTTTACCGGAAACGTGTCCTTTAAGGAAGCGCTGCTGGCCGGTCAGGTGCCGGACGAAGGTCTGTTTATTCCCGACACCGTTCCGCAGCTTTCCATGAAGGATATTATGGCGCTCCGGGATAAACCTTACTGGCAGGCGGCGCTGCTTGTCTCTCGAGCATTTCTGTCCGACGAATTTCCTTCCGATGTCCTCGAAGCGATCGTGAAAGATGCTTATAACTATCCCGTGCCGCTGGAAGCGGTTTATCCGCGGGCGTTTGTCATGCGCCTGGATCAGGGCCCCACGGCATCCTTTAAGGATTTTGCCGCCCGAATGATGGCCAGGTTAATGAGTCATTGCCGCCCCGAAGGGGAGAGGCTCAATATTCTGGTCGCGACATCCGGCGACACAGGAAGCGCCGTGGGAGAAGCTTATAAAGGTGTTTCGGGCATTGACGTGACCATTTTATATCCCGCGGGCGAAGTGAGCCTGATGCAGAAAAAACAGCTCGATACCATCGGCGGAAACGTGCAGGCCATTTGCGTGGATGGAAAATTTGACGACTGCCAGAATCTGGTGAAAGAGGCTTTTTCCGACACCGAGCTTGCCCGGTTTAATTTATCGTCGGCCAATTCGATTAACTTCGGCCGTATTCTGCCGCAAATTGTTTATTACGTTTACGCTTATGCACAGCTGGCGGGAGCCGGCGAGGAAGTTGTAATTTCGGTTCCTTCGGGCAATTTCGGTGACGCCCTGGGCTGCGAATACGCCCGCCGGATGGGAATGCCCCTGGCGAAACTCGTCATGCCCACCAACGAAAATGATGAATTCCCGATCTTTCTCGCTACAGGAAAATATCAAAAAGTGTCGCCTTCGCGGGCTTGTATTTCCAATGCCATGAACGTGGGACATCCCAGCAATCTGGCGCGTTTTTTTGAATTATATGGCGGCACCGTCGATCGTGTGGGTACCGTGTACCGCTATCCGGACATCGAGGAAATGCGCCGCCGCATTTTCTCCGTGAGCGTCACCGACGAGGAAACCCGCCATACGATCAAGAGCGTTTATGAGCGTTATCGTGTTATCCTTGAACAGCACGGGGCTGTAGGCTGGGCAGGTTTGGAAGCTTATTTCAAAAAAACAGGCGATCAAAAACTGGCTATTTGTCTGGAGACCGCCCATCCCGCCAAATTTCCGGACGAAATTAAAAATCTTCTGGGGATCGAACCCGAACCGCCGGAAAGCATGAAAGACCTGGCCCGTCGTGAAGGCAGCGCCATCAACATATCCAAAGATTTTGCGTCGTTTAAAAAATACCTGCAGAGTCATTTAAAAATCAGGAAATGATGGATTTATGATTTCCTGATCATTCAGCCAATCAGGAGGATGTCTGATGAAATCAGAAATAGTCCATTCCGAAGTGAGCGAACTCTGGCGGCAAGCGCTGGAGCAGGATTTGTTTCCTGGTGATTTAGTCGTTGAGATCGGCCGCTTTTTCCTGGGCGCGCCCTATCAGGCAGGCTCTCTGGATCGGGCAGGGAGGGAAAAGCTGGTGGTCAACCTTACCGCGTTTGACTGTACAACATTTGTGGAAACCGTTCTGGCGATTGCACAATGCACCGCCGCCGGAAAATTATCGCCCCCTGAATTCCGAAAAAACCTGAAATTTATCCGTTACCGGCAGGGTAAAATCGATGGATACGCTTCGCGCCTGCACTATTTTACCGACTGGCTGCGGGATAATGAAAAGAAAAAAGTATTAAAGGATGTAACGCGTCTTCTTGCCGGTACGCCCCGGCGCAAAAAGATCAACTTCATGACCGCTCATCGCGAATTATATGCCCCCTTAAAAAATGAGAAGCAGCAAAGTCAGGTGTTGCTGGTGGAAAAAAGGCTTTCCCGCAAAGTTTTTCATGCCATCGGCAAAGATAAGGCAGCCGGCAGGCAGGCCGGGATTCACCAGGGCGATATCATTGCCTTTGCAACAGACCAGGAAGGGCTGGATGTGGCGCATGTCGGTTTTGCCGTGCGTCAAGGTAAACACCTGCATTTGCTTCACGCATCAAGTAAAGAAGGCGCCGTGGTGATTTCCAGAGAGACCCTCCCGGCTTATCTGAAATCAAACAAGAAATTTGCCGGCATCCTGATTGCTCGCCTTTTATGACATCCACGTAAAGAAACGTTAGACGCACGCTGGTATTGCTGTTGCTGCGAACCGGCAGATCCCTTCTTGCTGCATTAAGCCAGTCCGCTATCTGGAAATCCTCCGCACAATGAGCAACCCGCCGTAGCCGTGGGACGGTGTCGTCGCGGAAAGTGCGGCGAGCAGCCTCTCTGTGCCGATCCAGTAAGGGCCATAATATTCCCGGTCGACATCGAGAATCAGCACGCGATCGGAAGCCTTGTCATAGGCTCCAACGGGTGAGATATGGGCATAAGGTCCGCCGGGATCGTCGGTGAGCCTGTCCTGCAGAAAGTGAAGCATGACAAAATCGTCGGTCGATGCTTCGTTGGTTTTGAGAATAGCGCGCAATTCCCCGATGGTCTCAGGTGTGATGTCTTGAAACGACCGGAGTGATACCGTCCATCCCGTGATTCCATATATTTGGAGTGCATCCGTCACCACGTCTGCCAGCTCGGCAAGCGTCAGTCCCCTGCGGCCTTTCCATCCATCGCCGGTCACATGTTCTTTCCAGTGCGCTGCCTTGACGTCGTCAATCAATTTGGACTGCTGATAGTTGGTGTCTTCTGCCCGAAGCTCCTGACGCGTCCTGTCTATCGCGTTGAGAACCATCGCCACAGTCGCGACCGAACAGGAAAGGCTGTTCTGCTGTCCCGCATAATGGGTAATCAGTGCCCAGAAATCGGGCGCCGGATTCTTTGCCGATTGAAAGTATTCGTGGGATTGCCAAAGGGGTGTGGCATAGGGCGCTCCCGCTGGACCGTATTTAGGCGGTTGAGTATTGACACCGGGTGCTGCGGATGCCCATCCCGCCTGAAGAAAAACAAAAGCCATACAAAACAGTAAGACGCGTCGCATCATGATGCCTCCTGAATGGGTGTGACCTGATTCTCGTGGACGGAAAATTAACACAATTTATCAGGTTTGCAAAGGAGAGAGGAAAAAACGTTTGCGGCAATCCTGCTTGACACACCTCGTGGACTTTCGTTATATGTTCGTAACAATTTTCAATAAAACCGGAAAGCAAACCTTATGTATCTTGTCAATGCCGTCACCCCGCTCATTAAAAGCATTCGGATTCAGGACATCCTGGATGTGGTCATCATCGCCGCGATGATCTTTGCGCTTCTGATGTGGTTTAAAACACG
>DFZJ01000166.1 GCA_002382045.1 Syntrophaceae bacterium UBA4059
GGTAAAATTTTCTTTCGCGGCCGGCAGGAAGGCTACAGCAAAGCGGATGCAAAATTATTGACGGTTCTTCCTCCCGACGAGTGGCAGTGGCTGCAAACAAACATGCAGCGTTTTCTTCAGGCGATCGGGAAGCAGTATCTGTTCGACCAGTTGGCCGCAAAGCGCGAAGAATGGCAGCTGCTTGTTGCGCGCAAACCTTCCGACAAACTCGCTCGTGCAACGCGGTCCATGACGGCTTTCCGTAAAGACGTTTGGGAAGAGGAGCTGGGCAGAGGCGGTGTCATCGGCGACCTCTCCAGTCTTGACCGTTCTCCAATCGGGCTTTTGACCACGGGCGTATTGCGCCGCTTTGTTCCGGTCTGGGCCAATGAAAAATATCTGCCACCCTGTCAGGCGGCCTGCCCGACCGGCATACCCGTGCAGAAAAGGTGGGAGCTCATCCGCCAGGGTAAAATGGAAGAAGCCGTTGATCTGGCGCTGCAATATACGCCTTTTCCGGCAACGGTCTGCGGTTATCTGTGCCCCAATCTCTGCATGCAGAGCTGCACAAGACATCTGGTGAACCTTCAGGCCGTCGATGTTCCTATTCTGGGAAAGGCGTCGCTTGCGGCTAAAGAGCCTGCGCGTCAGCCGGAAACAGGCAAAAAAGTGGCGGTCATCGGCGGCGGCGCCTCCGGCCTCTCCGTGGCCTGGCAGTTGTGGCTCAATGGCCATGAGGCGGTCATTATTGAAAGTAGAAAACAACTGGGCGGCAAGCTTACGGATTCAATCCCGAAAAGCCGTATTCCCGGAGATGTGGTTGAACATGAAATTTCCCGGCTGACCAAAAATATCCGTCAGATGCATCTGGGCTCGCCGTTGACAAAAGATCAGTTTATCGAGCTGAAGAACCTCAATGATTATATTGTCATTGCCGCTGGAGCGACCAAGCCGCGAAAATTGAATATTCCCGGTATGGAAAAAGCCCTGACCGCTTTGGAGTTTCTTCAGCAAAGCAAACTCGATTGTGCTAAAATCGGCGAAAAAGTCGTGATTATCGGCGCAGGCAATGTCGGTTGTGATGCCGCGACGGAGGCTTTTCGCCTGGGCGCCGAGCGTGTAACATTAATTGATGTGCAGGAACCGGCCTCTTTTGGCGTAGAGAGAAAACATGCCGAAGCGGCGGGCGCGAAATTTCTCTGGCCGCGTTTCACAAAGGCCGTTACGGATCAAGGCGTGGAGCTTGCCGACGGAGAATTGCTGCCGGCGGATTTGGTGATCGTTGCCGTGGGGGATATGCCGGATTTGTCTTTCCTGCCCGCCGGCATCACAACGCAAAAGGGGTTTGTCGTGGTGGATGAAACATACGCTACGAGCGATCCTCAGGTTTACGCGATCGGTGATGCCGTCCGTCCCGGATTGCTGACCGATGCCATCGGCGCAGGGCGCATTGCCGCCCGGTCGATTGATGATCTGCTGAAAGGTACGGACCAGACATATGACAAGCTTCCGCCGATTCAATATGAACGCGTGAAACTGCAGTATTTCGATCCGCGGATCAGCGAGTTTGCGGATTATAAGTCTTGCGCGACCAACTGTGCATCCTGCGGCGCCTGCCGGGATTGCGGCATGTGCGAAGAGATTTGCCCGCAAAAAGCAATTTCCCGTTCGCAGACAGCAGGCGGCGGCTTTGAATATTTAGTGGATGGCGACCGTTGCATTGGGTGCGGTTTTTGCGCCGGAGCCTGTCCCACCGGCGTCTGGGAAATTGCGGAGAATGCACCGATAGAATAAACAATTATTTCATTAAATGAAGGATGGATCAATTATGAAAAAAACAACACCAATTCTTGCGGCAGAAAGACAATACGTTATCGAAAAAGAAAAGTTTGTCCCCGTCTCGGAATACTTCGGCGAGGATACCTTCAATCACCAGGTGATGAAGGAGAAACTTCCCAAAGATACCTTTAAAAAATTAATGGAAGCGATTAATGAAGATAAAATGCTGGATGCCGAGACGGCCAACATTGTTGCGCACGCGATGAAGGAGTGGGCCATTGAGAAGGGCGCGACACATTTTGCGCACTGGTTTCAGCCGATGACCGGTATTACCGCGGAAAAGCATGACGCTTTTGCCGATCCCGCCGGTCCCGGTGCGGTGGTGGAGCGGTTTTCCGGAAAGCAGCTGGTACAGGGCGAACCGGATGCATCGAGTTTCCCCTCCGGCGGCATCCGGGCGACTTTTGAAGCGCGGGGCTACACGGCCTGGGATATGTCTTCGCCGGCTTTTATCAAGAGAAACGGCATTTCCACGACGCTGTGCATTCCAACGGCCTTCATTTCCTATACCGGGCAGGTCCTGGATAAGAAAACGCCGCTGCTGCGTTCGATCCGCGCATTAAATAAGAGTGCGGTGGGCATGCTTAAGCTGCTCGGCGTCAAAGGTGTGAAAAAAGTTCATTCCAATCTGGGTCCCGAGCAGGAATATTTCCTGATTGACATGGATTATTATTACAAGCGTCAGGATCTGGTGCTGGGCGGCCGAACTGTTGTCGGCGCGCCTCCGGCCAAAGGTCAGGAACTGGAAGATCAGTATTTCGGCAGCATCAAGGAAAGAATTTCTTCCTATATGCATGATGTTGAGGAAGAACTCTTCAAGCTCGGCGTACCGGCCAAGACGCGTCACAACGAAGTCGCGCCCAGCCAGTATGAAATCGCCCCCGTCTATGAGGAAGCCAACCTGGCCGTGGACCATAACCAGCTGGTCATGGACACGCTCAAATACGTTGCCAAAAAGCATCGTCTGGCCGCTCTCCTGCATGAAAAACCTTTTGCCAAAATTAACGGATCGGGCAAGCACGTCAACTGGTCGCTGTCTGACAATAATGATAACAATCTGCTCAACCCCGGCAAGACGCCGGAAGACAGTATTCATTTTCTGGTGTTTTTGATTGCGACGGTCCGCGCCGTTTACAAGCATGCCGACATTCTGCGCGCCGCCGTTGCGTCCTACGGAAATGATCACCGCCTGGGCGCCAATGAAGCGCCGCCCGCGATTATCTCCGTGTTCCTGGGAGAGCAGCTCACGCAAATTCTGGACAACATAGAAAAAGGCACCGTGAACAAAGCGACGAAAGAGGAAATTATCGATCTGGGCATTTCTTCTTTGCCTCAAGTCAGCAAAGATAACACCGATCGTAACCGGACATCGCCCTTTGCCTTTACCGGCAACAAATTTGAATTCCGGGCGGTGGGTTCGTCTCAAAATATCGCCTCGCCGGCGATGGTGATTAATACGATTGTTGCCGAAAGCCTGGATGAACTGGCCGCAAAAATAGCGGCCCAGGGGACCAAAAACATCAATCAGGCTGTGTTCGAAGTATTAAAGAGTGAAATCAAATACATCAAGCCGATTCTGTTTAACGGTGACAACTATACGAAGGAGTGGGAAGCCGAGGCGAAAAAGAGGGGCCTGCCCAATGAAAAGACAACGCCCAGCGCGTTGAAAGCGCTCGTGACCGATAAGTCGTTGAAGCTTTTTGAAAAATACGAAGTGCTTTCCAACGAGGAGCTTAAATCGCGTTACCTGATTCATGTAGAACGCTACATCAAAGATCTGGAGATCGAGGTTAACTGCCTCAAAAACATTTGTATGACTCAGGTCATTCCGGCTGCCGTAGCTTATCAAAAGAAGCTGGCGAAGGCGATTGTTGATACCAAAGAAGTTCTGGGTTCCTCCGCCGTTGTATCTTCCCAGACGGAGCTTTTAAAGAAAATTCTTGATCTGATTAATAATATCTATGGGACCAATAAGGATATTCAGGCCAAGGTGGAAGCGGCCGCAGCCATGCACGATGAGCCCAAGAAAGCGGAGATGCTGGGAGCGAAAGTCAAACCGAAGATGGATGAACTTCGGGAATATGTAGATGCCCTGGAAAATCTTGTCGACGACGAAACCTGGCCTCTGCCGAAGTTCTGGGAGATGTTGTTTATCTGCTGATCCTGAATATTTGGAGATGAAAGTTCAATGCCTTTGTTAAGAAAAGATCGTAAAGCCCTGCTGGTCCTGGAAGACGGCAGTGTTTTTGATGGTTTTGCCTTTGCAGGTGCGGGCGAAACACTGGGGGAAGTTGTCTTCAATACGGGAATGACGGGCTATCAGGAAGTCATTACCGATCCCTCTTATAAAGGCCAGATCGTCACCATGACGTATCCGCTGGTCGGTAACACCGGCATCAACCCTGAAGATATGGAATCGGCGGGCCTTCATCTGGAAGGCTTTATCATCAAAGAATATCAGCAAAACCCCAGCAACTGGCGGATGACAAAAAGCTTAAAATCATTTCTGGAGGATTCCGGAAAAATCGGACTGGAAGGCATCGATACACGCGCGCTCACGCGGCGTTTGCGGCTGTCCGGCTCGATGAAAGGGATTATTTCCACAGAGACCAATAACATCGCTGAGCTTTTGGCGAAAGTTTCCGCCTATCCGGGACTTGTCGGACGTGATCTGGTGCGCGAAGTCTCCTGCCAAAAGCCTTACCTGTGGAAAAAAGGCGCGCCTTCCCGAAGTAAAATTCCCGCCAGGAAACCGGCAAAAAAACTGCGTGTTGTTGTTCTGGACTGCGGTGTTAAATACAATATTTTAAGACTGCTGGAGCAAAACGGCTGTGAAGTTGTTGTGGTGCCTGCCTTTTCCTCTGGAGCGGATGTCCTGTCGTATCAGCCTGACGGGGTATTGCTTTCCAACGGCCCCGGGGATCCGGCGGCGCTGCCTTATATTGTCGATGCCGCCCGCGAAGTGATTGGCAAACGGCCGGTATTCGGAATCTGCCTGGGGCATCAGATCATCGGTCAGGCCATTGGCGGCAAGACCTGCAAGCTGAAGTTCGGCCATCACGGCATCAATCAGCCAGTTCAGAATCTGGAGACGGGCCGCGTGGAAATCACCTCTCAAAACCACGGCTTTGTGGTCATGCCGGAATCGGTCGAAAACAAAGCAGGCAAGACCTACACGAATTTAAACGACGCGACCTCTGAAGGGATGAGACTGCCTCTGACGATGAGCGTGCAGTATCATCCCGAAGCGGCGCCCGGGCCGCGCGATACGGAATATCTGTTTTCGCAGTTTGTGGACATCATCAAAAAAGAAAAGGGGAAGGCAAAGTGATTCTGATCATTGATTTCGGCTCACAGTACAACCAGCTCATTGCGCGTCGTGTACGCGAGCATCACGTTTACTGCCAGATTGAACCGCCGGATATTACACTCGCGGCGATCAAGGCGCTGGCGCCGGAAGGCATCATTCTCTCCGGCGGTCCGGCCAGTATTTACTCCAAAGGTGCGCCGCGTGTGGACAAAGGCATTTTCAAACTCGGCATTCCCGTGCTGGGAATTTGTTACGGCCTGCAATACATGATCGATTCCCTGGGCGGCAAAGTCATCGGTTCGACCAAGCGCGAATACGGTTTTGCCGAGCTCGACGTCAAAAAACAAAAGGGCATGTTTGCAGGCGTGGATAAAAAATCACAGTGCTGGATGAGCCATGGCGACTCCATCGGCGCATTGCCGGGAGGTTTCACCATTACCGCTTCTACATCCAATACGCCGGTTGCGGCAGCCGAAGATGTTCAACGGAATTTTTACGGCCTGCAATTCCACCCCGAAGTAGTCCATACGCAAGCCGGTAAAAAAATACTGGCCAATTTCCTGTTTGCCGTCTGCCACTGCAAAAAATCCTGGTCGATGAAATCTTTTGTCAATCACGCGATTGATGAAATCCGTCAGCAGGTAGGGTCGGAAAAAGTTCTTCTGGGGCTTTCCGGCGGTGTGGATTCGTCAGTCGCGGCTGTGCTTTTGCACAGGGCCATCGGGAAGCAGCTCACCTGTGTTTTTGTGGACAATGGCGTGCTCAGGGCCGGTGAGGCTGAGCGCGTTATCGAAATGTTTAAAAAGCATCTCCAGATTAATTTGCGGTTTGCCCGTTCCGGGAAACTGTTTCTGAAAAAATTAAAAGGTGTGACCGATCCGGAAAAGAAACGCAAAATCATCGGCCGCACCTTTATTGAAGTATTTGACGCGGAAGCGCGCAAAATTAAAAACGTGAAATTTCTGGCGCAGGGCACGCTTTATCCCGATCTGATTGAATCGCGCTCCGCTTTCGGCGGTCCCAGCGCGGTGATTAAATCGCATCACAATGTCGGCGGCCTGCCTAAGAAAATGAATTTGAAACTGGTCGAACCGCTCAAACACTTGTTTAAAGATGAAGTGCGGCTGCTGGGAAAAGAACTGGGACTGGCCGATGACGTCGTCTGGCGTCAGCCTTTCCCCGGACCGGGTCTGGCGATCCGCATCATAGGCGATGTGACCGCGCAGCGGCTGTCGGTCCTGCGCAAAGCCGATACAATTCTGCTTGAGGAAATCCGCGCCGCCAAACTATATTACAAGCTCTGGCAGTCGTTTGTGGTGCTGCTGCCGCTCAAAAGCGTCGGCATCATGGGCGATCAGCGCACGTATGAAAATATTGTGGCGATCCGCGCCGTCCAAAGCGACGATGCCATGACGGCGGACTGGGCAAGACTTCCCCAGGACTTGCTGGCGCGCATTTCGACCCGCATCATTAACGAAGTGCGCGGCATCAACCGCGTGGTCTATGACATCAGCTCCAAACCCCCCAGCACGATTGAGTGGGAGTAAAGGAGGAGGCGATAGACCGGCTCACAGTGCTGCTCAGAATCTTTTTCCGACCCTGCACAGCTGCTCACTACACTGCCGGTTCGCAAACTCGCGCCTGGGGGCGCTCAAACAGGCGAACCGGCGGACGTTTCGCTTCGCAGGCAGGGTGACCCGGAAAAAGCTTCCATTCGCAACCCTGCGATCCGGTCTATCGCCGTCAATGGATAAGAAAAGAAAATGGTAAGAAGAAGTGCCTAAACGTACCGACATAAAAAAAATACTGCTCATCGGGTCCGGGCCGATTATCATCAGCCAGGCCTGCGAGTTCGACTATTCCGGCACGCAGGCCTGCAAGGCGCTGCGCGAAGAAGGGTATGAAGTTGTCCTGATCAACTCGAATCCGGCCACGATCATGACCGACCCGGAAACAGCAGACCGAACCTATATCGAGCCGATTACCCCCGAGGCGGTGGAAAAAGTCATTATCCGTGAGCGTCCTGATGCACTCCTGCCGACGCTGGGGGGACAAACCGGCCTCAATACAGCGGTGGCGCTGGCACAAAGCGGTGTTCTGAAGAAATACGGCGTGGAGATGATCGGCGCCTCTCTCCCCGTGATTCATAAAGCCGAAGACCGCGAAAAATTCCGTCAGGCCATTGAAAAAATCGGTTTAAGAATGCCCAAAAGCGGCTTTGCCCGCAATATGAATGAGGTATTGAAAATTGCCGACACGATCGGCTTTCCGATTATCATCCGGGCTTCTTTTACGCTGGGAGGCACCGGCAGTGGTGTGGCTTATAACCGTGAAGAACTGATGGAAATCGCCAAAAGCGGACTGGATGCCAGCATGATTTCCGAGGTCATGATTGAAGAATCCGTGCTGGGCTGGAAAGAATACGAACTGGAAGTGATGCGCGACCGCGCCGACAATGTTGTCATGATCTGCTCCATTGAAAATTTTGACGCGATGGGCGTCCATACCGGAGAATCCATCACCGTTGCCCCGGCGCAGACGCTAACCGATCGCGAATACCAGATCATGCGGGATGCCGCGATCGCCATCATGCGCGAAATCGGCGTCGAAACAGGCGGTTCCAATGTGCAGTTTGCCATCCATCCCCAAACCGGTGAAATGATCGTCGTGGAAATGAATCCGCGTGTGTCACGCTCGTCGGCGCTGGCTTCCAAGGCGACGGGTTTTCCGATTGCGAAAATCGCCGCCAAACTGGCGGTGGGTTACACGCTGGACGAAATTCCCAATGACATCACCCGCGAGACGATGGCGTCGTTTGAACCGACCATCGATTACTGTGTCGTGAAAATTCCGCGCTGGACGTTTGAAAAATTTCCGGAAACTGAGGATTTCCTTACGACCTCCATGAAGTCAGTCGGTGAAACAATGGCGATCGGCCGCACGTTCAAGGAAGCTCTGCAAAAGGCCATCCGGTCACTGGAAATCGGCCGTTTCGGTTTCGGCCAGGATTTGCCTGCCGATCCGCAGGAGAGAAAAACACTTCTGCAGAGCAAACTGGTAAAGCCTAATTCGCTGAGGCTTTTTTACATCGGAGCAGCGTTGCAAGACGGCATGACAGTGGATGAAGTTTATGACATTACCAAGGTCGATCCGTGGTTTTTGCACCAGATTCGGGATATTCTGGATGCGGAAAATGAACTGCGGCAATCTGAACCCTCCACAGAGCTTTTACGCGCCGCCAAGCAGATGGGTTTTTCCGACCGGGCGCTGGGTGCTCTCTGGCATCAGACGGAACAGGAGATTCGCGATTGGCGCGGGAAAGAAAATATTCTGCCGGTTTATAAACTGGTGGACACCTGTGCCGCGGAGTTTGAAGCCTACACGCCATACTACTATTCTACTTACGAAACAGAAAATGAGTCGAGACCCTCGGCCAAAAAGAAAGTGGCGATCATCGGTGGCGGACCCAATCGCATTGGTCAGGGCATTGAATTTGACTATTGCTGCGTTCATGCCTCGTTTGCCCTTCGGGAAGAAGGCATCGAGAGCATCATGATTAACTCCAATCCGGAAACGGTCAGCACGGACTACGATACATCCGATAAACTTTTTTTCGAGCCGGTGACGCTGGAAGATGTTTTGCACATCCTCCAGACGGAAAAACCCGATGGGGTGATTGTGCAGTTTGGCGGCCAGACGCCGCTTAATCTGGCCCGTGGCCTGGAAGCGGCCGGGATGCCGATTATCGGAACCTCGCCTGATGCCATCGACCGGGCGGAAAACCGCGACCGGTTTCAGGAAATTGTTCATAAACTGAATCTCAATCAACCGGATAATGACACGGCAATGGATGTGGAAAAAGCGCTGGTTGCCGCTAAGCGCATCGGCTATCCGGTGCTGGTGCGGCCATCCTACGTGCTGGGCGGGCGTTCCATGGAAATTGTCTATGACCCGGAAACCCTGCGGTCATTCATGGCCAAGGCGCTGCTGGTTTCTCCCGGCCATCCGATTTTGATCGACAAATTTCTGGAAGATGCTGTGGAAGTGGATGTGGATGCCATCAGCGACGGTAAGACGACCGTTGTTGCCGGTATCATGGAACACATTGAAGAAGCGGGCATTCATTCCGGCGACAGCGCCTGCATTTTACCATCGCTCACACTTTCCGATTCCCTGCTGGAACTCATTGAAAAACAGACGAAAATGCTGGCCGCCGAGCTGAAAGTTATCGGCCTCATGAATATTCAATATGCCATTAAAGACAATGTGCTCTATGTGCTGGAAGTCAATCCGCGAGCATCACGCACGGTGCCGTTTGTCAGCAAGGCCATCGGGGCGCCGCTGGCAAAAATCGCCACCAAAGTCATGCTGGGAAAGAGCCTGGCGGAACTGGGTTTTACTCAAACCATCAAACCCAAACATGTATCCGTCAAGGAAGCCGTTTTTCCCTTCAACCGTTTTCCGGAAGTGGATATCCTGCTGGGGCCGGAAATGAAGTCGACCGGCGAGGTGATGGGGATCGATCAATCATTCGGTCTGGCGTTTGCCAAGTCGCAGATGGCGGCAGGCTTCAAAATGCCGAAGTCGGGATCTATTTTTATCAGCGTTCATGATCATTATAAAGACAGGATTGTGGATGTCGCCAGGTCCTTTGAACAGCTCGGTTTTAAAATTCTGGCGACGGTTGGTACGGCCAATCACCTGAGAAAACAGGGTATCGAAGCAACCATCATCAATAAGGTCAGTGAAGGCCGTCCGCATATCGTCGATTATATTAAAAACGGCGATATCCAGATGGTCATCAACACCAGTGTCGGGCGCAAGTCGTCGCGCGACGCTTATCATATCCGTCGCGGCGCTCTGACGTATAACATTCTTTACACAACCACGCTGTCCGGGGCGCGGGCGCTCTCCGAAGCGGCCAAAGCCATGATTCGTGAGGACTGGCAGGTTTGTTCCCTGCAGGAATACTACAGGAAATAAAGTGGTTCGCTTGTCCATGGCGGGCGAAATAAACTATTTAATCTAAAGAGAGTCTCTATGACAGAATTTGAAGAATCCCCGAATGAATCCGGCCGTCCCCGCGAGGAATGCGGTGT
>DFZJ01000022.1 GCA_002382045.1 Syntrophaceae bacterium UBA4059
GAGAAGAAGCGATACCGATGGGCGACTCGCCTTTACCATAAATGGAGAGTTCACCAAACTGACCGGGAATGTAGGCATATTTCTGTTCATCTTCCGGGTTGACGAACTTAAAACGAAACGTTTTGATGTCTTTGGTATCGACTTCAGTAATGATTTTATCCACAATGACAGGATAAGGAATATACGGGTTTTGCATTACGAACTCCCTGTTTATAATTTTGAAATATCTTCAACAACTTTACGAATGTCAATATTCACGGGACA
Source organism: Syntrophaceae bacterium UBA4059 (assembly GCA_002382045.1). GTDB lineage: Bacteria > Desulfobacterota > Syntrophia > Syntrophales > Smithellaceae > UBA8904. The sequence goes on from DFZJ01000022.1 coordinate 265, forward strand.
AGACATGACGCAACGGCCGCAACCGACGCAGGCAATGGCGTTGAAATTGTCCACATAATATTTAAACTTATGCATCGTGCGCTGGCGCCATCTTTCCTTCTGGGAAGGACGGGGATTGTGACCCGATGTTTCCTTCGTGAAAAGCGGGAACATGCAGGAATCCCAGGAACGAAGACGAATGCCATCCGCGCCCTTGACTTCATCGCTGATATCGAAACAATGACAGGTGGGGCACAGATAGGTGCAGGTTCCACAGGCCAGACACTTGCCGTGAATGGTGTTCCAGAAAGGATTATCGAAATTGACATCCAGGATCGGCTTGACTTCATGCGCGGGAATCTTGGATTTGATCGCCTGGGTGGCTTTGGCTGCAATTTCATCTTTCCTGGCATCCGCTGCGGCGTCGGCCTTGGTGTCACCAAAATACTTGGCCAGTTTTTCGCCCTTGGGGGTGATCAGTTCCACCAGATAGTCACTGCCGATGTCCGTCAGCAAAACATCAGCGCCATCGAATGACACAGGCGCTCCATCAACCGATGTGCAAAAACAAGTTGCGTAAGGCGGTTTCACACAGGCCATCGATATGACGGTCGTGTTCTGCCTTTTGGCCACATAATAAGCGTCCTGATATTTTTCCTGATCGAAGAGCTTGTCCAGGAGCGCGAAGCTGTGCGCGTCGCAGGGGCGCACACCGAACAGAACCGACTGATCGGCCTTGTTTTCATCTGAAGAAAATACCATGCCTTTTGCCGTGCGGGTAAATTTCACCAGAGCTTCCGTGTGCGGAAAGAAAACATTTTTCGGCGCATTCTTGGAATTCAGATACGCAAAATATGGTTCGCCGTCCTTCTGCAGGGGTTCAAAAAGAACGTTGTCTTCTTTTTTTACCGGCGCCCAAACCAGGAAATCTCCGGCCATCTTTTTGGCAATGCCCGCTAGTGCATCTTTTTTGATCAAACGTTTTTCCATAATTGTCCCTAATTTAGAATTTTCTCCAACTTTCAAACTTCAAAAGCGGCAGGTATAATCAGCTATCCATTAATTAAATCAATCGCAACTGGCCGAGCAGCGGTTGAGGATCCACCAGGTGCGATTTAAAAGTCTCCGCTGATCCGGGAAGTCCCATAGCCAGTGAAATCAATTCCGTGAAATAAAAAACAGGCATTCTCATATTCGGACTCGGTCGCATATCCAGATTGGCCATGCACATCGGACAGGCGGTAACAATGCAGTTGGCTCCGGCCTCGCGGGCGGCGCTCATCAGTTTATCGCACATATCGACGACGATGGCCGTTTTGCTGACCGACAGGGATCCGCCGCAGCAATCTGTCTTGTAGGACCAGTTTTTCACATCCGCGCCGATCGCCCCCATCATCTTATCCATCATGAACGGGTTTTCGTAATTTTCAAATTCGCAGACCTCGGGCGGACGAAGGAGCAGGCAACCATAGTAGGAAACCGGTTTCAACCCCGCCAGCGGCTTGACGACTTTCCCCGCCAGCGCATCGATGCCAATTTCATTGTAGATAACATCAATCGGATTGCGAATGGCAATGCCGCCCTGATATTTGGCGCCAATCACGCCTTCAATCTTTGCTTTAAGATCTTTGTCGGCTTTCAAATGATGTTCGGCCATTTTAAAGCGGTTAAAACAGGCGGCGCAGGGAACCATGACATCCATCGCATTTTTCTCCGCGGCGATGAGGTTGCGCGCCGGCAGAGCAATGGACAAATCAAAATTCGTATTGTGCGCGGCAGATGCTCCGCAGCAGGACCAATCTTCAACTTCTTTAAGTTCGATGTTGAGGGCGCGACTGACAGCCTTCATGGACTGATCATATTCTTTTGCCATCCCATGCAGTGAGCAGCCCGGATAATATGAAACTTTCAAGAGAGTAGCCTCCTTTTATACTTATTGTTTCTCTGTATCAGGCTTGTTAGGGCGAGATACGAAACAACATTTTCATTATATTTTTTTCGTTTTTTCAAAAATGTTCTTAATCGATTTCATATCTTTTGTCCGCGGAGGCAGAAGCGACAGCTTACCTTTCAGGAACATGCTCGGAGCGATATCCATATCCGAGAACAGATCACCCGATTTGAGCTTGTAATGAACCGTCATCATCATTTCGTGGACGCGACCGCCAAATTTAATACTGGAGAGGAACGCTTCATGGAACTTCAAAATATTCTTCTCATGCGCGCCAACGCCGGTTTCAATGGCCATCTGCCTCAACACATCCATCATGCTGGCAATATCAACCTTGTTGGGGCAGCGCGTGATGCAGGTTTCGCAAGACATGCAAAGCCAGATTGTTGAACTGTTCAGAATCTTGTCTTTCTGCCCGTTCTGAATCATTTTAATAACCTTGTTGGGGTTATATTCCATGTGCGACGCCGCAGGGCAGCCGGCCGTGCACTTCCGGCAATGATAACAGGCCTGCAACGGCACACCATGTATCTTTTTGTTTACTTCTTCCAGAAAAGTTTCCATGTAAACTCCATCATCTTAAACGAATTATGGGTTGTAGATAAAGTCTCCTTTATCGTGATGTTCATCATATTTACCCAGGGGCGGCATGTCTTCCATGCTGGATCCGGCGCGATTGCCGAACATTTCCCAGCCGTCCTTGTCGATCTTCTTGAGGAACTTGCGCAAATCAACGCCCATCGGACAAACGGAAACGCACGATCCGCAATCCACGCAGCGGCCGACCATATGATACAGGCGCATAAACTGGAACACCTGCGTATCGCTCTTGTCTTCGCCGATGCCCACCCATTGCGGCTGACTCTGTTCGACAAAGCAGACCGGGCAGTAGCAGGACGGACAGGCCTGACGGCAGGCATTGCAGCGCATGCACTTTTCCATTTCCTTGGTGAAATAAGCCCATCGCTCTTCCATCGTTTTGGCTTCAAATTCCTTTACATCATTGTATTCAGCATCAGGATTCATGGCCGGGGCCGGTGATCCAATCATGATATCGGAAATAATGGGATTATTGAAACGGCAAGTCAGGCAACTGTCCGCCAGCACATCCTTGAGGGCGACGGTCTGCTCACCGTCAGATGTCTTCATTTTAATCTGGCCGCCGTCGATCGATCCCTCCACAATGTCGGCGCCGCCAATCTTGACCTTCAGTGCTTTGCCGTCCGCATAACCGTCGCAGGGAACGCCGATGATGCAAACCTCATCCCGTTCATACTGTCTTTCCTGCAGGTGAATAATAAGTGATCGTGTCGTACAGCCGCGGGCGACAACGCCTACGACCTTTTTCTTCCGGTCTTCGGGTTTCACGCGCTTTTGTGAATTCTTATGAGCCGTGATCAGATCGTGTACAAACTTGGCCAGATTCTGCGTGCAGAGATTATTCCAAACCAGCTTGTCGGCTTCTTCCGGCGTCGTAATAAAACAAGGCGTAGCCGTTAACGGAAGCGTGCCTTTTTCATAGCCGATAATCACCTCGGCTTTCTTTTCTAAAAGCAGCCTTTTGGCTTCTTCCCGCAATTTTGTTTCGATGTTTTCCACAGTGATGATTTCCCCGTTTATTTATTATTATCTTTAATCAGACTAACCCATTGTCTTAATCATCTTCTTGGCCGGTCCCAGTGCCTTTATTTTTTCCGTAGCGCCTTTGATGACCTGTGCCCATCTGTCGCCTTCGGATGCGGAAACCCACGTAAAGATAGTTCTGTCACCTTCCACACCGATGTAGTTCAGGAAACTTTTTAACGTCGCAAACTTGCGCCGCGCCACCAGATTTCCTGAGATATAGTGGCATTCACCCGGGTGTCAACCCGAAACCAAAACGCCGTCGGCCCCGGTCTGCAGGGCTTTCACAATATAAAACGGATTGATTCTTCCCGTGCAGGGAACGCGGATGATGCGGACATTTGTCGGATACTGAATCCTGCTGATACCCGCAAGATCGGCTCCCGCGTAAGTGCACCAGTTGCAGACAATGGCAACGAATTTCGGTTCCCATTCCTTGTTTGCTAAACTTTCAGCCATATATTCTCCTTCCAGCGGCAATGCGGCTTGAGAGCCGGTTACCTTAGTTTAAATTAAATATCTGTGCCAGCACTTCTTCGTTATTGAAACCATTCAAGTCTGCGGCGTTCATGCGGCAGGATGCCGTGCAAACGCCACAGCCCTTACAGAGCACCGCGTTGACTTCGGCCACACCTTCGGCGGCGTTCACGCGAATCGCGCTATAGGGACAGTTGATTTCACATAACCCGCAAGCCGAGCATCTCTCTTTGTTCACATAAGCGGTTTTTCCTTCCGCTTCGATGAAATCAAGACTTAAGACCAGGCAGGCGCGTGAAACAGCAGCATTGGCCGATGTAATGGTCTCGTCGCTATATTTGGGCGAATGCGACATGCCGCACATGAATACGCCGTCGGTTGCGAAATCCACCGGACGCAATTTGACGTGCGCTTCCAGGAAGAAACCGTCCTGATTGGTGGGAATTTTCAGCATCTGGCCGATGGCCGCGTTTTCCGGATTCGGGACAACACCGATGCTCAGAGCCACGACATCCGCGGGCAGTGTTACGTTTTCATTGAGGATCGGATCCAGGACTTTCACCTCCAGCTTATCGCCTGCGGCCACAACTTCTGGTTTGCGGTTTTCTTCATAAGAGATGAATTTAATGTTCGCTTCCCGGGCTTTCTTGTAATAGTCTTCCTTGAAAGCAAAGGTACGGATATCGCGGTAGAGAATGGTGATATCGCGGGACGGATCGGCGGCTTTCAGTTCCAGGGCATTCTTGATGGCCTCGCCGCAGCAGTAACGGCTGCAGTAAGGTCTTTCCTTGTCGCGGCTGCCCGCGCACTGAATCATCACGACATTTTTCACAGCGGCCAGTTTCGGATCCTTTTCGTAAATCAGTGTCTCCAGTTCTCTTTGCGACTGCACTTTGGCGTTTTGACCGTAGAGATACTCTTTCGGTTTGTTTTCATAAGCGCCGGTGGCGACCAGAACGATACCGTGTTCGAAGACTTTCTCGCCGTCTTTAGCCTTGACGGTGGTTTTGTAATTGCCGATAAACCCTTCAATTTTTTCAATATGGGCCGAGGTGACGACGGTGATTAAAGGATTCTTGTAAATTTTTTCCAAAAGCCCCTTTAAATGAGCGCGTGCATCCAGCCCTTCAAGTGTCTTATACAGGTGATTGTAATTTCCACCCAGGCGATCTTCCTTTTCAATGACGGTGGAGGCAAATCCCTGATCAGCCAGCGACAGAGCCGCGGTGATACCGGCCAAACCGCCTCCGATAATCAACGCCTGATGATTGACGGACAACTGCCCCGGTTTTAACGGTTTGAGATACTGGGCCTTGGCCACAGCCATCCGGAGCAGATCTTTTGCTTTCTCGGTGGCTTTTTCCGGTTCGTGCATGTGCACCCAGGAATTCTGGTCGCGAATATTGGCCATCTCGAACAGATAACGGTTCAGACCGGCCTTTTCACAGTTTTCCTGGAAAAGACCTTCATGCGTACGGGGCGAGCAGGACGCAACAACCACGCGGGTGAGATTTTTTTCTTTGATGACTTCAGCCATCTTCACCGCCGTATCCTGAGAACAGGTGAAGAGGTTATCCGCCGTATAAACAACGGTCGGCAGTGTCGCCGCAAAGTCGCGAACTGCGGGCACATCGACGACGCCGCCGATATTGATGCCGCAGTGGCAGACGAATACACCGGTGCGCACACCCTGGCCGCGCAAATCTTTTTCTTCCGGATTGTCTGCCGGGGTAATCATCGTGCCGCGCTGTGAAGCGAGCAGCCCTTCCGCACAGGCGGCGGCAGCCGACGCTTCCATAACGGTTTCCGGGATATCCTTCGGTCCACCAAAGGCGCCGCAGACAAACACACCGGGACGCGAAGTCTGTACGGGATTTTCCAGGCTGGTTTTGCAGAAACCGTGCCCTTCCAGCTCAATACCGAGGCTCGCGGACAACTTTTTGGCTTCTTTAGGCGGCATGAGGCCGACGGACAGAACGACCATATCAAATTCTTCTTCCGTCATACTGCCGTCCTGATTGACATACTTAATGAGCAGATTGTTGGTCTGCTGTAATTCCTTGATGACGGACGGCATGGATCGTATGTAACGGATGCCGTATTCGTCCTTGGCGCGGTTGACAAACCGGTCAAAATCCTTGCCGTGCGCGCGGATGTCCATGTAGAAAATGGTGGGTTCCAGTCCTTTGGCGTGTTCCTTGCCGATAATGGCTTCTTTGGTCGCGTACATACAGCAAACCGATGAACACCAGCTGTTGTCGCAGGAAACGTCGCGGGAACCGACGCATTGAATGAAAGCAACCTTCCTGGGCTCTTTGCCGTCGGAAATTCTCTGCACATGGCCGAAGAAAGGACCGGATGCGGACAGAATACGTTCAAATTGCAGCGCGGTGACAACATTTTTATAAATACCGTAGCCGTATTCGCCGCGTTGACGGGCATCAAATATTTCAAAGCCGGGCGACGCGATGACGGCACCGACTTCAATCGTTTCTTCTTCCACTTTCATGTCATGATCAATGGCTTTGGCAATACAGGCGTCCACGCACTGATAACATTCAGAACAGATACCGCAGGCCAGGCAGCGATTGGCTTCCGCAATCGCCTGAGCTTCGTTAAAACCAATACCCACTTCCTGGAAGTTTGTTTTACGATCCGCCGGTTTCATGAGGGGATATTTTTCACGGCGAACTTTGGGCACGCCGGTGAGGTCCGCTTTATCCGCCAGATCCTTGGTCCAGTCTTTTTCACGGCCGGCTTTCATGTCCAGGCCCTGCAGATAAAGGTCGATGGATTTGGCCGCTTCCTTACCGGCAAAAACGGCCTTAACAACGGTCTGCGGTCCGGTGACCACATCACCGCCGGAAAAGATACCGGCAACATTGGTTGCATAGGTGACTTCATCGTAATCGACGTTATTCCACTTGTTAATCGAAACGCCGCTTTCCTTCGTGATGAAGGACAAATCCGCTTCCTGACCGATCGCGGGAACGATGGAGTCGCATTCGACGATAAATTCTGAACCCTTGATTTCAATGGGACGGCGGCGACCGCTTTTATCCGGTTCGCCCAGTTCCATGCGTGTACATTCAATACCCGTGACTTTTCCGTCTTTGCCCACCACGCGCTTCGGGGCAACGAGGAATTTCATTTCCACTCCTTCTTCAATGGCCTCTTCAATTTCTTCAGGCGCCGCAGGCATTTCCGCGCGGGTCCGGCGGTAGAGGATGAAAACATTCTTGGAACCGGTGCGGACGGCCGTGCGGACAGCGTCCATGGCCACATTACCGCCGCCGATGACAGCGACCCGGTCGCCCAGAGCAACTTTTTTGCCCAGATTGATCTGCATCAGGTAATCCACACCGTGGATAACGCCCTGCATATCTTCATCGGGAATATTAAGTTTGCTGCTCTTCATGGTGCCGCAGCCAACGAATATGGCGGCAAAATCGCTTTTCAGCTTGTCGAAGGAAATGTCTTTCCCGATTTTTGTATTGAGGTGAATTTTTACGCCCAGATCTTCGATGACCTTGATTTCCGCATTCAGAACTTTTTTGGGGAGGCGGTATTCGGGAATACCAACGGCCATCCAGCCGCCCGCCACCGGAAGCGCTTCAAAAACTTCCACATCGTAGCCTTCAATGGCCAGATAGTAGGCGCAGGTGAGTCCGGAAGGACCGGCGCCGACCACGGCAACTTTCTTACCCTTGCTCGGTTTTTTCTCCGGCATATAGCGCGTCTCGCTGTTCATATCGAGGTCCGCAACAAACTGCTTCAGATGCATGATATCGATAGGATCTTCGACTTTTCCGCGCATACAGGCTGTTTCGCAGGGATGGTTACAAACGCGTCCGCAAACGATGGGGAACGGATTGTCCTGCTTGATGAGTTTGAGAGCTTCTTTATATTTTCCTTCAGCGATGAGCGCCACATAACCCTGCACACTGATGTGCGTCGGGCAGTTGGCTTTACAGGGAGATGTTCCCAGTTTATCAATCGCAAAACCGCTGGGAATCGCCTGCGGGAAGTGCCGGTAAATCGCTTTTCTTTCGCTTAAATTACCGTTGAAGGCGGCCTTGACAGTGATCGGGCAGACATTCGCGCAGTCGCCGCAGCCGGTGCATTTGTCGAGATTCACATACCGGGGAGCGGAAGTCAGTTTGACTTTAAATTTTCCCGGTTCGCCTTCCACGGATTCCACGGTGCGTCTTGTTTTAATCGTAACATTCGGATGACGACCGACTTCAACCAGTTTCGGCGACAGGATACAGGCGGAACAGTCATTTGTCGGAAATGTTTTATCCAGCTGGGCCATGACGCCGCCGATGCTGATCCCGTCTTCGACGAGATAGACCTTCATCCCGGAATTGGCTAAATCAAGGGAGGCCTGAATGCCGGCGATTCCAGCGCCAACCACCATTACTGCACCAACTTTTTCGTTATCTTTTACCACGTGATTACACCTCGTAATTTATATAAAGAAGCCTTGTGAAAACCTGTCTGACACACCGTCTGACCAGCGACCGTCGGCTAACATAATTTATTTATCATGTCAAGGGCAGAAGATTGATTTATTTGAATTATAGCACTTAAGTGCTTGAAATAATAAATTTAAATATTTGACCAACGTTCATATAAAACACAGTTTAACGGCATTCCAGTGAAGACAGGTGGTTTTCGAGAAACTGCCAGAGTTCTTCTTTGCCTTTTTGCGTTTTCGCCGAGAAAAGAATTGTTTTTTTCTGGGTGTCCGCCCCCAACGCTTTCTCGATAAGCTTCTTTCGTCCTAAGGTCTGATTATTTGATAATTTATCGACCTTGGTTAAGATGGATATGTAGGGAATATGATACTCTTCCAGCCAGGCGCGCAAAGATAAGTCATCATCACTGGGATCGCGGCGGATATCCAGAATAAAAATGACCATGGCCAGATTCTGCCGTTCGCGCAGATAGGTTTCTATCATGTTTCCCCAATCTTTTTTAACGGACTGGGACACCTTGGCAAAACCATAACCCGGCAGATCGACAAATGAGATGGCCCCATTGATGTCAAAAAAATTAATCAACTGAGTGCGCCCCGGCGTGTTGCTGGTTTTAGCCAGTTTTTTCCGCCCGACCAGCGTATTCATCAGAGATGATTTTCCGACATTGGAACGTCCCACAAAAGCAATTTCCGGCATGGTCGCGGGAGGATACTGAGCCGGCCACACGGCACTTTTTATAAATTCCGCACTGGTAATTTTCATAAATTTACTTTAGCGCATATCTCAGAGGAAGGCGCAAGGTTATTCTTTCTCAAAAGAGATCCCGTACTTTTCCAGCTTCCGTTCGAACGTGGGGCGGGAAATCCCCAGTGTTTCGCAGATTTCTCCTTTGTTTTTGTCCGTTTCCTTGATGATTTTACGGATGTAACGTTCTTCAACCTGATCGAGGGTTAAAAATTTACCCGGTTCTTCCGGTGTAAACACATCCGCGGTTTGATCTTTTGGCGCGGCAATGGACGGATCATCCTTGCCCAATTCCGGAAAATCACCAACGCCCAGCACCTGACCCTTGGCAACGACGCAGGCTCTCACCAGCAGATTCTCCAGTTCGCGGATATTGCCCGGCCAGTCATAGTTCATAAACTTTTCCATCATCTCGCCGGAGACACCGACAATTTTTTTATGCAGATCCAGATTGATTTTGGAAAGCAGATAATCAATCAACGGCGCGATATCCTGGCGGCGCCTCCTGAGCGGAGGCAGATTAATGGCAACAATATTTAAACGGTAATACAGGTCATCCCGGAATTTGCCCTCCTTAACCATGGTTCTCAAATCCTTGTTGGTCGCGGCCATAATGCGGGCATGGACTTTCACCCGGTCTTTGCCTCCCACGCGCTCGAATTCCATTTCCTGCAAAACACGCAGGAGTTTGGCCTGCAGATTGACGGACATTTCACTGATTTCATCCAGAAAGACGGTGCCGAAGCGGGCCAGCTCAAATTTGCCCAGCTTTCGGGCAATGGCCCCGGTAAACGAGCCCTTTTCATGCCCAAATAATTCCGATTCCAATAAAGTTTCAACGATGGCTGAACAGTTCACCGCAATAAACGGTTCATCGGGCGAAGTGTTATTGTGAATAACCTTGGCGATTAATTCCTTGCCTGTTCCGCTCTCGCCCTGAATGAGGACGGTTGTGCGGCTTTTGGAAACCGTGCCGATTGTCTTGAAAATGTCCCGCATCTCGTTGCCGGTGCCGATGATATCACCAACCCGGAAAGTACGGGAAGGCTCCATCAAAAGGCCATCGATTTTTTTCTCCATTTCCAGAGACTTCAGGGCTTTCTTGATCGCCAGGTCCAGTTCATCGACATTGACCGGCTTATGGATATAATCGAAAGCGCCACCCTTCATGGCATTGATGGTGGTTTCCATGTCATGGAAAGCGGTAATCATGATGACCTTTATATTTTCATTTTCTTCCTTGAGGTCCTCCAGTACGGAGAATCCGTCCACATCCGGCAGTCGGATATCCAGAATGACCACATCCGAGGGTTCCTGCACGTATTTATTCAACCCGTCGGTGCCGGTCAGGGCTGTCCTTACGGCGTAGCCCTCTTCCGTTAAATACAAATCCAGCGTTTCCACAATCGATTCATCATCATCAATAACCAGAATACTCGCCATAATCGTAACCTTCGCCATTCATGGATTTCTTGAGCTTCTTCATCTGTTTTCAGATTTTTAGTTTCTTGGAACGCTGCGCCTCTCGCCGCAGGGCAGCGTAACACAAACTTTGGTTCCTTTATCCTTTTCACTGATAATTTCTATTTTCCCCTGATGCAGTTCCACAATTTTTGATACCTGTGAAAGCCCGAGGCCTGTGCCATATTTTTTCTTGGTAAAAAACGGATTAAACAGATGGGGCATGTCTTCCTCATCAATACCGCAACCATTGTCCTCCACAACAACCAGCACCGCAGGCGGTTGACTGCCGATGCTGCGGGCATAGATGCGAATGGAACCTTGTTCCTCAACCGCTTCGGCGGCGTTACGGATAATATTTAAAAAAGCATCCGTCATCATGGCCATATCCACGTTGACCTGAGGAATTTCATTCACTTCCAGTTTGATGGTCACCTGTTTATCGTGAAGGACTTTTTCCGCCAGAGCAATGGCCTGTTCTAATACTTTAATGAGATCGGCGGGAACTATTTTAGGATCTACCGGTTTGGCAAATACCAGCACGTTATTAACCAGCTCTTCGAGGTGTTCAACTTCCTTTTGCGCAATTTTAAATCTTTTGAGATCGTTTCCCTCCGGCGTCATGCGTTTTTCCAGAATCTGCAAACTCATTTTAATGGAGGACAGAGGGTTGCGAATTTCATGAGCAATACCGGCGGAAAGCTGCCCCAGTGCCGCAAGTTTCTGGCTGTTATAGAGTTTCTTTTCCAGATTTTTAAATTCAGTGATATCTCTTTGCACCAATATGTAATGATCCGTCCCGATGACCGGCGACGTCGTGACCATCCAATTGATCTTGGAACCGTCCTTCGTTGTGGTTTCAATCTCGTAAGGGGTGTAAATTCCCTGTTTGGCGGCATCCCATTTGGACATCACGAAATTTTCATCTTCCGGAGCCACAAACTTCAGAAAATGTTTTCCCTTGAATTCACTTTTAGGATTTTTCAATCCCCAACTGATAAAATTGATAATGCCGTCCTTGTCCAGTTCATAGATCTTATCGGGCAGACTCTTCACAATCGATTGCAGATAGTTATAAACGCCTTCTATCTCGCGCCGCAGCTCGATATTTTCAGCCAGTTCGTTTTGCAGTGTCTCGGCATATTCCCGCAAGCTGCGCGTGAGTTCCTGCTCACGGGAAACATCCTGAAGGGTTTCAATGGCCGCAATGATATTGCCTTCCTCATCATAAATAGGCGCTGCCAGAAAATACAGATAACGGCTTTGTCCGCCAAGGTTCTCATAATAATCCGTTGCCTCATAAGCCCCGATCACCTTGTCCGATTTTTTAATATTCTTAGTGCCGTAGAACTTACCCAGGCCTTCTATATCGTTATCCACAATTAAATCGGCAATCATGGGCCGGGGAACGGAATAAAAAGGTATGTAATGACGGTTTGTGCCAACCATATCATCCGCTGAATAACCGGTCAGCTCCATACACGCCCGGTTCCAGAGGATAACCTGATGCGCTTTGTTGATGACAAAACTGGGGATGGGCGATCCCTCGATGATCCCGTCAATCGTTTTCTTTTCTCTGAGCAGTTTTTCCTGCCAGGCTTCACGCTCTTTGAGTCTTTCATACTCTTCCCGTACCCGTATTCTTCTGCCTTCACGAAAAGCAAAATAAATACCGACGATCACCAGGACCAAAATCAGCACGAGCGCGCTGAACATGGTGTAAATAAAGGTGGTGCGAACGGGCGCAATAACACGACTGTAAGGCGCCGTTACCATCACATACCAGGTGTTTCCGGCAATCTGAAGCGGGGAGTAGGCGATAACGCTTCGCTGCATTTTATTATTAGACTGGAGAATCTGCGTATCCAGGTGCCTGCCGCTATCGGAAGGAAAAAAGATTTTGATCCCTTGATTGTTTTTCACCAGATCGGCAATGTTTTTTCCGATAAACGATGAATGGGGATGCAGCAACACCCGGCCCTGTTGATTTAACAGCCACAAGTCTCCCAGCTGATTGTCCTTGATTTGTTTTTCACAGGCATCGACCAGTTCAGACAATGAAAAAGACACCATCCACGCGCCGGCAAAAACATTATTAGGCAGCCAGACGGGATAGCCCCAGATTAAATACCAATTCTGTTTTGGAGAAAAAGAATCTTTGGGCAGTTTATCCGATAAAGCCAAATTTAAATACTGCCCTTTCTGAAGTTTCATGGCCCTGAAATGGCTCGCCAGATCAACGGCGGGAAGAGCGCCCTGCGGCAGAATGCATCTTATTTTTTCATTCGGATCAAATACCAGCACTGCATTGATTGCATTTTCCCATACGGGATAAAGCACTTCCATTTTCCAATAATCTTCTTGTGTCAGTTTTTTTCGGTTGGAATCAAAGAACGAAAAAAGGACAATATTTTTTTCCACCTGCGAAAAGATTTCCGTTAATCGAACCGATGCGTTTTGAGCGGATGCTAACTGTTGACGGCTGAATAAATCAACCATCTCTTTTTCACGGGCATTGTTCACCGTCAAAGCCAGCAGGAGAATCAGAAGAATAACAATGATGCCGGCCAACCAGATACGGATATTCAATGCTTGACGCAGAAGCTTGTATGCTTTCTTAAGCAAAGTCACTTAGTCTTCATTATCCTTATGATTTTCTTTTTGAGACATCTTGATGCCGATTAAAACATAAACCAGGATTGCTGCCGTCAGCGAAATCAGCAGTTTTGCCAGACCACTTTCGATCTTTAAAAGATAAGCGCAAATAAGCCAGACGATCGGATAGGTGATGGCGGTTAAAATTTCCTGCATAAATAATCCTTATATGATGTGACTTCTTTATTTTTTATCAATTTGCGTTTTTTTGATCGTAACGACATTGTCACAAAATTTCAACAGAAATATAAGAAGGATTCTTCCGGTCAAAAGAATGATGAAGAAGGATTGCTGCCTTGAATGGTTTGTTGAATGTTTTATGGCAGGAGATTGAACAAAACATTAAATTGAAGTTTGATTTTTTAAAAATAATCTTTCTTCCGTTTGAATAATAATTTCATCTTTTCATTTTTTTTCACCCCATCGCTGAGAAACGAATTTAAGGAATCTCAATCAATTAGAGAAGATTTTTTTCATCTTCCGGATTTCATCACTCCAATTTTCAAAAATACACTTTGTGCCCGGAGGCCATGGCACACCTCGTGCAACATCGTCGAGCGGAACGACATGCGTATTAATTCCTCTTTGCCTGGTATAAGAAATATGCTATGGAATCAGGGATAAAAATAAATAACATGTCATGAAAGGAGACAAATAATGTCACAGAAATTCGGAAAAACATTTTTAACAGTTTTAACATCGGCGGCAGCGGTGCTGCTGACCAGTCAGTTCGCTTTTGCCGCGGAGGCTATCCCGGTGGGCGGAGAATCTTACATTAAAGTTATTTTTGCCGTAGGCGCAATGATCGGCGCAGGTCTGGCTATCGGCCTGGGCGCAATCGGCGCAGGCGCAGGCATTGGTAATGCTGCAAACGGCGCTTGTCAGGCAGTCGGAAGAAACCCCGGCGTTCAAGGCAAGATCATGATGGTTATGCTCGTTGGTATGGCCATGGCTGAATCGATCGCCATTTACGCTCTGGTTATTGCTCTGATCCTATTATACGCCAACCCCTTCAAGGCTTTCTTTTTGGGTTAATGCTCAAATAAATTAACTTTAAAATCAAGAAAGGTTAGGGAGAACTCATAATGTCAGAAACTAAAAAAGATAAGCAAGGTTTACCTATTGGAAGTGTATTCTTCCTGCTTATTGTAATTCCCTTATCACTAATGGCGTTTTTAATCGCTAACGGCATGTTTAAACTGGGGGTTACTATAAAAGAGAGGGCCGTTAACGTTCTCGATGTTAAATCTCAGGAAGATATAAAGGCTAGAACCGTCAATACAGCAAATGAAGTTGCCAGCTTCCTCATGGAATGCAAAAAAGATATACAGGTCGCAACCATCATTCCCTCAACAGAAGCTGTATACAAGCAGTTTGTTTCTGAAAATAAAAAGCCGCTCTGGATCAAACGTGACGGTAAAGTGCAGAAGGCATTGGTCCCCCTGTACAAAGAAATGACTCTGACGGACAAAAACGGCAACGAAAAAATTAAAATCGTTGACGGTCAGGCGGCGCCGGCGGGAAAGCTTGCCAACATCAGCAATCCGGCCAACACAACTTATAAGTCAGAAGATTATTTTGCTAAAACCAAAAACCTGAAGAAAGGTGAAATTTACGTATCTCCGGTTACCGGTTTATATGTAAACAAAGCAGCTTTTGAAAAGGGACAAAGATTTTCTGGAATCATCCGTTTTGCCACGCCGGTATTCGATCAAAATGGCTTCGCGGGCATCATCACGCTGGCAATAGACTATCGTCATCTGGCGCAGTTTACCGATCAGCTGGTTCCGACACAGGCGGAAAGAGTGTTTGAAACAGACGCTGCCACCGGTAATTACGCCTTCATGGTCGATCCTCGCGGTTTTGTAATTTCTCATCCCAGTGATTTTCATGTCGTTGGGCTCAACCCGGATGGAACAGTCGTTCCAACGGTTACCGCACAGAACGCAAAAGAACTGGCGCAAAAAGGCGCGGAAGCCTTGAACATGTTCCAGTTAGGTTTTCTTGACCCCAATATATTTAAGGTCACGAAAGAAGCGGAACAGGGGAAAACAGGCGTTTTAACGTATAAATATGGTGGCGTCACCAAATTCGTCGCCTATGCGCCGATCAAGTTTTATGCGTCAAACCTTCCTGAACCTGCAGGCTTTGGCTGGATAGGCCTGGGACTGGAAGTTGAAAAGTACAACGAAATGGCAACAAAGGTTGCTCAGAATATTGAAAAGGAATCTAAAGCATGGACTGCAACCGTCATTCTGGTTCTTATTGCTTCCATGATTATTCTGTTCTTCATTATGCTGATACTGGTTCGTGGAATTACCCGTTCATTAAATGCGGATGTTCCAAAAGGTTCTGAAGGTGAAATCATCGATGATGATGATGACGACAAATAATTAACCTTCATTAAGTTAATCAAAAGGCCGAATTTCGATTCGGCCTTTTTTTATTTGCCTGTTTTATTGTAACGGTCATCAACGTGATAAATTTTACAAAAATCACATCCCAAATGGATTCAGATAATTGACTTTTCCAGAAATTCAGACTTTCTGATCTCGGCCGTGTTTTCGGGGGTAATTTGGGAAATGGGGATAGCACTTTTTTTGTAAAAATGGAAAAGATGTGGCA
>DFZJ01000217.1 GCA_002382045.1 Syntrophaceae bacterium UBA4059
AAATCCAGTCGATTCGGAATGCTTTAGTAAGAAAAATGGAAGAGCTGTGGTCCAATGCGGACAACACCATATCTAAAATGAAAAATGCCGAAGGCCATTATGCCGACCCCTTTGATCAGGCCGCAACCGATTCCAACAAGTTTGTTGAACTGGCCTGCCGGGATCGGGAAAGAGAACTGATGCTGAATATCAAGGAAACGATTATGCGCATTGACCGGGGCTTATTTGGTATTTGCGATCACTGTGGCAGAACCATCCATGAAAAAAGACTTCACATTGAACCGATGAGCAGATTATGTACGGAATGTCAGGAGGAAAAAGAAATTTATCATAAACGAAAGAACAGGCAATGGGCCGGGAATGGTATTTCCTATAATCATGTTTGATGAAATCTTTCTATTGATCCTTGCCGGTATGATCGCCCTTTTATTCTCCTGGGCTTTCAAAACGCTTCCCGGGGAAGACTGGCAGATTATTGCCTGTCTGCCCGGACGGAAAGGTCCTGATGGCACATGGAACGGCGTCAATTTAACCTATTATGGCTTTTTTAATGCATTGGCTTATGTGCTTGCGGTGGTGATGTTCCTGCTGATGATGGGGGCGCTGGGTGTCACGATCGCGGGCGCCCTGTCCGTTGTTATGCCCGTGTTGATGATTTGCATGTGGGCTGCGCGTTTCATTGCCCGGTGGGTGGAAAAAAAACCACATACATTTTCCGTTGGGGCTGCTTCATTTGTGGGCATCATCATTGCCCCGATGATCATTGTGTGGGTCAATTTAACCCTTGGCCGATGGTGGGCGTTCCGCATCCCGGTAACCCAGACGATGGCTGCGATGCTGATTGCCTATGCCGTCGGTGAAGGAATGGGCAGGCTGGCCTGCATCAGCTTTGGCTGCTGTTACGGGAAGCCACTGGCTGATGGTCATCCTTTGATGAAAAAAATATTCCATCGGATGAATTTTGTTTTCCGGGGAAAGACCAAAAAAATCGCCTATGCCGGACAGCTCGAAGGCCGGGCGGTGATTCCCGTTCAGGCGTTGACAGCGGTTCTCTACACCGGGACAGGGCTTATAAGCTTTTACCTTTTTCTGAAAAACTTTCCCCTGTTGGCATTAATCCTGACGCTGCTCGTAACGCAGATCTGGCGTTTTGCCTCTGAATTCCTGCGTGCCGATTATCGGGGGCGGGGCCGAATTTCCGCATATCAGATCATGACGTTGCTGGCTATGGTTTATATTCTCATCATGATGCCACTTATTTCAGAATCTTATCATGCCCTGCCGGATTTAATGATGGGCATCATCTCGTTGTGGGATCCCGGATTAATTATATTTCTGACGGCATTAGGGGGTGTTGCCTTTGTTTATACCGGCAAAAGTGATGTGACCTGTTCCTCCATCAACATTCAAATCATCAAGAAAAATATTTAAATTCAAGGATATATCCGGAAAAAGCTTTCTTCAAATTGACCGATTCGCGATAAATTGTCGATCGCGACCGGAAGGGTCTATCGGATGGCCGCATGTTGTTTCCGCATCGTCACCTGAATGTCATCAAACTGTAACATTCTTCCTGCAAACTTAACGCGAATAAAATAATTCATATAACATATAATAAGGTAATTATGATGAAGGAACCGCATAGCACTTTCCAGGACATATCCGTGAAAAGGCGAGTTACTATTTCTTTGAGTATCCTCGTGGTGCTGATCATTGTCATCGGATTATATGGGCTTGTCGCTATTGTAGAATCAAATCAGCGTCTTCATAAAAGCGTCCTTGAGGGGCAAGCTATGGCCAATGCCATTGATACGGCGCGTCTTTCCCAGGTTCATTTCAAAAAGCAGGTCCAGGAGTGGAAAAATATTCTCCTGCGCGGGAACGATAAGGACTTATTTAATAAACATTTAAAAGCCTTTCAAGATGAAGAGCGAAAAGTAAACGAATACCTTGCGTCACTGTCCCAAATGACATCAGGCGCACAGATGTCCGTCTCCCGGATTGCCGCTGCAATAAAAGTTCATGAGGAATTAGGTCATCAGTATCGTGAAGCCCTTAAAAAATATAAACAGTCTGATCTCAAAAGTGCTGTGCTCGTCGATAAAAGTGTACGGGGCATTGATCGGGCACTGACCGATGAGATAGACGCCATGGTGGGCATGATTAAAACCCTGGCTGAAAAAAGGCTGAAGGAAACAGAATTAATTGCCAGAACACAAATGGAAGCCTATAAGGTTTTATCCTTCTTTATAATATTTCTGATCGTTGCAGGAGTGCTTTTCGGCATCTATAATGTTAGATCCATTATCAAAGATCTGCCCCCGGAAGAAAATTAAGGCGTCACTAAAACCGATGTATTGGAACGATAATTTTGAACGGATTAAAATGCAATTGATGTTTTGGAAGACATATCCGACATCGCAGAAAGGATCATTCTGAAACATGCTTGAGTCTATGGCATTTGTTTTTGTTCTGGTGGCCATTGCGCTGGTTTTTGATTTCCTCAACGGATTTCATGACTCTGCCAACTCAATATCGACTGTTGTTTCCACTCGTGTTCTTTCACCCAAACATGCTGTTCTCTGGGCGGCCTTTTTTAATTTTGCCGCTGTATTTTTTGTCGGTACCGAGGTTGCTCATACGGTGGGCAAGGGAATCATTCATCTGGACATTGTCGATAATCTGGTTATTTTGTCCGCTTTAGGCGGCGCGATCATCTGGAATATAGCAACCTGGTATTATGGCTTACCCAGCAGTTCCTCCCACGCGCTGATCGGCGGTCTGATCGGGGCAGCCGTCTCCAAAGCCGGCGCCGGAACACTGGTTTGGTCCGGCATTACCAAAACAACAATATTTATTATTGTTTCCCCTGCGATCGGTATGGTGCTGGGATTTGCATTTATGATTATCGCCATGAACCTGAGCCGGAATTCCAATATAGCCAAGTCAGATAAAGTTTATCGCAAACTTCAGCTTTTATCCGCAGCGGTTTATTCATTAGCGCACGGTATGAACGATGCGCAAAAAACAATGGGGATTATTGCCATGGCGCTTTTCAGTAAAGGATTGCTGGGCAATACCTTTCATATTCCCATCTGGGTGATTATAGCCTGCTATACCATGATTTCTCTAGGCACCATGTTCGGCGGGTGGCGCATAGTCAAAACGATGGGAACCAAGATTACCAAACTTCAGCCCATCGGCGGTTTTAGCGCCGAAACGGCTGCGGCCTGTTCAATCATCGGCGCGACCGTGGCAGGTATTCCCGTCAGCACAACCCACACGATTACCGGCGCTATTGTTGGTGTAGGCTCCACCAGAAGACTTTCCGCCGTGCGTTGGGGCGTTGCCGGAAATATTATCTGGGCTTGGATTTTAACCATACCCGTTTCCGCCATTATTTCCGCCTGTATCTACCTTTCTGTAAATTACTTTGCCCGTTAAGCGATGATGGTTAATGGTTGCATTACATTGTTATTTTTAATTCATCGATCTGTCATGATGCTGTAATATTTTATCAGTATATTGCTCCAAAATAAAAAAGTGAGGAGGAAAAAATGTTCAATATTGTTAAGAAAGCGGCCTTAGGGCTTTTGGTGTTATGTTTTACGGCGGGGGTGTCCCTGGCCGCTGAATCCATTGTGATCAAAGGATCAACGACGGTTTTGCCGGTGGCGCAGGGTACACTGGAAGCGTATATGAAGGCCAATCCCGGCGTGCAGATTTCTCTTTCCGGCGGAGGGTCCGGCGAGGGCATCAAGGCTTTGCTTGATAAAACAACTGATATCGCCAACTCATCACGCGAGATCAAAAAGGAAGAAATTGCACTGGCTGAAACGAAGGGGATAAAACCAGTTGCGCATGTAGTGGCTTACGATGCGATCATTCCCATTGTCCATCCGAAAAACAAAGTCACGAATTTATCCATCGACCAGTTAAGCCAGATCTATCAGGGCAAAATTACCAACTGGAAAGAGGTGGGCGGTGACGATTTGAAGATCGTGGTGATTTCCCGCGATTCCTCTTCCGGCACCTTTGAATCCTGGGATCATTTTGTGATGAAGAAAGCGAAAGTTACACCGAGGGCTCAGATGCTGGCCTCCAGCGGCGCCGTGGTTACCGCGGTGGCGAAAAACAAATATGCCATTGCCTATGTGGGCATTGGTTATATCAACAAAAGCTTAAAACCATTACAGGTTAATGGTATCAAGGCGTCGGTTCAGACGGCCATGTCCAAAGAATATCCCTTGTCCCGTGAGCTTTACATGTACACCAACGGCGAACCTCAAGGTCAGATGGCGAAATACATTGCCTTTGTCAAATCCACAGAAGGCCAGAAGATAGTGGTTAAAGAAGGCTTTGTCCCTCTGATGGACGTGAAAAAAGCTGGTAAAAAGAAGTAGCATTCATTAGTACAAAAACAGATTCGCTGTGATGTGATCAAACGATCACTCACGGCGGGTCTGTTTTGATCTCCGTAAAACGAATAGAAGGTTATGTGCGGCAGCCGGGATGCCAGGTGTCTGCTGCAATACGGAAAGACTGATCCATGACTCGTCAAACAAAAGAAATGATCATCAAATACGTTTTTTTGCTTTTTGCCCTGGTTTCAGTGATTGTTCTGGGGCTGATTGTATTTTCCCTTTTCCGGGAGGGTCTGCCGATTTTCGGCAAGGTTTCCGTAAAAGATTTTCTTTTCGGGATGGAATGGTATCCCACGTATGATCCGCCGTCCTTCGGTATTTTGCCGCTGATTGTCGGATCGTTGATCGTTACGCTTATTGCCACGGCTATCGCCGTGCCGTTGGGGGTGATGGCGGCCATCTACATTTCCGAAATCGCGCCGCCGTCAATTAAGGAAATCCTCAAATCCGTCATTGAACTATTGGCCGGACTGCCCTCCGTTGTGCTGGGATTTTTCGGCATGGTCATTGTGGCGCCCTGGCTTCAGGA
>DFZJ01000206.1 GCA_002382045.1 Syntrophaceae bacterium UBA4059
GTTTTAATCCGTTCAATTTTTTCCGTAACGATCGGATCATTAGAAAGCACGGCATTGACGATGAGCGCGGCTTCATCCGCCTCTATCTTTTCAATCTGATCCATTCCCGAAACAATGCCTTCCGTGATCAGATAACCTGCGACATGTTCGCGCAAGTCATTACCGGAACAGGCCATCGTGACATAGGGGCTGCCGTTAATTTTCAGCAACAAGGCGTATTCCGTGGAAAAAGGCAATGAGACTTCGATCAAGCGGCCATCCCGGTATTCGTGCAGGAGAATATTTTCATGAGCAGGCAAGGTCATTTTTCTTCCCCGGTTTTTTTTATCCTTTTATCAGCAATAATAATGATTGACAAGACTTAAAAAAATTAACTATCTTGCTGGGTCACCAAAACAAGATCGTCCATGGAGGAGAAATGCTAAGCCGCACCGCCGCCGTATTAATCATGATCGACTTTCAGGATAAACTGGCCCGCGCCATGATGGACCAGGAAAGTCTTTTTGCCGCGAGCGTCAAGCTGATCCGGGGATTCAAGACGTTGAATCTGCCGATCATGGTGACCGAACAGCTGCCGGAAAAACTGGGACCAACCATTCCCCAACTGGCGGAAGCACTCGACGGCATCCGGCCGATCGCCAAGGAAACCTTCAGCTGCTGGGCCAACAAGCCTTTTCATGATCATCTTGAATCCCTGACCCGACGACACGTGGTGCTGACCGGCATTGAATGCCACATCTGCGTTTACCAGACGGCGCTGGACCTGATGCAAAACGGTTACACCGTTCATCTGGTCGCGGACGCCGTTTCCTCGCGCACGGCGGAAAACCGCGCCATCGGCATTGAGGCCATCAAAAGCGCCGGGGCGCAGATCACGTCAGCCGAGATGGTTTTGTTTGAGCTGCTGCGCACCGCAGCGGACCCGAAAGCCAAAGACATCTTTACGATTGTGAAATAGAGGAACTTGCATGCTCAACATTGAACAATTTCGATACGGCGATAATCTGGCTTACCTTCTTTACGGCAAAACGGAAGCCATGGCCGTCGACGGCGGCGCGTGGCAGGAAATCCTGGCATTTCTGAAACAATACCATCTGGCCCTGAAATATGTCACCAACACGCACCGGCATCACGATCACACGCCCGGTGATGATCAGCTTCTGAAAAAAACGAAGGCAAAATTTCTGGACTGCACGAAACTGGCCGACCATCAGGAAATTATCATTGACGGCGAGCCCGTTGTTGTTTACCGGACACCCGGTCACTCCAGAGACTCGATTTGCTTTCACACCGGCCATAATCTGATCACGGGAGATACGCTGTTTAACGGGACCATCGGCAATAATTTCTCCGGTGATCCGAAAGGATTTTTTAATTCCATCCTGCGCCTGATGGCCCTGCCCGGCGACACGCGCGTTTTTGCGGGACATGACTACGTCAGCGATTCGCTCGCCTTTGCCCGGCAGCTGGAACCGCAAAACAAGGACATCGACCGCTTCCGCGAATCCTGCGACCCGAATTTTCTCTACTCCACCATCGCCTGCGAAAAAAAGATCAATCCTTATTTACGATTTAACGAAGAGCCTATTGTAAAGTTGATCAAAGACCGCGGCCTGCCTTCCGCCACCGAATGGGAACGCTGGCAGTCGCTGATGTCCATAGATTAATTTCTGTACAATGATTTTCCGGACGGCCCTGTTATAAGGATCATTGAAAGGATGATATGATTTACACTATTCGCCTTGACATCTGCCGGCCATTCAGTATAAAAAACGTGAAAATTAATAATCTGATCGTGGCGGTCGGATATTTGTTCTTTTCAGAATTTTTAAATAGTCAACAGTCGTTTGTAAAGCATCTCTGTTTAAAGCAGGAGGGAAGAAAATGTCCAGAATTATGGTTGGGGATGTGGTTGGGGACTTTTCATTGAAGAGTCACACGGACGCGACGGTGGATACGGCATCCATAGCGGGCAAAAAGATCCTGTTGTCTTTTCATCCGCTGGCCTGGACGGAGGTCTGCGCCAAACAGATGCAGTCGCTGGAAGCCAATTTTGAAGCCTTGCAGTCACTGGGCGCCGTGCCGCTGGGGTTTTCCGTGGATTCCGTGCCCTGCAAAAAAGCTTGGGCCCAAAGTCTCAATATTCAAAAAGTTGATCTGCTTTCAGATTTCTGGCCGCACGGCGGTCTGGCCGCAAGGCTGGGTATTTTCATCGATAAGTTTGGTTTTTCGGAACGCGCCAACATCATCCTCGACGAACGCAGAAAGGCCGTTTTTGTAAAGGTCTACCCCCTTCGGGAATTGCCGGACATGATCGAGGTTCTGGAATTTTTAAAAAAATAATCGCACGAATCCGATTTTTTTTGTGGGATGAACGATCATAACTCAAGGAAATAATGAACGCATCATTATGACAAACCGGTTAAAGAAAGGAAAAACAAATGGCTGCCAATAACGCTTGGGTAAGAATGCGAAATTCCATCATGGACCGCTTTAAGGATAAAGATCATCTGACACAGCAGAGGGCCTGGTTTCTGTATCTCTTCAGTATCTGTGCTTTTTTCATGTTCATTCTCTTAGGTATGATACTTTTAGCTTCCGATGTCGAAAAATTTATTAAAGCCGTTGCGCCCATTTTAGTCATTGAAACCATCGCTATTGCCTCCATCTTCCTGATCAGGTCGGGAAAATATAAAGCTGCCGCCAATAGTATGCTGGTTGTCCAGGCTATCTGTACAACTGCCGGATTCCTGATCAAATACACCGGACCGGTTATCTATGAAGGTTTGGTCAGCTATGTGCATTTTATGTACATCGGCATCGTTTTTGCCACTCTCTTCTGCGAACGGAAGGCCATCTTAATGATAGCAGTCTGGTATCTTGTTGTCTTCGTTTCCTACTTTATCATTGTCAAAGATCAAGTCAGTGGCGAAGCATTAAGCTTAGTCACGAGCAGCTTTGCCGACGGCCTGATCGGGCTTGTCCTTAGCGCTGTCTTATCACTTCTCATCATCACCTCCATGCGGCGAGCCAATCAGCAGCTGATAGATTCCGTCGACAACGTCCGGGAAGCATCGATTAAGCTGACGGAAATATCAGGAACCATCGGTACATCAAGCCAGAGCATCGCCGAAGGAGCGGCACATCAGGCAGCCTCCATGGAGGAAACCACCGCCATGCTCAAAGAAATTTCAGAAAAGACCAAAAAGAATGCTGAAATTGTTTCCGATGCACGGAAGATCATGGACGATACAGGCATGATTGTTACATCCACCAACACATCTCTAAAAGGGCTGAGATCCTCCATGCATGAGGTCAACGAGGCCAGCGTGAAAACAGCCCGTATTGTCCAGACGATCGATTCCATTGCCTTCCAGACCAATCTCCTCGCTCTGAACGCGGCCGTTGAAGCTGCCCGGGCCGGAGAAGCCGGCGTGGGATTTGCCGTTGTCGCCGACGAAGTGCGCAACCTGGCCCGCAAATCGGCGGAAGCCTCGAAAAATACTCAGGACATTATCTCGAGCAATATCGATAACATCAAGAAAAGCACGAATTTTGCCGTCACGTCCGATGAAGCGTTTACGAAATTTATGGAGGTGTCCGAGCATCTTACCCGGCAACTGAAAGTGATTGGTGAAGCCTCCGCGGATCAAACGCTCGGAATTTCGGAAATCGAACGGGCGGTTGAAGACATCAACAACGTCATCCAGGCCAACGCCGCCAGTGCGGAGGAAACGGCAGCCGTATCATCGGAACTCACAACGATGTCCAGGGATATTGCCATTTTCGTTGAAAAGCTTGACCAGTTGACGAAGTCGTAGGGCAGTTCCGTCGGGAATGGAATTACATGTAGCTGTGGAGACTCGGCAATAGATTAACGCCTAAATAGGTAAAGAGCACACACCCGAAACCGACAATCGTCATGATCGCCATCCGCCTGCCGCGCCAGCCGCGCACCAGACGGGTGTGCAGCATCACAGCATACACAAGCCAGGTAATCAGCGACCAGGTTTCCTTCGGATCCCAGCTCCAGTAAGAGCCCCAGGCGTAATGCGCCCAGACGGCGCCGGTCGCAATACCCAGCGTCAGAAAAACAAATCCCAGCGCGGCGCTGGAATACATCAGCTCGTCCATCTGATATTCGGATGGCATCAGCCGGATAAAAGCGTTTTTCGACTCACCCGCCGCGCTCTTGGTCAAAAACATAATGCCCAGCGCGAATGCCACGGTAAACGAGGCATAACCCATGAAGCAGGTCAGCACATGCGAGGTCAGCCAATTGCTTTGCAGCGCGGGAATCAGGGGTTCAATGCGGTTACTGATTCCGGGGGCGATGGAGGCATAGGCCATAATCAAAAACGCCACCGGCAGGACAAAAACGCCGATGCTGCGATTTTTCAGCCGCCACTCCATCAGCAGATATAACAGAACAATCGTCCAGGCAAAGAAAATCAGCGACTCGTAAAAATTGGACAACGGCGCGTGCCCCATGCCGAGATCGTACGATGTTTTCCAGCGGATAATCCATGCGGCACTCTGAGCGGCAAGACCAATAAGCGCCGCGCCGGTCGCCAGCCTGCCCCAGAATTCCCGCCCCAGGATCATCCGGAAAAGATAAAAAACAAACGCTGCAAAGTAGATGAATGTGACCCAGCTTAAAATGGTTGTATTGATCATTTGGAGTGCTCCAGATTATCCTTCAGTTGGGCGAGAAGATATTGAACTTCCTGTTCCAGACCCGGCTTATTCTTATAGCTGCGGCCCGTAACGCTGATGCGAACGTTATCCTTAACCTGATCAATCCGGATAAAGACCTGCCGCGCATACGAAAACAAGACCAGCAGCAATCCGCAAATCAGCAGCACCGCCGCCGCGCCAACGACGGGCGTTCCCGGATCGCGGTTGACTTGCAGACCGGTATAATATTTCTCCTCCAGCCCCAAAAGCGTAAAGGTATAAGGACGGAAAAGCCCGGGATTAAACATCGGAACCTGCCTGACGATATCAGGATTCATGGCTTTGATCTTTTCAAGTTGCTGAAAGACCCAGAAGTTAACCGTTTCTTTTTCAGACCGAACGGCGACTTTAATCGCAGGCCCCATTTTCATCAGATTTTCTTCCACCCTCAAAACCTGAAAAGACCCCTCTTTTCCCGGCAATTCAAACGTGTACCCTTCCCCGACATTCATGACATCGCGGCGACCATCGCTCCTCAGCAGAGACAGCGTGGCCTTCCCGCCCGGGGCGGCGCCATAGCTTGCCTGATAAAAACGGAATCCGTCAAATACGATGGGATGATTCACGAGAAGTTTTCCCGATTGAACCGCCTGCTTATCCTTCAAAAACGTCAGAGCCGATTGAAAGCTTTTGGGTGCGCCGCTGTCATAAAATTCCACACTAAACTTATCACAGCGCACGGAAAAAGGCAGGGGCAGACTCTGATTATCGTTGCGTAATTGAATGGCGCTGACTGCCTCGCCTTCCATAATATTGACATATCCTTCGATCCCGAAAACCGACCCAATGATGGCGCCGGCAATTAAAACCAGAAAACTTAAGTGAACGATGTAAACGCCGAAAAGCGAAAAACGCCCCTTTTGCGCGCAGAGGAAAACGCTGCCCGGTGCATCCGTCCGCGCCACGTTACGGTATTTCTTCCGCAAAAGCACGGCGGCCGCGTCCGCCGCTTTCTGAATATCGGATGCAGACTGAAATTTGTTTTCATCAGGAATATTTTTAAAGGCGTCATCGTTTTGAGGCGCGGGGCGCATCCGGAAACGCCGCCAGGCTAAAGGAAGACGATCCAGTGAACAGATGATGATATTGATCGCTAAAAGCCCCGACAAAAGGAAAAACCAGACAGAATGATACAGATCGAATATCTGCATCTTCTGCAAAAAGGAGAACAGCGCAGGCGACAGGCGTCCCGCCAGTTCCCCGGCGGCTTCGCGCTGGGGAACCAGTGTTCCGATCAGGGCGAAAAAAGCAATCAGGGAAAGAAGGACAATGGCCAGTTGGACGGATGAAAAAAAAGACCAGATACCGGATTTGTTTTTGCTCAAATGAATTTTCTCCTGAATTTTTATGATGGCATTTCTAGCATGATCTCAGGACTTATGCAAGGCAGGGAACCGTCTTACCGTCCCAACTGAAGATGGATATAATCCCGCTTCACTGCATTACGCGGGACAATTCGGCTTACCAATTTCGATGGCCCGAGGGCATCGAAATTGGAGTCTCATTAGTAAAACAATACGGCCCAGAAGATGAGGCCCAGGAGGATCAAGCCCAGCGCCAGGCTTCCCAATCCGAAAACGGCTGCAAACAATTGCGCCCAGAGGCCGGGACCTTCGCGCTTGATGGCGTCGAGTGTTCCTTCGGCCAACATTCGTTCATACTCGAGAGGCCGTTCTTCGCGCATCTGATCCAATCGGTAACGGCCCGTAAAAATGTTCGGCTCGAGCGGAAATTTATTAGGCACAATGTGATTGTTGAAAAAATGCACCGTGAAGATAAATACAGCCGCCAGAAACGCTTCTTCGGAATGCACGATCGTCGCAATATTGATCACCCAGCCGGGAACAATATATGAAAAGAGGCCGGGAAACCAGAGCATGAAACCGGACAGGCCGATTGCGGTCATGCCCCAGAAGACCGCCAGGAAATCAAACTTTTCCCAGTACGTCCAGCGGTCAAGTTGAGGCATCGGACCTTTGCCGAAAAACCACAAAAACATGCCCTTGATGTCTTGCAAATCCTTGAGATTGGGGAACAGGGAATCCGGGCCCAGCAGTCTGGAAAGCCAGCCGCGGAAACGCCAATTCGGAAAGAGGAAACGAATCGAAAGCCATAAGGTATAGATAAAGAGCGCGCAAAGCACCAGCGCCGCAATCCGGTGAAAAAAACCGGCCATGTGCGGACCGCCCCACATATTAACCAGCACTTTGGCCCAGGCCGTCTCTGAGTATTTAATCGGGAAACCCGTTGCCACAAGTGTAAAGAATGACAAGATCAATAAAATATGCATGACCCGCTGCGTCAAGGTAAAACGCTGAACCTGCTTTTCATCGCGGCATTCGGGCGCCGGCGAATCTTCCAGGAAGCCGGCCTGACGCTTGCGGCATTTGTCCAGATAAGCGCGCCGCCACCACAGGAAGGTATGCAACCAGAAAAAGGCAAAGGTGCCGGCGAGCAAGGCGACCATGAATGCGTCTGCAATATGCAGAGCGGTATAGGTTTTGTTCTTCACCGCGCCGGGATGCGCTTCAAAAGAAACAAAGCGCTTATGCATGACGGTGTGACAGGTCTTGCAGGATGTATATAACTGGTCCGGATGCAGCGCGGAACGAGGATCGGAAGACTTCAGCGTATTGTGACCGGTGTGGCAATCGGCGCAACCCGCCACGCGCTCCGACGCGCCGACCCGCAAAACCTTTCCGTGATAAGTTTGATCATAAGTATCGGCGATGGCCGTGGATAGTTTGTTGCGTTCGGCCATGCCGGGATCAGCATGGCAGGATTTGCACCGCGCCGTATAGGCTTCACGCCGTTGCGCCGCCTCTTTTGGTGTTGTGCCGCTCGCGGAAGAAATCCCATGCAGGTTATGACAATCCGTGCAGGTCGCCGAATCGGTGTTCCCCCGCGCAACAGATCTGCCATGCCCCGCAAGCGCATAGTCGTTGGAATCATGGCAGCGGACACAGTTTTCGGCAATGGCTGTTTTTTTCGGTTTGGCTGATTTTGTCAGGGCGTGGATCTTCTGATGACAATCCGCGCAGGTCATGTTTTGAGCCACGGCATGAACATCTTTTTTATACATCGCCGCCGCTTCCTGGTGACAGCTTGCGCAGCGGACCGGATTGGATTTCTTCTCGCCCGAGCTGTGACGGGCGATATTGTCAATACCGGTATGACAACTCGTGCAGGCGTTGTTGCCGTGAACGGAAGCGGCAAAAC
>DFZJ01000178.1:0-1299 GCA_002382045.1 Syntrophaceae bacterium UBA4059
TTGTCTGGATCTATGGCACACGACTCGAAAATGCCCCCGAGCGCCGTCATTATGTCAAAGCGCGGAACACTTTTGCCTTCTCAGAATTGAGACACATTATCGCCAAGGCCGCGTTGGCCGATGATTTTAATGCCGTTTGCAACAAAAACCAGAAACTCTCCCGAAAATCTTTCGTGGACGCGCTGTTACGAATGGTCGCGTGAGTAAACCATGCATCATTTCGGTGAAACTTTAGCATAAAATATACCCAACCCAAACGCCGGATCCAATATGGTTTTAGGATTATCTTTCATAATCCATTTCACCATAAGTGTTTATGTGCAACAAAAATCCGAAAAAAAATTCAATTTTAGGGTAACACATTTTCTCCGGTTTTCAGGTTAAAAATTGTTCTACCATGTTGAATGCTTCCTGCCGTTGGGCGATGCTCAGTGATGAGACTTCACCCAGGGCATCCGCTATTTTCTTTTTCAAAATGCCCATATACCGATACTGGTTTTTAAGATTTTCTAACATCTGCTTAATAACCCTGATGCTCGTTTGCCTGATAAAGACAGCCTTGGCTTGGAGTGCCTCCTGCAGCATCGCCACAAGACTGGCAATGGAAGTCGGCTGGTTGGACTGTTCCAGTTCATGCTGTTTTTGCCGATCTCTTTCCTTCATCTGATTCTCATTGTAACGTTTGAAGCAATAATCCTTGTACTGCTGTTCATCCCTGTCCTTCTGGACACGCTTGAGGATGCCGAAAAAGTAAGGAAGCGTGCGCCGGTTCGGATCCCGTCTGATGGCGGACAGGAAAGCTTCCTCTGACTTGGCAATGGCTTCCATGTCATAATGCACAATGCAAGTCCTGGCTCGTTTTAAAACCGGTTCATCCATCTGCAGATGGTGGTAATGGATGATCCAGTCTATCCGCTCTGTCTTTTGCTGGTTATCCGGCGACGCCTGCTTTTTCAGAGCCCTGTTTTTGTAATATTCTTCCATCTTCTGACGGTCTGTATCCGCAACGGGGCTTCCCATGGTATCTTCAGGCGATTGGCGTTGCCCCCAAAGCGGCAGACGGTTGCGCATCGAGATATATACGGAAATAACCTTTTCCAACACGCTTTTCGCCAGATCCGCAGGTGAAGTGGTAGTAAGCACAATCGGGCCGATCGTTTTTTTCATCCCGGAAAAAGCGCTCTCCACTGTTCCGTTGCCCTTGGG
This sequence comes from Syntrophaceae bacterium UBA4059, assembly GCA_002382045.1. Lineage (GTDB taxonomy): Bacteria > Desulfobacterota > Syntrophia > Syntrophales > Smithellaceae > UBA8904. The sequence goes on from DFZJ01000178.1 coordinate 1,207, forward strand.
ATTGCCCGGCCCCGCCGGAAGAGGCAAAATCCGGTTTCCCCGCATGTTTTTACTGACTTCCCCGGAAAGATTGCCGCTGCCATGATCCGAGAC
>DFZJ01000178.1:1334-3277 GCA_002382045.1 Syntrophaceae bacterium UBA4059
TTTATTTCATTCACTTTCACGGTAAATTCGCTGCCGTCAACACTGAGCAGTCCGTTGGGGATGCTCTGCTTCAATCTCTGGTAAAATCCCGGCCGCCTTCTCCGGGTATTTGCCTGATACAGGTCATTTGCGATAAGGATTTCCTCCACGGTCTTCCTGCCAAGGTCTAATCCTTCCTCTCTGTTGAGTTTCTGAGTAAAGGACTTCAGCCGCAGACGCTGACCCTTGTCTTGCATCTCCCTGGCCAGGAAGACGATTCTGCTGACGCTCTCTACGGTGACTTTGCCGGTCTGCCCGCGCTTCTCCGGCATGGTCAAAGGTGTCATCGCCCTATCAAAGAGCTTGTCCCATTCCGCCAGGGAGCTTATCTTGAGATGAAGCGCCCAGGCGGATTTCTGGAGTCCTTCCTGCTCCCCACGGACAAATGTCACGGCATGGGCTTTTTCGGCGACGCCGAAGTGTTTTTTTTACCAGCGATCAGCTTGTCCACGCCGTGAATGAACCAGGCGGCCTTACGGCCCTCGTTTTCAAAACGAACTTCTTTGTAAAGGGCGGCCAGCTCCGCATGCTTTTTCTTCAGTTCTTCGTTTTCCTGTTCCAAAGCCAAAACCAATTCGTCGGCTTTGGTCAGTCTGCTTTCCCATTCATAGCCGGTCTTCCTCGATACGCCGGCGGCTTCGCATATGCCGCTGACGTCTATGTCTTTCGGAAGCCCCTTCTCTTTAAGGAGTTTTCGAGCCCGTATTAACAAGGCCACTTCATCCGCCTTGAGCTTTTTGTCCATGTTCCCCTCCTGAAACGTTGACCTGCTGTCCCATGATGTATAAGGTTATCCCGCCTTTAGCATCCAAAGAAAGATTCAGTAAGCTTCGGGATACGCCTTCAGGATGATAGCAGATGTCCACGCCCGGATCGAGCTTTTCGACAATGCTTTGCATGACTTCTTTCGCCCGCCCGTGAAAACGGTCCGCAGGAACCAAAAGCCCCCCCAATCCCTGATGGGTGCGGCGGTAATTGTAAAGGGTGACCCACTCGGACAGGGCTTCTGTGCATTCGCCGACGCTGTTGAATTGCTGACGACTAAACANNTGGTGCGGACGGGCATGGGTATGGTAGATCTCTTCAACTTCCAGGTATTTCTCGAACCGGTTGATTCCGTGCCAAGAATAAAAAACAAATCCCCGGTCGGTCAATATCTCTTCCATCTTCCCGTAACGGTCGATCGCTTCTTGCACCAAATGGATGACGTCATCTACGCTGGTTTCCGTAAGCAGTCGATATCCAAGAATAAACCGGGAATAGTCATCCAGCAGAAACAGCAGATATATTTTCTGCTTGTTGATGAAATACTCCAGGATGTCCATCTGGGCCAGTTCCAAAGGTCGGGTGGCTTCGTAACGCAAGGCGGCGTCTTTCTCACGCTTTTTACGCAGGCCCCGGTAGCCGTTGGCTTCCATAACTCTTTTCACTGTCTTGACGGATGTTGTTGTCCCCTGACGACGCAACTGGTTCCTGATCTGACTGGGGCCAAATGACGGATAATGCTTCCACATGTCCAGTATGGATTGCTCCTGCGATTCTGTGACGGTTTTAACGCCACGACCACGGCTTGCGCATTGGTAGGCTAAAAAGCCTTCTCGTCCCAATGCTTCCAGCCTTCTGTCCCATTCATAAACGCTTGTGTAGTGAACTCCCGCTATCCGGGATGCTTCCTTGACGCCAATTTCTTTCGCGCTGTCCAATACGGCCAGCTTCCGCTCCTGACTGAATTGCTTGCTCTTGCTCATATGCACTTCCTCCTTCTAATTTTTCAGAGAAAGTGTTACCTTCAAATCAATAAAAATTTACGGTTTCTTAGTAGCATAAACAAATAACCTGAATGAAAGTCTTGTGTATTTATCAGAATGTTTTGTATAGAAGGCACGGATTAGCGAGATAATCTA
>DFZJ01000108.1 GCA_002382045.1 Syntrophaceae bacterium UBA4059
ACGACGAATATGTCAGGAATGGTGTAGCAGAAATACAGCCTGCAAAGATAAAATAATCAGGTTTTCGGTGAAGGGGAATAGAGAAATAGAAAGAAAGGTTTACGTTTCAGGTGATTAGGTTTTAGGTGGCCGTTGGCTATCAGCGGTCAGCAAATAAAGACGACCTCGTAAAAAGTCACCCAGCGATTTTCCGTGGATTCGATGGCGNNGAATTATTTTAATGTGTTAAATGACATTTTACGGGGTCATCAATGGTGGATGGAACCGAAAAAGAGAATTACTCCGGTAAAACCGGGTTTTTTTATTTAGGTTATTTACCAATCGCTGTAACGAAAGGTGCTGAAATGACGGACGAAGAAACGGTTGATGAAATTTTGGGCGGGAGCCTGAAAATCCGGCAGAGCCAGCGCGGCTATCGTTTTAATCTGGATTCCCTTGTGCTGGCCCACTTTGTGTCTCTGAAATCCCGGAGTGTTAATCTGGACATTGGCTGCGGCAATGGCATCCTTGCGCTGGTTCTGTCCAGACGTTATGCGCAGTCGCGCTGGTATGGCCTGGAGGTGCAGGAGGGGCTTGCCTTGCTCGCTCAAAAAAATGTTGAACAAAACGGTCTGGAGCTTCGTGTGATCATTGACAGGGGGGATGTGCGGGACATCAAAAAAATCTACCAACCCCATTCCTTTGATCATGTCGTTTTCAATCCCCCTTACCGCAAAATCAATTCCGGACGGATGAATCCCCTGCCGGAAAAAGCCGTTGCCCGTCATGAAATCAGCGGTTCGCTCGAATACTTTCTTGCTGCGGCCCGATATGCGCTCAAACCAAAAGGGCGGGTGTTTGCGATTTATCCGGCAACACGACTTGTCGAGTTGATCTGCCTGTTTCGTAAGCAGGATATTGAACCCAAAAGAATGAAACTGGTTTTTTCGGATGCCGCATCGGATGCGGAATTTGTTCTGGTTGAAGGGCGGAAAGGTTCACGCGAAGAACTCAAAATGGAGCCGCCGCTTTTTATCTATGAAGAACCCAAAAAATATACACAGACCATGAAAAACATCTTCAATGACCTTGCTTTGCCTCCCGAACTCTCCGACGGCTGATTTCCATCTTCATGACCCGCTTTACAATCTCGGCCAATTCCTGGTCAGCCAGTGCTCCCGTGCATTCGGCGATCATCTTTTTATCTCTTTCCCTGAGAACAATCTTTGGGGCGCCGGTTGCGCTCTGTCCGGCATTTTCAGGCGCAGGGTTGTATCCGACGGTAAACATGATTTCCTTCACGGTCTGTTTCCCGGAAAGATCGTTTATTTTTTGCCGGATGTCTTCTTTCATGAAATGAAGCTGCTGCACCCAGACGGAAGAGGTTGTTTTGACAAACAGGGTTCCCTCCCGCCAGCCGTCCGGCTTTGTCTGAGCGGCAATCTGTTTGCCAACCGCTTTCGGCCAGAGCTTCAAAAGAGCGCTTTTTTCCGGCCTGGCGGCGAGGCCTCTTTTTTTCAAGGCGGGCAGCAATATTTCGCCAATGGATTGTAATCGTCTCTGGGAAGATCTTCTTCTCATGGTTTTAATTTGACATCATTTGCGTGGACGATCAAGCTGAATCAAAAATCGGCAGAGATATTTGTGTGGATTTTTTTATGGTCTGCTGCCGGGGTTGTTGACCGAGAATCATCCGCAATTGCTTGGAAATGTCGCCTATGGTGAAAGGCTTTTGAATGAAGCCGTCGCAGCCGCGGGCGATAATTTTACTGGCCTTGCCGTTCAGGCTGTAACCGCTGGACAGTAAGACTTTGGCTTGCGGGTTGATTTTTTTGATTTCATCAAAAATTTCTCCACCACTCATATCCGGCATGACCATGTCCAGGATGACCAGATCAATTTCCTTCTGCTGCTCTCTGTATAAATCGACTGCGGAAGGGCCGTCCTGAGCGGTGATGACGGTGTAGCCCAGTGATTTAAGCATGTCGCCTGCGACATCCAGAATGGTGGCTTCATCGTCCACCAGCAGAATGGTTTCTGTCGATGGCGACATATAGACGATGTTTTCTGATTCCGGATAATTTTCTTTTTCGATTTTTTTGTCGGAGACAGGCAGGTAAATATTAAACGTCGAACCCTGTCCTTTTTCCGAGTAGACATTGATAAAGCCGCTGTGATTTTTAATGATGCCGTAAACGGATGCAAGGCCAAGCCCCGTGCCGCGCCCCATTGCCTTGGTTGTGAAGAAGGGCTCAAAAATTCTTTCCCTGGTTTTCTCATCCATGCCGACGCCCGTGTCGGTCACGGAGATTTTGACATAGCGGCCGGTTTTGCCGTTGTGCTGGGCGAAGTGATTCTCATCCAGCGCGACATTTGTTGTTTCGATATAAAGATCCCCGCCGCCGGGCATGGCCTGCCACGCGTTGACAAAAAGATTCAGGAGAACCTGTTCGATCTGCCCCTGATCGACATCCGTGGGCCAGAGCTTATCTTTAAAGTAACGATGAATTCTTATTTCCTTTTTGGTGCGGCCGATCGTTTCGGATGTTTTTTCAATCAGCGCGTTCAGGTCCACTCGTTTGACTTCATACTTGCCGCCGCGGGCAAAGCCGAGCAATTGCCTGGTCAAGTTTGCGCCGCTCATGACAAGGGTTTCGATGGTCTTGATGTGCTCATAATGAGGTGCGCTTTTATCAAGCTTCAGCAGGGCCAGAGAAGCATGTCCCTGGATGCCCATCAGCAGATTGTTAAAATCATGGGCGATCCCGCCGGCCAGTGTGCCGATGGATTCCATCTTTTGCGCCTGCAGCAGTCTTGTTTCCGTTCTCTTCTGTTTGGTAATGTCACGCATAAAGTTTAAAGTCGCGGGCAGGTTTTCCCACAGGATCATCACGCTGTTGGTTTCGACCCAAAGGGTTGATCCTTCTTTGTTGACCATGCGAAAACTGTGATGAACAGCCGAGTTGTCACCCTGGAGAATGGCTTTTTGCCTTTCTGCGACCATTTCCCGGTCTTCAGCAATCACCAGATCAAGAAATGGAATAAACGGGAGATCGGCCACCGGGTAACCGAGCATTTTTTCAATGCGAGTATTGGCAAAGCTGATGGTCCCATCGGTGATAATGAAGATGGCTTCGCTGGAATGTTCAATCAACTGGCGGTATTTTTCCTCGGATTTTTGCAGCGCTTCTTCCACTTCTCTCCTCTGGGTAATATCTTTGGAGACGACCGATACGGCGATAATTTTTTCAGGATGGGCCGAATCTCTTACCGGACTGAAGGTGCGCAGAAAATATCCGCCGTCCCGGGTGCTCTGGTGCTCGTCGTGAATCGAGGCGCCGGTTTCACAGACGGTTTTTACGCTTGCTTCAAATCGGGCGTTTTGCTCAGGCGAGTGAAAATATTGATAAGAAAAATCGGTAATTTTTGCCTTCGATATATTTAAGCGCTGCATGTGGTTATGATTCATGAAAAGATAGCGGCAACGCGCATCAACAAGGTACAGCGAGTCGCTGGTGGAATCGACCAGGTTGCGGTATTGATTTTCAATCTCAAGCTGCTCGCGCAGTTTTCGAGATAACTCAGCGTTTCTTTGTTCAAGTTCTTCGTACGTCGGTTTTGATTCCATGGATACATCTCATCTTTAAAACTAAATTAATTTTCTCAATTCCCCGGAAAAAAAATTATAAATTTTTTGATCAAATAAAACGTGGCGGATGATCTGAATCTGTGTGTTTTCCCGGACGAATTCAACGCAGGACTTCAGCGCCAGATGAGCGGCTTCCTGCAGAGGATAGCCATAAGTGCCGCAACTTATAGCCGGAAAAGAGATGCTTTGCAAGCCTTTCTTTGCAGCCAGCTTCAGGCTGTTGGTGTATGCGGCAGCCAGCAGACCTGCTTCGTTGTGTGTGCCACCCTGATAGACGGGGCCAACCGTGTGGATGACGTATCGTGCCTTGAGGTTGCCGCCGGTTGTGATGACGGCCTGCCCCGTCGGACAGCCTCCGATTTGACGGCATTCGGCCATAATCGCCGGCCCGCCGGCGCGGTGAATCGCGCCATCGACTCCGGCGCCGCCGGCCAGCCGGCTGTTGGCGGCGTTGACGACGGCATCCGTGCTTTCCTCCGTGATGTCTCCCCGCGCCAGTTCGATAATCGTTTGATTAAATTTTGCCTGCATTTTTTTCACTCGGTGGAGATTTTGCTTCCTTCTCCGTAAACCAGCATCCGGTAAGTTTTTTCAATCCGGTCCCAGTTGTCTTCACGATCCATCGACCAGTAGCGGCCGATGACCGAGACCACCTGTCCCAACTGCAGCGACTGGCATTTTTCTTCCACCTGTTGAATGTAGTGCCCGCCGCTTTGGGCCTGTTCGCCGCGCCGTCCCAGCATGGCATGAATATACATCTGCCGGATGCCCTGCTGACTGGCCATGTCCATTAATGCAAACAGATGCTTAATGGAACCGTGTGAACTGAAAAAAGAGACAATCCCCATCAGGTGCAGGGCTGTGCCGTTTTGTTTTGCCCGAGCCATCATGTTGACGAAGGCCTGGTTTTTGTAAAAATCACGGCTGGCGATGGACTGATCGATATGAACACGGTCGGAATAAATCCGGCGGCCTGCGCCCATATGCAGGTGCCCCGCTTCGGAATTGCCGACGGTTTTTTCAGGCAGTCCCACGGCAAGGCCTGATGCGGCGAGTTGCGCTGAAGGATAGCCGGCGCGCAACTTATCCATCACCGGCGTTTGAGCGCAGGCAATTAAATTGCCTTTTGTATTTTCACAAAGGCCCCAGCCGTCCAGAATGATCAGACATAAACGTGATTGCGGTGTGAATGATTTTTGGTCTTGTTCGATGAGCGATGCACCGGTCATCGAAGCGGGTGTGGGCAGGCCCATAATGTCCAGGATGGTCGGCGCGATGTCCGTCAGCTCTCCTTCCGGCTTTAGGGTCAGGGTTTTATCCGGGTGCAGTAAAATAAACGGCACGGGGCTGTCCGTGTGTCCGGTGTCCACGCCTCCGTCCGGATACAGCCATTTTTCCACCGTGCCGTGATCGGCGGTGACGATGACGGTCATGTTTTGTCGGAGGGCTTCATCAATCAGAAGGCCCGCGTGCTTGTCCACCGCCTGGATGGCCCGGAGCACCGCCGGTTCATTTTCAATATGGCCGACAACATCCACGTTCGGGAAATTCACAACCGTAAAGTTGCAGCCGGGATCTTTGATTTTTCCGATTGCCGCCCGTGTTATTTCTTCAATGGACATCTCCGGCGCTTCATCAAACAGCTTGACGTCCTTGCGCGTCGGGATGACGATTCTCTCTTCTCCCGGCAGCGGGTCGGATTTCTTGCCGTTGAAGAAAAAGCTGACATGAACGGCTTTTTCCGCTTCCGTTATTTTGGCCTGAGTTAAACCATGTTCGGCGATGACGTCGCTCAGCGTATCTGCAAGAACGCCCTGAGGAGGAAAAGCGACTTCGACGTTTAATCCTTTCTGATACTCGATCATGGTCGCAAAGTTAACCGGGAGGTTAGGCGCAATCGGGAATTCATGGAAATGATTTTCCGTGAAGCTGCGGGTCAATTCAATTTCGCGTTCACCGCGAATGTTATAGAAAATAACTGAATCACCCGAATGGATTCTTCCCAGAGGTTCGTTTTGACCGTTGACCAGAACCAGTGGAAGGAGCGTTTCGTCTTCTTCACCCCGGGTATAGGCGTTACGGACGGCAATCGACAGGGGAAACTTATTTTCAGGACACATGAATACACCAGTTTTTCCATGGAAAAGTGTTACTTTCGGGGTGAATATCTAGCGAAATAATTCCAACCTGTAAAGAGAAAAGATTGTTGCCCCAGGTCAGGGACAGCCTTTTTAACTTGAAAATTAAGCGCTTAAATGATAGATGCCGCAAAAGTATTAACGGGAAGGAATGTCCATGCAAGCGGCGCTATCGGGAAAAGAGAATCAACACGAAAGTTTATGTGAAGAACTGTTAAGGGAAAGGGCGGCTGTTTTGAGCCGTGCCGGCTTTGCCGTGGAAGATGCGCTGGAGCTGTTAATGAAGGTCGAGCGGCAGATTGAACAGAAGATCGAGCAGCTGCGGCTGGTTCAAAACGCCGATTCCGATTTGCGAAACCTGCCGGATCCCCGGTCAATGTTCGAAGAAATTAATTCGATGATCGATCAATTCAATACGATACGTCAGAGAGCTGAAATCCAATATTACTACCTGATTGTGACTCGCGAAGCATTGGGGCTCCGGCGGCATGAAACGGTTCAACGACTCTACCGGATTCCTCCCAAGAAGAAAAAGATGCAGGCTATTTATTAATGGACAGATACAAAAAGCAGCGCGCACGGATGGTGGAAACGCAGATTCGGGCGCGTTTGGTAAACGATCCCCATGTGTTGAAAGTCATGGAAACCATCCCCCGCCACCTTTTTGTGGATGAAGGTTTGATGGATCAGGCCTACAGCGACAACCCGCTGCCCATCGGAGAAAAACAAACTATTTCACAACCCTATATTGTTGCTTTAATGACACAGGCCCTGGAGTTAAAGGGGCGGGAGCGGGTGCTGGAAATCGGGACGGGATCGGGCTACCAGACGGCGATTTTAGCAAAGCTCGCGGACAGGGTTTTTTCTATCGAACGCGTGGCCGCACTGGCTGCCCGTGCGCGGAAGATTCTGGACCGGCTCAACTGTTATAACGTTGCCATCCGTGTGGGTGACGGTTCTTACGGTTGGAAAGAGGAAGCGCCTTTCGACGCGATTATTACGACGGCCGCTGCCCCGCAGGTTCCACAATATCTGGTTGAGCAACTCATTCCCGGAGGCAGGCTGATTGTCCCGGTCGGCAGCCGCGACGTCCAAACGCTTTATAAATTTACCCGCTCGACAGAAAATCCGGCTGAACTGAAAAAAGAAGATCTGGGGGGCTGCCGCTTTGTCAGCTTGATCGGGGAGAGCGGATGGAAAGAATGATCCGGTATGCCGGCGTCAAGTGGCGCGAATCCGGTGTTTATCGTTCACAATTGCCTGCGTGTTTTCTTCTGACGATCTTTGCTCTGTTTCTGCTGATTTCCTGCGCAGGTCCGGACGTGCAAAAGAGTCCGGCAAAAGGTGTTTATCATATCGTCAAAAAAGGAGAAACAGCCTACCGCATTGCCCGCGCCTATTCGATCAGTTTACAGGATTTGGCAGAAGCCAATAATATCAGTGATGTTTCCAGTCTTGAAGAAGGATCCGTCATTTTTATTCCCGATGCTGATCAGGTGATTGATGATGTTATGGCGCAGGCGGGAAAGGCCTGCGCTGATGTTAAACGGGATGGCGGATTGAAGTCTGCGAAAGTTCCTGATCGAAAAAAGTCTTCCATAACGGGTGATGCGACGCAATTGCCGGGGAAAAAGCCTTCTGATAAACCGACGGTTGCCGAGTCATCGGACGGGGGGACTGCCATTGCCCCGCCTCAGGTTTCAACCCGGAAAAAAGAGGAAAAAAATGAAGATAAACAATCGCTAAGTGAAGAGAGAGATGAAGTTAAACCGGAAAAAGGCAGATTTGTCTGGCCGGTCAGAGGGACGGTGAAAACCCGTTTCGGGATTCAACCGAACAAAACATACCACAACTGGATCAAAATTGCCTGCCCCGCGGGAACGCAAGTTAAGGCGGCGGCGTCCGGAACGGTCATTTTCTCCGCAAGCTTGCCCCCCTTTGGGGAAACAATCATTATCCGTCATCCCAATGATTACGCAACCGTATACACACATCTCAGGAAAAGATACGTCAAGGTGGATAAGACCATTAAAAGAGGTGAGACGATTGCTCTGGTCGGAGAAATTGACGAAACAAGAGACGCTTATATCAATTTTGAAATCCGTTTTAAGGGTAAAGCCCGGAATCCTCTATTTTACCTGCCCTAAATCCCCATGGCGTGAGCAACTATATGACATTCATGAAGCATTTCAGTAAAATGTATTAATTATTGACTATATGGCGAAAAAGTGGTAATCTTCTTCGTTATTATAGAAAGGCAGGGAAATAGCAAATGTTTAAGGTAGGGGATTTGGCGGTATACCCGGCCCAGGGGGTCGGTGTCATTGAAGCTATTGAAAATAGAGAGGTTATGGGGAAGAAGCAGCCTTTTTATGTGATGAAAATTATGGGTAACGGCATGAAGATCATGATTCCGACCAGTTCAGCCAAGGCTGTAGGACTTCGCGAAGTCATTCTGGAGAAGGAAATCCCCAAGGTTTATGAGATTCTGCGCAATAAAGACGTTACCATTGACAAGCAGACCTGGAATAAGCGCTATCGGGAATATCTGGAGAAGATTAAAACCGGCTCTGTTTTTGAAATTGCCAGTGTTTTGAGGGATTTATTTATCCTGAAAAGTGATAAGAACCTCTCCTTCGGGGAGCGGAAAATGATGGACACTGCTAAGAATCTGCTGGTTAAGGAAATATCTGTCGCCACGAACGCGCAGGAAGCCAACGTTGAGCGTGATTTGCAGATGATTTTTACCGTGCAATAGGGTTTATAATTTGTTCCTTTATTCCATGCTCTTTGAAAACCTGATAAGGACTGATCAGCTTTCCTTGATCAAGGGAAAGTAAGACCTCCCTGTTTAATCTTTGATTTGGCAACATGATTATTATTAATATTATAAATATAGCATCAATTTGATTTTTTTATGGAAAGGAGGTGTGGCAGTTGATCGTAAGAGCATTATTGGTTTTAGCCTGTTCGATTAGCGGTTATTTTATCGCTTATCACATGATGGCAACGACAAATTCGTATGCTGTTTTTCAAGCAATTATTGGCTTTATTATAGGTTTGGTCGTTGCGCTGCTGGTTATCAGGGTTGAGCAGGACATCCGCAAGCTTTCCCTGAGAGTAATCGCGGGCGGTGTGGGCGGCATGGTTGTCGGATTGCTGATCGCGTTGATTCTTGGTTTTGGCCTGAACATGGTGATCAAGATCACGCAAAATCAGCAGGTTGTTCCCTGGATATATCTGTTGCTGACAGGAATTCTAGGCTATTTGGGACTTGCTCTCGGATCCAAAAAAGTTGATGAAATCAATTTTCGCGCAACAGAAAGCAAAAATGTTAATGATCATCGTCTGCTGGATACCAGTGTGATCATTGATGGAAGAATCGCGGATATTTGCGATACGGGTTTTATGGATGGAGCATTAATTGTTCCGCGGTTTGTTCTCAATGAACTGCAATTTATCGCGGATTCTTCTGATTCCATGAAACGTTCGCGGGGCAGGCGGGGATTGGATGTTCTCAATCGCATGCAGAAAAGCTCCGCGATTAATATTGAAATTGTTGAACAGGATTTTCCGAAAATAAAAGGCGTGGACGGTAAACTGGTGGCCCTGGCCCAGAAAATGAACGCCAAACTCATGACCAACGATTATAATCTTAACAAGGTTGCTGAGTTGCAGGGCGTGCGGGTACTGAATGTCAACGAACTGGCCAATGCGATGAAACCGGTGGTTTTACCCGGAGAGCAGATACTGGTTAAAATTATTCGGGAAGGTAAGGAGCAGGGGCAGGGTGTCGGTTACCTCGATGATGGAACCATGATTATCGTGGACAGCGCGCAGAAAATGATCAATATGAATGTCGAGGTTATTGTGACCAGCGTGCTGCAAACGACGGCCGGCCGGATGATTTTTACTGAACTGAAAGAAGCCGCCGAAAAGAAAAATAATATATAATATCATGGATGTATTGTTTTTTTGCCGGAAAGAAATATCTTTGGCGAACGGGCCCGGGAAAATAATTTTCCGGACCCGTTTTTTTATTGAAGATGAATTATGAAAACAGTCGCTATTATCCCTGCGGGCGGTTTGGGTAAAAGATTGGGTGGCGATATCGCCAAACAATACCTTTGCCTGAATTCGCTGCCCGTGCTGGTTCATACGATCCGTGTATTTCAGAAATCGGACGTGATTTCTGAAGTCGTTCTGGTTGTGCCGCAAGATGATATAGCGTCTGTCCGGAAGCAGATTGTAGAAAAATACGGTTTGACAAAAGTATCGACGATTGTCGCCGGAGGCCATGAGCGCCAGGATTCGGTCCGCAACGGCTTTCGGGCCATTGCAATGAAGTGCGATGTTGTAATGGTCCATGACGGTGTGCGTCCCTTCGTAACCGGGGAAATGATTGCCCGGGTTGCCGCAGCGGCGGCAGATACAGGTGCGGCTTCAATTGGCGTTAAAGCCAAAGATACGATCAAGGAAACAACCGATGAAAATAGGGTAACGGGAACGCTTCCCCGCCACAATTTATGGCAGACACAAACCCCTCAGGCTTTTCAATACGAACTTTTATGCAAAGCATATGAGGCGGCAGCCGGAGATAATTTTTATGGAACGGATGACGCGTCGTTAGTTGAGCGGTTGGGTGCAGAGGTCCGCATGATTGCCGGATCGTATGAAAACATCAAAATAACGACACCGGAAGATTTGATGATGGCGGAAGCGTTGATGAAAGAGAAAAGGAAAGAACAGATGATTTGCCGGAGCGGGTTGGGTTATGACAGCCATCGGTTTGCG
>DFZJ01000131.1:0-8568 GCA_002382045.1 Syntrophaceae bacterium UBA4059
TAACCTCCTTGCTGGAGCCCAACGTAAAAATCAGCCGGAGCGTAGCGATCGGCTGTATTGCTTTTGTTGGGCTAAGACTTAGTTTCGATAAATTCAAGCAATCGCTTAAACAAAGGAGTTGTTTGACCTAGATCTCCTTTGTAATCATAAAATCCACCAGTTAGTCTTAAGTAAAGACCAGTCCTTTCAATCTTTGCCATGAATGCAGCTAACGAATTTTCTGGCATTTTTAGATCTCTGATAACGTTGGATTTAAATTCTTCCCAATACTTCATTATGCTTTGCAAGGTATTTTCTTTCTCTTGTTGAGGGCTAGATTGTTCAAACTGGAATAGAATATATAATGCATTGAACTCCCTTAAAGAGATAGCCTCAAGAACCGCTAGAAGCTCTTCATATTCATCTGTATTTGAATTGATGCTAGGAGAAACTGATGAATTAAGAAGACGAGCCAGCATACGGATTTTCTCTCTATGCCGTGTATTCAAGGCTGCTTTCATAGTGCTAAAAAAGCAATGTAGAAAATCCTCAGATTTGATTAGCTCATCTGTTAGCTCATGCTGACCTTTTGCAAGTTCGTTAAAAAATGTGTTCATTCGTTCTGTTTTAATTTCTTCAGCTCGTTTTTGAAGCAGTGTGTCAGCGGAACCCCATCCAGGTACAAGCTGAAGCAAAGATTTAATATAAGGATTATCATTATAACTCACAGACATTTTACTGACCACGTTCATAAATGCCTCCAATACTATTGCCCAACGGAAACATCAGCCGGAGCGCAGCGATCGGCTGTATGTTCTTGTTCGCTTTTCTATTTTTTCTTGACTCTTTGGTTCTCAGGCACGTTTTTCATTAATGCAAGCAACCTTGCTAACGAAATTGATTTCTGTCCATTCCTTTGAAGTATCCCTGCGTTTTCCCACGGTAGTTTACCTGGTCCGTTGTAGATTTCTTCTGTTTTGCCGTCTTTTAGTATCTTGAGAACTATCAAGTGCTCAGGTTCTCCATACATTGCGACTGCTCTTCCCTGCGTTGCCTTGATCTGAATCTGCTTGCCGCCCTTTCGGGCGTCATGCGTCTTTGCCGAAGCTTCCAAAAGAATTAAATCATAGTCATGAGCGGCAATAACCTCGCCGATACTACCGACAAGATGTCCATCAGGCGTAAATTTTCTACCCGGATATAGAAGCTCAATATCTGCGACAATTTCATAGAGTCGTATTATTAGCTGAGGTATTTTATTCCGGTTCTGATCCATCATATCCTCAAGCGAACGAAAAGCTCAGCCGGAGCGGCCCAGCGGGCCGCGATCGGCTGTAGCGACTGGTTGGCCCATTTTTAAAATGGTACATCATCGGGATTAACATACCCGGCAGACTGCTTAGCGGGTGCCCGAATGATAAACATGTTCTCGTGTTGTTCGATCCACTCCCATGCGTCTGGATTGAGCATAATACACATATATGAATTACCGTTATAATCAGTATCTTCACGCATGCTGAGAAGTTTCTTTTCGCGGAGACGTTTGAGACCGAGGGCAAAACCAAGGGGTGTAAAACCTGCGTTCTCTACATCCTGCTTTACAGAATAAACAGCAATTAGATCATCCGGCATTGTGACACTTCCGGATGCTGCTGCCAGAACAGCTAACTCGGGCTGCGACATCCCTTGGATTGAAGCTACCGTCTGATGACTTGCAATGCTATTTAATGTATCTCCCTTTTTGAGTAGTGCTTTGAGCTTCGTGGTGATGGCTCCCTTAAGTCTGTCAAAGTCTTGAGTAGAATCCGATTTATATGGGATGATAGAACGATGCTGAATATCAAAGGGATACTTCCGATTCTCCCGCTCTTCAGAGCAAACCATAACTACCGGCTTTCCTGATGCGAAGCTAAAACCAAGTTCATACCATACATTAGGATTGTCGAGAGTAATATCTGCCAGACAAGCCACACTATCTTGAATACCTCGTTCGATAGATTCTATGGGCACTATGACCGCTGGATCTGTGTCAACACGATAAGGACTAAGATCTGCTGCCTTGATTGCCGGAGAGAAGACATCCTCATACCGCTTGTCAAATTTTCCTCTATCAAATGGTTGAATCACAAAGCATGTACGTTTATCCATAGTATATCCTTTCAAGGCCAACGGAAAAATCAGCCGGAGCGCAGCGATCGGCTGTATTGCCTTTGTTAAGTGCCGGTATCAATTATTTCTAAATTGTCCTTAATTGGTTTTTTATTAATTTTTTCAAATTGCTCTACAAACCATTGATGGGGCATGGGCGTAGAAATTGGTATGTTATATTTTTTATCGAATGCCTCGAAAGATCTATCAACATATTTTGCTGATCTATAAACGTAATCTGGATCACTGGGCACATCCAAAATATCAGCTACGCGGTGATATTTGTGTAGAGGATTTATGCATGGCACTAAATTATAGCGGCTGACATGATGCCACATATTGTGAGCAACACCACTGAAAGGCGTATATGCAAATTTGTACAGGCCTTGACAGTCAGCCTCATCTGCCATTTGGCGAGTGTTTAAACCTGCCCAATTTCCTACATTAACCTCTGTTAAAAAATCAGCACGTTGCGAATTGAGCCATGACTCTCGAACTTCAATCATAAGATTCGCTCGCTTATCATCTTCAATCACTTCACTCTTGAGATTTTCTATATAGAGTTTCTCTTGACCCAAACCATAAAGAATATATTTTTTAGCTCTTTCTGTTGGTTCCAGTAAAATCCAGGCTAAAGTGATATGTGCATCAGTCATAGCTCTCAAAATTAATGGCGCAACATGACCATTCCAAATTTGTGGGGCGGAAGCAAGATTCATTGAAAGAGTAACTTGCCTAGACAGTAATCCCCCTATGGCTTCATAAATTTCTGAATCATAGATTTCTATTTCCCATTTACTCCAGCGTTCTCGAAAACCTTCAACGATCAATGAACAGTATTCGTCCATGAAAATTAAGAGGGATTCTATGCCATTATTTTCTTGACTCATTTTCGTCCCACGGAAATTGACAGTTGTCTATCTTGTAGCCCTGGTTCCAAAAGGACCGCGGCCACTCATCAGATTTTCTTTTTTTTAGAGGCATATATTCAGACATTACGAAAGCCCTTACTGAGGAAGCAGCTTTTCTGCCTTCATCTGAATTAAAATCAGAAATAATCTTTTCTAAGTTTGGTGGTTCGATATTATTATTGTAGTACAACCCACCTGTGATTCCTCTGATATACATAACGGTTGCTTGCATAGCCATCCCAGGTTGTTTGTATTTATTAATGCAATCCGATATGCATTGTTTCATGGTCGCTAACATGGCTTCCTTGCTTCTATGTTCAGCAGGTGGGCCAATGAATGCCATTGGAAATCCTTTATATAAACAAGTTAGAGGTGCTAACGAATTTTGAAGAACTGATAATAAGTTCTTCTTTTCTAGTTCATCGACTATCTGCTTTTTTTCATTTGCACCTAATTTTGTAAAAGAACTTGCAAGAGAAAAGTTCATGAACATTTCGGTATTCTTTATCTCAACAGACTTCTTGGCCAGAAATTCAACAATTCCAATACTTGTGTGATAACCTTCTCTCTCGTTTAACAAACCCATCCAAATTATTTCCGGGAATATCTGATTTACATAACTAACTTCTGTCAGACTCAGTTTTTGACAGAATGGCGGAATAAATTTTGAACCAACCTTTTTATGATCCTCTAATATTTTCTTTTTTTTCTTTTCCATTGTCACATCAGTGAAGTTAAATACACTTAACGAAAAGCTAAGCCGGACGCGGGACGCGGATCGGCTTGAGCGACTGGTTATCTGATTTATTTGAGGTTAAAATTACCATGAATAAAAATATTGCTCAAGATTATTTAAACGCCTACAAAAAAGAGATTGGTCGTCTTTATGGACAACAAATAGCGGATAAAAGTATTTTTGATTACGATCACGGATGGTTTCGTACCGGTATTGCCGTGAAATATGCCGATGGTTCTGTCGGTGGTGCTTCATTTCGCGTTATATCGTCACGACTTTCTGAATTTGAGCGGATGATTAATAATTTAAAGGACAGATAACGAAAAGTTGAGCCGGAGCGGTAGCGATCGGCTGTAAGAACTGGTTGGGATACGGCCAGCCGGAAAGGAGAATAGATGACTGAATACTCTAAAATAGAGCCGCCGTGCAAAGTTGATGATTGGGTTGGTTGCCATATTTTATCCAAAAAAATAGTGCGAAATGGGCTTGGTGAATTACCGGCAGGGACGATTTTCATAATTACTTCTTCCGGTATCACAAAGCACTTTCAATCACTTCCATGTAAGTGCTGCGGGTTTAAGTTAATGGCTACATCAAGAAATAAAAAAGAAGTATTTTTATCAGACTTCGATTTTGTTGAAATAATTAAGTAGCCCAACAGTGTAATAGACGGAAAATTTTCCATCATATCAAAGCATATAGATGGAACGATTTTCCACTTATTGTGATATTAAAGCATAAGACATGGAAAATAGGCCATTCGATTTTCCGCTTATTACATTCCTTCTTGCCATTTTCCACTTATTACGCTACTGAAGAGCAAACATGGAAAATGACCTTTGTCAGCCCCACTGCCATCGGCCCCGCTTTTGACGGGAAATACTACAGACACGTTTAATATTTTTATATTTTTAAAATATGAGACTTGAAAATCAACCAAAGTTCCACCCCAATCCGAAACTTAAATTAATGGACCAAGTGAAAGAGGTTCTTAGGTATCACCATTATGCGTATCGCACAGAGCAAACCTATTGTCAATGGATACTTCGCTATATCCACTACTTCGGAGGTAAAACCCATCCAAATCTACTCGGGGCAAAGGAGGTGGAGACGTTTCTTTCTCACCTGGCCACTTCCGAGGGCGTGTCCGCTTCCACGCAGAGGCAGGCGCTAAACGCGCTGGTTTTTCTCTACAAGCATGTTCTGGATATTGACCTGCAGGACAAGATCGCCCCGGCGCGAAGCAAACGCTCAGCCCGTCCGCCGACCGTCATGACGCAAGCCGAGGTTCAGCGTCTTCTTGCCGCCATGGATGGCAAACCGGCGCTGATGGCAAAGCTGATTTACGGTAGCGGGATGAGATTGATGGAATGCATCCGTCTGCGCGTTCAGGATCTTGATTTTGGACAAAATCTCATCTTTATCCGAGGTGGAAAGGGCGGCAAGGACCGGACAACCATTCTGCCCAAAAATCTTCATGACGAAATGCTCCAGCAAGTTGCGGCGGTGAAGTCGCTGCACCATAAAGAACTCGAGGAAAGCTTTGGCGAAGTTTATATTCCGGACGCGCTGGCCAGAAAATACCCTAACGCATCAAAAGCAACCGGATGGCAGTGGGTTTTTCCAGCCAAGTTGCGCTCTATCGACCCGCGTTCCGGCAAGGAAATGCGCCACCACGTTCTTGAATCTGTGTTACAAAAAGCGGTGAAGAAGGCCGCTGAAAAAGCCGGGATTGATAAAAAGGTGGGGTGCCACACATTGCGTCACAGCTTTGCCACGCATATGCTGGAAAACGGGGTCAATATCCGCGTCCTCCAGGAGCTGCTGGGCCATGCGGATGTCAAGACCACGGAGATCTACACGCACGTCATGGCCCGCGATATCCGCAGCCTGCAAAGCCCGCTGGACCGCTTCTGACACAAAGGATGGAATTTAGGAAAACAAATGATCATCAGACGATGCCTATGAAAATACTGCTCATCACACCACCCTTTACCCAGCTCAATACGCCGTATCCGGCAACACTTTATTTGAAAGGGTTTTTGAAATCTCAAGGCTATGACGTTTTTCAGGCTGACCTCGGCATTGAACTGATCAACGCCGTTTTTTCCCGCGAAGGGCTTCAGGAACTCTTCGACGCAATTAAACCGTCCGGCAAAAAGCTTTCGCCGAATTCACGCCTCATCATCAGGAATAAAGCAAACTATCTGCAGACCATCGACCAGGTCATGAGTTTTTTGCAATACCGGGATAATACGCAGGCTGGACTCCTTTGTACCGAAGCATTTTTACCGAGAGCTTCCCGCTTTGATCAGATGCCTGATCTGGAATGGGCCTTTGGAAACATCGGAACAAACGATCAAGCCCGTTTTCTGGCAACGCTGTATATTGAGGATATCGGCGATCTCATTAAAGACGCGGTGACACCCTACTTCGGTTTCAGCCGCTATGCCGAAGCACTGGGACTGTCGGCGCATTCTTTTGCGCCGCTTCAGCAGGCTTTAACGCTGCCGGAAAATATTCTGGAGACTCGGCTCTTGGAGTTGCTCAAGCGCCATATCGAACAAATTCTCCCCGATGTCGCGGGGATCACCATCCCCTTTCCCGGCAATCTTTATGCGGGATTAAAATGCGCACAGTTTATCAAAAAGCATTTTCCCCACATTAAAATCGTTGCCGGCGGCGGCTTTGTTAATACGGAACTTCGTGAATGTTCGGACCCGGCAATCTTTGATTATCTGGACTTCATTGCTCTGGATGACGGCGAACGTCCTTTTTTAAGCATCCTTCAGCATCTCCAAAGAGAAATAAATTCGACGGAGCTTGCCAAATGTCATTGCGAATGTAGTGAAGTAATCTCTGAGATTGCCACCCCCTGGTCAGGGGGCACAGCGCGGGCGGAGCGCCCGCTCGCAATGACACGAGGGGTGGCTTCGCAGAATGACGATAGTGCCAAACCGCAGGGGCCGTTGCTCACCCGAACGTTTATCCGGATTGACGATAAAGTACGGTATATCGATAACGGCAAAGAACCGGATTTTCATCATGCCGAAACCGGCTGCCCGGATTATTCCGACCTTCCTTTAGACCAATACCTGTCTGTGATTGAAATAGCCAATCCCATGCACCGTCTGTGGAGCGACGGATGCTGGAACAAGCTTACACTCGCCCACGGCTGTTACTGGCATCAATGCGCTTTCTGCGATACCACGCTTCCTTATATCCGGCGTTATGAAACCGCCCCCGCCTCCGTTTTGGTGGACCGGATGGAGCAGGTGATCGCGCAAACAGGACACCGTGGTTTTCATTTTGTGGACGAAGCCGCGCCGCCCGCGGTCCTCAAAGCAGTGGCCAAAGAATTGCTGAAAAGAAAAACCGGGATTTCCTGGTGGACAAATATCCGCTTTGAAAATGCGTTTACGGAAGACCTCTGCCGCTTGCTGGCGGCGTCCGGCTGCATCGCCGTCACCGGCGGGCTGGAAGCGGCCTCGGACCGGCTTTTGAAGTTGATGAAGAAAGGGGTGACCCTCCGGCAGGCGGCCCGGGTGTGCGACCGTTTCGCGAAGGCCGGGATCATGGTGCACGCATATCTGATCTACGGCTTCCCGACACAAACCGCGCAGGAAACGGTCGATGCCCTGGAAATCGTCCGTCAGTTCTTTTATGAAGGGTTGATCCAATCCGCTTTCTGGCATCGCTTTACTGCCACGATTCACAGCGATGTCGGGAAAAACCCCCGGAAATATTCCTGTACGATATCCGGCCGTCCGTCCGGCGGGTTTGCCGGAAATGATCTCGTACACCTTGATCCCCGCGGCTGCGAGCATCAGCTTTTTGCGCAGGGTTTGAACAAGGCGGTTTATAACTACATGCATGGCATCGGCACGGACATGGCCATAGCGAATTGGTTCGATTTTCCCGTACCCAAAATTTCAGTAAAAAGAAATTACATCAGACAGGCCATGGATTGATCGCCGCCCCGGATCACTTATCCGGTTCAAACTGATTTTTGGCCGACCAGAAGGACGGCAGGTGGCGTAAAAGATACAGCAGGCTTTTGCGGTGCTCCCAGATGCGGGCGCGGAATCTTTTGCGCCAGGCGGGATCGGAATAAAAGCGTTTGACGTGTTCGTTGTAGAGGTGATCCAGTTTTTCTCTGGATTTGATGCCCCACGGCACAAAAACAAAATTCAGGCAGTTCATCAGCCGCCAGTCTTCATCAAAAGTCCCTTCATCGCGGATGGTTGACCACAGCGGCGCGCCGGGGAACGGCGTAAACTTGGCCATGTTCATGTCGTCGAGCCCCAGTTCAATGATAAAGTCGGACGTCCGCTTGATCGATTCTTCAGTTTCCCCCGGCAGCCCCATCATGAAAAGCCCTTTGGCGCGCAAACCCGCCTTCTGGATGCGCTGCACAGTATCGCGCACGTCGGCCAGCGACACGCCGGATTTGTGGCGTTCCAGCATGGCCGGATCCGCCGATTCAATTCCCAGCGACACCATCAGACCACCGGCGCCTTTGAGCATCTTCAACAAATCATCATCCGTATAGCCCACGCGCACGGCGCAGTTGAAATTCATTCCCAGCGGCAGGCGGGACAGTTTTTCGCAAAGTTCCACAATCCGTTTGCGGTTGGCGGTAAAAAGATCATCGTAAATATTGACATGCCGCACGCCGAAACGATCGCGCAGATATTTCATGTGTTCGTAAATATAAGCCGCCGAGTTGTAGCGAAAACCCTTTTGAAATACTGAACGGTCGCAGTAAGAACATTGAAACATGCAGCCGCGCGA
>DFZJ01000131.1:8608-21088 GCA_002382045.1 Syntrophaceae bacterium UBA4059
CCGCCTCTCTGCGGATCAGGCCGGATATGGCCTCCGGATCAAGGCCTGCCGAAAGCTCACTCATCGTAACCTCGCCTTCGCCCGCCGCAAAATAATCAAAGGCCGGATACAGCGCAAGAAGTTTTTCCCGAAGCGCGGAAACATGGACGCCGCCGCAGATCGTGATGATATCGGGATGGCGGTCCTTGATCTTTTGAGCAAGCTCGGCGGCATCAGGAAATGACGAAGTGGTGGCTGAGAATCCGACGAGTTCGGGTTTCAACGCCAGAATCTCTTTCACCTGCTGATCGATATTCACAGGCGCCCGGGGTCCCAGACAGTCATAGACAAAAACATCATGACCGTCTTTTTGCAGCCAGGCGGCGATGGAAAGCATGCCCTGCGGCGCCATGCGGTTGGCAATGTCGGTAATGTCGCGCGAGCCTCGAAACCAGTTGAACCCGCGCGGATGAACCAGCACGATGCGGTTTTTTTGTTGAGCATTTATCATTCTTATCCTGATCCCTTTTTATTGATTTGTTTTCTTACCCAGAAAAGGCTCGAAATGATGCCACTCGAAGGGATGCGCGCGAGCAAAACGGGCCAGATCGTCGGCATAGGACTGTGCGGATTCCAGCACCGCCTTTTTCCGGTCCGCGCGTGTCGCGGCATGAACCTTCCGTCCAGGAGAAACCTTGATATGATAAATGCCTTCCGCCTCCTGATACACAAAAAAAGTCAAAAGCGGCACGCCGGTCATCAGGGCAAACAAATGCGGCGTATCCGGCAGACGCACCTCGTGCCCCAGGAAATCAACCGTCACGTAAGTCTGCTCGCCCCAGAGACGGTCGCCCGTCATGGAAACAATGCCTCCTTCGCGTAGAAAATTGATGCCTTCCAGCAGGGCGAAAGGCGATTTTTCCTTCTCGCCGGTGGTCACGACCCGGATGCCTGCCTCGGCCAGTTGGTCCTTTTGAAGCTTCTCGACTTCTTCTTTATGCTTGGCGCCCAGATAAAGCATGATCGGCAGACCTTTCCGGTTGAGCCTTTGCGCCGCCAGTTCCCAGTTGCCGATATGCGACATGACCACAATCGCGCCTGTTTTGTTGGCCACGGCGCAGTCCAGATACTCCCAGCCCTCCCGGTTAAATTCAGCTTCTTCGCCTGCCCAGGGAATGAAGCGGTGAACATAAACACCCGTAAAATTATGAAACTGCTTCCAGACGCAGTAGAGATGGTAAAAAAAACCGCGTCCGGCAAAAAGCGCCCGATAGAATTTCAGGCTGTCCGCCACGCGCGCCGGAAACAGAAAAAAATAACCGGTGGCAATAAACCAGGATAAAGTTTGAAAAAACCACAGCCCCAGCTTGTGAGAAAGAAAAAGCACTACTTTGTAAGTCATTTTTTTCATGACATTTCCTGATCCCGAGATCAACCGCCCAGACAGTTATTTTACGGACCGTATTAAATATAATTTTGTCAGTTATTCAATATATTATTTGCTCATCACTCGCAGAAAAGCATTTTTTAACTAAAACCGTTCATGTTATGATGGCGGAAATATTATCCGGAATGACTTAATGTTGATTAGGGTATATCATGGAAACTCAAGTTAAATCAAAAAAGCCAAGGGGCAAAGTCCCCGCTGCTAAACCGGCTGTGCTCTTTGACCGCATCGTTTCGATCCTCGAGCAGGCGCGGGGCAACGTCGTCCGGGCGGTCAACACGAACATGGTGCTGGCCTACTGGCTGATCGGTCGGGAGATCGTCCAAGACCTTCGAGCCGGCGAGGAGCGAGCCCCGTACGGCAAGGAACTGCTGTCGGATTTGTCCACACGGTTGACCAAGCGATTCGGAAATGGTTTTTCCGTTCCCAATCTTCAGAATTTCAGGAAGTTCTATCTGGCCTATAGTACAAGAGTTACGATGGATTCCGACATTCAGTACCCATTGGGTACTTAATCCGTCAAGGGGCGAATTCAGTACCCAATGGGTAGGAAATCTCAGCAGACGGCCATTCTCCGCCCGATGGGAAAAGAATTGATGCCCGCGAAAAAAGTCACGCAACGGGTGACGAATTACAGCAAGGCTTTTCTCCGCAGCTTTCCTGGTCGAATTACCGCGCCCTGATGCGGGTGGAGAACTTGGATGCCCGCGATTTCTACGAGCGCGAAGCAGTTGAGGGCGGGTGGGACAAGCGCACATTGGAGCGGCAAATTCACACGCAATACTACGAGCGTTGTCTGCACAGCCAGCAACCGGATAAAATCATTGCCGAAGGACGCAAGTTACAGAAAACGGAGCCCTGCGCAACCGATATGCTCAAGAATCCTTATGTTCTGGAATTCCTCGGCTATCCTGACTTTGCCGAACTGCGCGAATCGGATCTGGAAATGGCGATCATCAACCATCTGCAGCGTTTCCTCCTGGAGTTGGGCAACGGCTTTGCTTTCGTCGCGCGTCAGAAGCATATCCGCATCGAGGAGGATGACCGCTTTATTGATCTCGTTTTCTATCACTGCCGATTAAAATTCTATCTGCTGATCGATCTGAAACTGGGTAAGCTGACGCATGAGGATGTCGGGCAAATGGATGGCTATGTCCGGATGTTTGACGGTCTGTACACAGCCTGGGATGACAACCCGACGATCGGGCTGATTCTCTGCACGGAAAAAAGCGACACCGTTGCCCGCTATTCCGTACTCAACGACCGTAAACAGATTTTTGCTTCGAAATACCTGCCCAACCTGCCCAGTGAAGAACAACTGCGGCTGGAAATCAACAGGGAACGCCGGTTGATCGAGCAAGCGTTAGAGGAGCGACGTGAATTGCCGGCAGGGGAACAATCATGAGTTATCCATGAAGATTGAACAGGACTGAATTCCTGCCCGTTTTCTCATCATACCGGACGGGGCCTTGCTGACCTACCAGTTCTACCTTCTCCATCAGCAGAAACTCTTCCCGATCCGCTTCAATGTTCGCGAGAGCCCTTTGGCCGTCTTCAAGCCTTCCGATGGCAGTCCCGGTAAGCGGTTGGCCTGCATGATCGTGTCGGATGACATAGGCCTCAACGGTAAGAATTCCTGATGCCCTCTCCACCGGCGCAGGCAAAGCCTCGGCATTGATGGATCGCTGCACGGGCGAATCATCCCGGTCCTCCCATTGATTTCTGGAAGGCGAACCTGAGTAAATACCGACTGAGTGTTTGGTCAGATACCATCCATTGGCCGTCACCATCGCTTTCCGCGCGCGGTCTTTCCTGATCAGATCAACGACCGCGGCGATGGCATGCAGGGTGTAGTTATTCCCCGGACCGCCAAAGAAGGGAAGCCCGCCGGTTACGCTCAAGTCCCTCGGGTCATTTTCCGGAATACCAATTTCTTGCCTCGCAATCTCAAAGGCTGAAGGAAAGCAGCTGTAGATGTCGAACACATCGATATCATCCAGGGTCAGATCCGCCTGTTCAAGGGCTATGCGGGACGCATTTTGGATGGCCGGCGACCGGTGAAGACACGGCCTGCGCGTGACATGCCAGACATCATTGAAATCCGCGCCGCCCACGGGATAAACCCATTTATCCTCAGGGATGCCCAGGGACCGCGCGCCATCTTCCGTGGTCATGATGATCGCACAAGACTGGTCCACATTGACATTAGCATTCATATACTTGGTATAGGGATAACCGACATACCGGTTGTCCGGCCCAGGGGTGGCGATCATTTGAGCCGACAATGCGTTTTTTGACCAGGCAAAGGGATTTTGGGAGGCAATCCGGGAAAGACGCTCAAAGGACTGCCCCATAAACATCAGGTGCTCTTCAGGAGACCTGCCTGCTGACGCCCGCAGGGATGTTTCAAATAACGGGTACATAAACGATGGCAGGAAGAGGTCGTATCGTATCTCCAGCTCATCCACACCGTTGGTATTCTCTCCGTCGATGCGATCGGGAGGCAGGCTCTCAGGCCAGGTAAGCACAACATCCCCCTTCATGGCCCGACGCAGCGAGTAGATGGCTTCCGCGCCGGTCATGAGCACTGCCTTGCAGCGCCCCTGGGCCAGGTCCCGGGCCGCTTTGTTGACAATCAACTGCGGCGAATTGCCTCCAACCGGAAGATAAAAGGTTTGTCGTGGCTGGAGACCAAGCCTTGCCGAAAGCATACCCGGCGCGTCCCGGTAGGACCACTGGAACAAATTCATCACATACACGCAATCAATGAAATCCTTCAGCCGCAATGCACCTGCATCGCAAAGTGCATCCTGGCCGGCCTTGGCCATAAGACCCAGCGGGTCCTGGGGCTGTTTTGTTTTTTTGTGCTGCGTGAACTGCGCTGCACCGATAATGACAGGTGAAGAAGACATTTTCCCATTCCTCAAATATTTTTTATGACCCGTGAACTGCTTGCACCCCACAGGGGTACGCGTGCCCTTTGGGGTATGAACATTGAACCTATTTTTTGATCCCCACAAACCACTTTTCTTCCACACCGGCTGCCGGTGAACCATGAACGGTGACGTCAAATCCGGCGGAAGACAGGAAACCGGCAATTGCTTCTTCGCGGCGGAAACGCTCCTGCATGCCGGTCAGCTTCAGGCGTATCCCCTCAATCCATCTCTTCCAGGGAACTTTTCGTCCCGAAGGCACGGTCGCACGAATCAGCAGTGTGCCGCCGATTTCCAGTTGAACGTAAATCCGTTGCAATACAAGCCGTAATTCTTCATCGGTAATCAGGTGCATCATATCCAGCATCATGACGTAATCCACCAAACCTTCCACATCCGGCAAATCAGGCGCGCGCCCGACCTGCACATAACCCCGTGTCCCGATTACACGGCCGGCAATGAGCACCCTTTCTTCATCCGGCTCCAGGCCAAACACCTGCGCCTGCGGATAAATTTCCAGAAGCCAGGCGGCCGGCACGCCGAATCCGCAGCCTATATCCATCATTCTGCGGGGATTTTTCACATATTGATCCAGTTCCTTAAACATCGGATCGATGAGAATTTTCAGCCGGGCAAAAACCCGCGGATAAGCGGGCAAATGCCGGTAGCGCAAAATCGTCCGCTTCAGATGCTCCCTTGAACCGACGACAAAGCCACCGGATGGATAGGGCGTGGGCGCGAATATTTTTTCCATCAGAACCGGCAAAATAAAGTAGGCCCCGATTATCGCATAGCCGATGCCAAAAAAAGAAACGATCCCGATGCTCTTCAAGAGCGGGTGGCTGGCAAAAATCAGAACGCCGAAACCGATTAATGTGGTGCAGGCTGACAGAAACATCGAAAATTTGATGGTATGCATGGCCGGAAGTTTTTCATCAAAGTTACGCTGATAATGGCAGATATAATAAAGCGCGTAATCATCCCCCATTCCCATAATGATAATCCACAGCATGATGCCGGGAATATCCAGCGGATGGCCGATCAGCTTCAATGTGCCCAGCGTGGCGCATAGGGCGAAGACAACCGGCGCCAGCGCCGCAAGCGACAAACGCCAGTCCAGAAAATGTAAAAAGGTGATGAGAACAAGCCCGATGCTGATGATGAGTGCGATTTCCAGAAAAAGATTTTTCAGAACATCGCTGAGCTTTTTGTTGAACAAATCAGCGTCGAAGAGTTTGACAAACCCCGTAGCGGAAACTTTGTTAAAAAAATCAGCCGCATTATAATTTTTCCCGGCGGTCAGCAGACTCAATTGCGTGAAACCTCCCGGACTTTTGGCAATGCCCAGCATTGCAAAATATTTTTCCGGCATTTCGAAGACACCGGGAGCTCCCTGATGAATGATTTTCCAGAAGGGGTCAAACGCATCAGGCGCAAAGCCGTTTTCCCGCGCCGACGCATCCAGGTCACGCTTCAATCCAGCCACGCGATCTTTATTCCAGAACCTGCGCCAGGCGTCAAAATTACTTTGAGCCGATTGTTGAGAGGGAAATAAAACGGATGGAAGAAATACCGGGGCCAGTTTTTCCTGCCGCACATCCGTTGCCAAAAGCGTCATCAATTGCTCATTTTTTTTCTGCAATTCCCCCGGATCTGACGCTTCCAGCAGAACGTAACTTCGGCCGGAAAGATTCCCCCAGGTCTCCTGTAATTTCTTCTCGGCGCTGATCGTCTCTTTGCTTATGGAATTCATGGCCTGCAAATCGACATGGAAGACCGGTTCGGCAAAAATCAGCATGATCAAACCAAAGATAATCGCGGCGACCAACTTCCACTTTGCGGGGGCGGCAATTTTGATTACGGCATTAAACAGGAAGCGGTTGGTCCGACGCTTGGAAGGCGGCATGGACGGAAATACTTTCGGAAAAACAAAATGAACAAATAGCAGGGCAAAAGCAACACCCAGCGCGGAAAAGACGCCGATTTCAGCCAGAATTTTAAAGTCGCTGATCAGAAGCAGGAGGAATGCGCCAACGGTCGTCACCGTTGCCATGAACTCCGCCGGCCAAACCTCGCGCGCCACTTGTTTGCCGTAGGTGGTGTAAGGCTGATCCAGAAAAAGCAGATACGCCATTCCCATATCAACCGTAAAGCCCATGATCGCACCGCCGAAACCAATAGACAGGATGGATAGGGATTTGAACAAAAAAGAGCAGACAAAAAGCGCGGCAATCGCCCCCACAGTCGAAGGCAGCAGGGCCAGAAGACCGATGAGCGGACGGGGAAAGGCGAAGAGGATCAGCAAAATGATGCACACCGTCGTTAACGTGATGGCCAACTGCACGTCGCGCCTGGCAAGGGTTTCGTTATCGAGCGCCGCGCGGTAAGCGCCCACGGATGTCAGGATATATTGATCTTTTAAATCTGCATGGGCCTTCAAATCCTGCCGGCAATCCTCCAGAAGTTTTTCAATTTGAGCGGCTTTGGCCGTGTCTGTTCCCGATCCGGATATCCGGGCGATGATTAATGCGTGCCGGCCGTCGGCGGAAATGAGCTGACCCGAATAAAACTGAGCATTACCCGCCGGCAGCAGCGTAGCCATTTGTCCCAGAATAACGCCCGAAAATCCCAAGGGATCTCTGGCCATCATTTCCGCCCGGCCAATTCCTTCCAAATCCCCCAGGCTCTGGCGGTTTTGGGCCATCGCTTCCCGTATTTTTTCAGGCTTGAGCAGTGGAACAATTTTTTGTTCCAGATCAGCCGCGCTCAAGAGCGACGGCAGATTACCGCTGACATGCGCAATCAGTTCCGGAAAATTTTCCGCCTCGTCGCTGATGCCGATTTTGGTAAATAAACCGCTCTTGTTTAATTTGACTGCCACAAGTGAGGCCGCTCGAACGAGTTGGGCGCGATCAGTTCCTGTCTGTTCCAGATCAATGAATATTTTGTCCTGAATGGGCAAATGACTGATCACCTGACGCGCCGATGCCAGCACCGGATCGTTTTGCGGCATGGATTCCAAGATATCGGTTTCAATTTTCAAGTGGCTGGTTTCCCAGAAAAAAAGCAGCCCGACCACCAGAGCGGCAACAATAACAATCGACCATTTTATGGAGTATTTTGGCGGTGACATGCAAACCTTTGGAATATCAGAGCTATTTTTTGTCCTCTGCGATTGTTTTAACCATATTTCCCGGACACTGGCAAGCGATAAACCGGAAGAAAAATATTATTTTTTTCTGCAAGCTATGCTAATCTAAAAACAAATAAAATAATTTCATATCGAGCAGGCAGTGAAACAGGAAGACAAACCGCCAATCAATTTGAAAACGAAAAAAGTTCTGATCGTTGACGACTTTTTTAATTTTCGTCTGACCGTCAAAAACATGATGCGTTCGCTGGGCATCCTGTTTATTGATGACGCCGCCTCCGGCGAAGAAGCCATCAAACTAATGGCTGTTCGCAAATTTGACATCATCTTGTGCGATTATAATCTGGGGTCCGGAAAAAACGGACAGCAGGTCCTGGAAGAAGGCAAATTCCGCGGGTACATCAACTCCGCCACCATCTTCATCATGCTGACGGCCGAAAACACGGCGGAAATGATCATGGGCGCAATGGAATATAAGCCGGATGACTACCTCATGAAACCTTTCGCCAAGGAAGTTCTGATCAACAGAATTAAAAACATCGCTGCAAAAAAGCTCAATCTCCGGGATATCGAAACAGCGATCGACGAAAACAACTTTGATCATGCGATTCAACTCTGCAATGAACTGCTTGCCCGAAGACCGGGCAATCTTTCCGAAATCATGAAACTCAAAGGCGAGACCCTCCTCAAAAAGGGAGCATACGGCGAAGCCGCGGAATTTTACGATAATATTCTGCTGATGGGTCATGTGGCCTGGGCTCAGTTGGGACGGGGCCGTGTGGACTTTCTTCTGGGCAACTATGACCGGGCAAAAACTATTTTTGAACATATTATCGCCCAAAACAACAAAATCATGACCGCTTATGATTATCTGGCCCAAACCCTGATCAAAATGCACAACCCCCGGGAAGCGCAACAAGTCCTGATGAAAGCCGTTAAAATTTCACCCAGAGCCCTGCTGAGACAAAAAAATCTCGGCAGTCTCGCTTATCGCAATGACGATTTTTCCACTGCCGAAACCTCTTTCAAAAGCGTGGTAGATCAGGGCAAATATTCCTGTTATAAAAACCCCTCCGACTACACCAATCTGGCTAAAACCCTCGTTCATCGCGACGCGCCTCAGGAGAGTCTGAAAGTGTTGGAAAACGCGATCAAAGAATTCCCGGACTCGATCGATACACGTCTGCATTTAAGCGTCGCCGAAAGTTACGTTTATACCAAAATGCACAAAACCGACGAAGCAAAGCGCGCGCTGGACAAAGCGCAGAAATCCGCCGCGGAGATGGCAGGCGAGATCCCCGGCGATCTGGCGCTTGATCTGGCCGAGGCCTATCTGGCGGCGGGAGATACTCAAAAAGGCACAGCCATCATTAAAAATATCGTGGAGAGCCATCACGACAATGACGAAGTTCTGGATAACATCCGCGCCGTTTTCAAGGAAGTGGGCATGACCGAACAAGGTGAAGCCTTGATTGAAACCACGCGGGATGAAATTATCGAACTCAACAATAAAGGCGTTAAGCTGGCTCAAGATGGAAATCTTACAGAAGCCATCACCTATTTTGAAAAAGCGGCCGCGCATCTGCCGGAAAATAAAATCATCAACGCCAATGCCGCGCATGTCCTGATGCTTTACATGAAAGAACAGGGCGTCAGCGGGGATCGTCTTGCGCAGGCCAAAACATATCTTGACAGCGTGAGGAAAATTGACGAAAGTTACGCCGATCTTGCTGCGCTTCTGGCTATGTATCGAGAACTCTCCGCCGAGGAATAAAAATGGAAAATAAAATGAGTTTTGCCGATATCCTGGCCTTAACCCTGCACGATACAAAAAATTCCCTGGGTATTTTATTCAACAATCTGGAAGACATCATGGCCAGTTGCCGTGAACAGAACTGCGCGAGGCATTCTGAATTTTACATGCTGCAATATGAAATCAAACGTTTAAACAACAGCCTGATCCGGCTTTTGTCACTTTACAAAGCCGAAAAATCGCAACTGGTCGCGAATATTGATTACCACGCCATCAGCGAATTCCTGGAAGATGTCGCCGTTGCCCATGAAATTCTGCTTTCGTCCCGCGGGATCAAACTGATTACGGAATGCGGAGACGGTCTTTTCCGGGCGTTTGACCGCAATCTGGTCGAGGGCGTCCTGGACAATATTATCAACAATGCTTTCCGGTATGCCAGAAACACGGTTAAAATAAAAGCATCGACGGACAACGGCTATCTGGTTATCCAGATCGAAGATGACGGCGAGGGCTATCCGCCCTCCATGCTGATCAACGAAAATAAACAGCCCGAATTTAAACAGGAAATCGATTTTAAAACCGGCAGCACCGGACTGGGCCTGTATTTTTCCATGATGGTTGCCGCCATGCACGTCAATCAGGGCAAAAAAGGTTTCATCTCTATCGTGAACGGCGGCAACATGGGCGGCGGCGTATTTTCCATTTATTTGCCGTAAATAAAAAGGGGAGAAACACGTGGCATCCAAAATTACCAACATCACGGAACTCTTCCACCGATTTCATCAATGTGAGATGCAGCTCAAGCAAAGCAAAATTGCCGCCTGTCTCATTGCCTTTAAAGAAGTTATAGAAAAAACGCAGGCCATCCCCAAAACAGAAAAAGAAAAGAGCGAACTGAATCAGGGCATTGAACTTTTTTTAAGAAACCTGTCGGCCCACAAGAAATTTCAGGAAATTTTCGGCACGGTGTCGTTTGGCGATACCGACCTGGAGACCAACCTGGAATTTATTAAGAGCATGATCGTCGCCCAGGAAGAAGACATTGTTGAACGGGTTAGAAAAGATGAAGAAGCTTCCGAAACCCAGCGGCTGGAAATCGACCGGGAAAAACAGAAGCAGCAGGACCGGCAGCGACAAAGAATCGCGCAGGCCATTGAGTTTATCGATCAGGAAAACATGGCGCAGGCCATGGAAATCATCAACGAAAGTGAAGATATTCAGGAAGCTGTCGCGTTTCACTACAATGATCTCGGCATGCAGTGCCGCATCGACAAGTCATTTGAGGCAGCCGTTAAAAACTATGCCAATGCCATCATGATTGCGCCTGCAGATGAAAACCTGCACTACAACATGGGGCGCGCTCATTTTGAGGCGGGAAATTCGGACAAAGCGGAGGAGTTTCTGGCCAACGCGCTGAAACTGAATCCGAATTTTAATGAAGGAAAAATTTTCTATGACTACCTGCTGCGGGTCAACTCCCCCCATGCGGGGCCAATCAAACCTGAAAAGAAATTCAGCCGCTTTTTTCAGAGAATATTGCATTTCCGGCGAAAGCCGAAGGTTGAGCCTCCCCAAGAGGACGCTGAAGAATCGAAACTGAACGCTCAAGACATTTCAAAATCAGGGATGGAAAAATGAAACCCTAACGACTGGACCTTGCCCCAAACTTAGTATGTCCAGAATTTCTTGTTATGCATTTTCATTTCAATGATTCGGCTGAATATTTCCGCGGGCGACAGGATATTTTCCTCGATGAAGTATTTTCCGATTAACGGCTGCGCCTGTTTTTGCTTTTCCAGCACCCGCGACAATTGATACCGCGACAGTCGGCCCAGACGAAAAGCGCATTCGCCGAATTTCTCGCCATACCTTCTGTGACGCAGAATATCGACAACATCGGCGCCTTCCAGCCAACCCCAGCTTACCGCAATGGCGCCGACGGACGGCCGCTGCAATCGCTGCCAGACAATCGCTTTAATGAGCGTGGAGAGGGAAACATGCCCCGCATAGTAAAGATACTGACCGAACAGAAGCCTCCGGGACGGCATCCGGCCCGCATAGAGCGACTCCACTTTAACGCCGGCATTTTTTCTGCGGGTAGCCTGGGCGGCAGGCGGTCTCTTTCGTTCGTAAAGCGCCCCGCCTTCCGTGAGCGAATACTTCCAGGGGGCGGCCATAAATTCCTGAAGCAACTGGTAGGCCAGGCTGATCTCTTTGAAGCGGTCCGCCATGAAGTCGGGCTTCCCGTCCATCACCACCGCGCGATCGGGATGCGTTTCCATCGCTTTTTTACGATAAGCCGCCTTCACACCGGCCGGTTTCAGATATCGTAAAAATTCGACCGATACGTCGATATCCGTTCCGAAAAGCGATTCACAGGCTTTAAACAAATCCTGTCTGGAAACGTCAGCAACCGGCAATATTTTTATCTCCCTTGCACGTTTATGGCATGACAACAGCGCCCACATTGAATTGCAGGGTATCACAGGGCGTCGTGTAAATTCAAGCGGCAATTGTAAGATCAATGCCGGGTAAATATCCGGGTAAAAATCAGACGGGTAAATGTTTTGGCGTTGCGTAAAAAATCGACCAACGGGCGGAAGTGGGAAATTCTTGATCCGTCAAGATGGTAAGACACGCGCACCGGCGCTTCGATGATGGGAATGCCTCTGCGATGGGCCTGCACCAGAATCTCCACCTCAAACTGAAAACGCTTGGCCCTTATATCAAGGCTCAAGGCTTCCGGCAGCGGATAAATTCTCATGCCGCTCTGAGAATCAGAGAGTTTTGGTCCGCCGGACATCCGAACCCAGAAATTGGAAAACTCCCGGCCAAAACGGCTGGTCCAGGGAATATGAGCGCCTTGTGCAGCCGTCATGCCTTCGCGTGCTCCGACCACTATGGGACGCTTTTTGGCGGGAATCGCGTCCATCAGCGTGAAGACATCTTCGGGATAGTGCTGTCCGTCCGCATCCAGCGTGATCGCATAATCGGCCAAACCGGACGCGGCCATAAAACCCGTCCAGATCGCCGCCCCCTTGCCCTGGTTCGTTTCATGGCGCAGCAGATGTATGGCTTTGATTTCAGCCAGGCGCTGCGGTGTTTCGTCGGTCGATCCGTCATCCACCACAAAAACAGGATAACCAAACGCCTGCACCTGTTTTATGACTTCCGCCACCGTTGCGGCATGATTGTAAACCGGAATGATAAAAGCAAA
>DFZJ01000169.1 GCA_002382045.1 Syntrophaceae bacterium UBA4059
CGTTTTTTATGCCGGTGATAAGATACTCCCAGGCATCCTCTTGTTCTTTCTGAATTTCTTCGGGAGTCGGATCGGGATAATAACTGATCCGCTCCATCGCCCTGGTTGACGGGTTGAATATAAATTCAGATTTCTTTTTTCGCGTTTTTAATTGCTTCGAAAAGAACGGCACCAAAGACCGGACGCAAAACTCCGCCGCATCATCCGCCGGTGGATCAAACACGGTCTCCTTTTTCTCAAAGTCAAAGTGCGAGGTCTGGAATTTAAACCAGACTCCCTGGCTTTCCTGGGTTCCGTTATCGTTGAAAATTGTCATAAAACTTTACCTTTCTATCCCGGGTGTTTAGCTTTTTGCTCCGAGATCGTTGAATGTAGGGCATTTAAACGCATCGCTTTTTACGATCCGCTGCCGACCTGTTCCATTGCCGCAGTTGAAATGTCGCCGGCAAACGAAATCGTCCCGAAATTATTACGGGGCAGAGTGATCGCCTGCGACTTTGTTACGATGATGTAACCGCCCGTTCCTACACGCCAGAACGTGGAAGTGTTCGCGTAGAGATACAGGTTCGTCAAATGCGTCCCTCCCGCGCATGCCGTATGAAGCGATTGCTGAACCGCGTCGGACGGATCCCAGTTGCCGTTAAATTCCAATGTCCCCGCATCCGGCAATTCAACGGCTTCCTTTACCGCCATTCCCGTGTCCTGAAATGCCGTGGGCGCTTTGGCCGTCGGCATTGAAACACCACTCATTGACCAACTTACCTGTTCGGCCACTACGACCGAACCATATTGAACCTTNNCCTGAAATTTTCATTTTAATCTCCTCCTGTTTTTGTATTTAAGCTACTTTCTTTTCCTCTCCTATTGCCGCCGATGTTTCAAATATTAATTCCCCGTCTGGGGGTAGCCCCAGCGCCGTCGAATCAACTCTGATATTTTTAAACCGCTCATAAAGTCTTTTAAAGTTTTGCACAAAAAGATCATCGGGGTACCATTCGAATGACCTCATACAATAGTGTTGAGCGTAGGCGTCAATAACCCATGCGCTACCACCCATTTCCCAAGCCTTCAACACGCAAAGCGTCCCGTAAAGGTCAAATCCCTCGAAGGACTCTTCAAACCGAAATCCCTTCTTCATATTGAATATCAAACAGCATTCATCGAAACAGCATGCCGGTTGCGGAAACTCATGAATGTGTTTCGTGTTGAAGTCCAGCGGGATTCTCATATCATGAAATTGTCCGGCAATGCGCCCCTGCATGTCCTTTCCAATAATCCCGGCGCACAGCCAATTATCAGGCAGTTTTGAAAGCTGATCTTTCACCTGATCTATCCATCCCGCGCCGTAATACATATCCTGATGTGTCAATATACCAACGTCCGCACCGTCGGCGTCAATCTTATCAAGCAGAAAGTTTAAGCCTTTTGTGGCGCTTTCCGGGTTTTTGATGAAATGGCATTTGGTTTTTTTGGGGAACTTCGATTGCTGCAATACCATGTTGAGGCGCAGCGGATCGTTGACCATAACGCCGAAAGAAATATCAAGCCCCTTTTCCCAGCGTCCCGGCTCATAGAAATTGAACAGCACAAACAGGTCAGGCCGGTAGGCGATCTGTTCATCATCCTCTTTATGGTGAATTGCCATTTCACCGTCCCAACAATGATATTCCTCATTGAAGAAATGACCCTTGAATATTTTCCCCTTGACAAAAGACTGTTGTGCGCTGATCTCTCCTACCCGGATGTTTTCGGGGCTGGCGATTAAGGTCGTCGTCGGATACCGCCGAATCTGAGGGGTATCTCTCGGAATCTGATAACCGCGTTTCATGGAGATGATTACAATGTCATCATCCATCTTTCGGGTTTCGTCAAAGACGTTTGGCTCATACATATCGTCATCATCGACCGTCACATAGTAGTCGTCATCTGATATGGGGCAGTTCTTTATGAACCAGTTCCGCTTGAAGTTCCCCGGCATCATCACCTTGCAGTCTTTCGAGTCCATTGGAATGATAAAAGGTTTTATCCATAGCTCCTCTTTAAAGGCGGTAAGTTCATTCAGAAACATGATCGGATGAAGAATCACCCTCATCGGCCGGTAAGCCTCAATCAGCTTTTCCTTATTTTCGTGCCGCATAAAAGGCATTATTAGATGGATATTCTTCATGCTTTCCCTTTCTTCTCATTATGGATAATCCCGATTCCCTGAGAGGGATTGACGGATGTATAGTCAAGAAATGTGACTGGCTTTTTCCCTTTGATTGTCTCCCAAAATTCTACTACTTCTGGACAACTTAATTCCTGTATATCGTGGATCATACAAATCTTTGCATATTGACCGACGTTGTCATAATCCCGCTTCACCCATCCATCAATATGATCGCCATCAATAAACACAAGATCAAATTCCTTGCCGGAAAGTTGGTCACTGTTCACCGATTTGAATGACATGAACAGATTAGTTTCTATGATTGCCCGTATTTCGTCGTTGAGAAACTGAGTAGGGTCAATTCCAAGGCATTTTATATCCGGGTTGAATCTCCTTAGATATTCCGATATAAACAGGAATGTTCCCCCCTGAAAAATACCAATTTCCAGATATGAATTGATTTTAAGTGAAGATAAATAAACCAGTGCCTTGGCTATCTGATTAGGGGTCTGATATATACCGGCCATTTCAACAGAAGCATTTTTAAATTTCTCATCCTCTCCGAAAGCATCCGGGCCCCATTGAACAATTCCAAAGGCCCGGACAAGGTTCGCCACAACTTCGGCATTCTCCAATGCGTTAATTGGCAGGCACCGAATAAGATTTTGAACCGCTATGATGTTTTTATTTTTCATATGTATTCGCCCTTTCTTCCGCCGTGGAATCCCAGTCTTCAGCCGCTTCCGCCGCTTCGTCGGGTGTCCGTTTACCGTCGGTCATAAAAATTCTTTCGTCGCTCCCCATCGCTTGAGGTTCCTCAATCCACCGATATGCTATCCACTCCGCTCGAGTTATGTCAGATAAGTTTTTTTCCATTATGACGATACCTGTGTGACTACTTCATAATCCGCCGCCCAATGCTTCACGCTCTGAACGCCATCTGCAACTGTAATATCTTCCACCATCGTTGTTAAATTGACTTCGTGCATCCATGCCAATGTATTGCTTGTAATGGTCATCGAACAGTCGTCAAACAACGTTTTTAAATACCCATACATGGTGCTGATTTCAACAGCCGATGGGTTCGCACTGAAAAGCGAAACCTGAATCAATGTTTGTTGACCCTTCTTAACGAACGCGTCATCTGGCGTTGAGGACACGACAAAATAAACAACATAGGGAAACTCGCAGTTATCCGGGGCCTGATCCAAGTAAATGCGCCCACCGACGTAGGAGCTTAAATCAGAACCTGTAAATTTGGAGTATATGGCTGTCAGGATGTTTTTCATGTCGCCTCTTTACAATACAAATCATAGTATTCATTTTTCTCGCCCGGGTTGACTATGCTCACAATCGCAAAATAACGGTTGTTGTATTTTAGCCGCCACGAACTTTTAAAAACGCTCAAATGCCTGATCCTAATCCGGTGACTAATAATCA
Organism: Syntrophaceae bacterium UBA4059; assembly: GCA_002382045.1. GTDB lineage: Bacteria > Desulfobacterota > Syntrophia > Syntrophales > Smithellaceae > UBA8904. The sequence continues at coordinate 3,590 of DFZJ01000169.1, forward strand.
AAGTTGTCGCGCTTGCCTGATTCCGTTCGTTGCTTGTCGCATCCCATATCGCCGCGTTTATTGTTCTAAGCGTTGTCCAGACAGTTGTAAATCCCCCCATGCCGTCGCTAACCTTCGTCGGGGCCTGAATCTCTATACGTTTGTTTAAATCGCCGCTTCTTAACATGCAAAACTCCACAACTTATGTGCATAAAGTAGATTGTGAACTGCCTTCGTGCTTCGTGATTCTGCCGAAACCAGCGTGCCGATAATCGGTTCGCCCCGGTCTGCATAACGATCCGCCACCATTAACATGATTGCCTGTTTGATCTTGCTCGGGACATAATCCGCCGCTTCCCAGCCGCAAACAAATTCAATCGTAATAGGGTTCGACGGGTAAAGAGTAACAGACGGCCAGCTCACGCCATAGGGCAACACAATCCGCCCGACTTGATCCCCGCCCAGCACCGCAGCAACGTTTGTCTCAACCAGATAGTCGGTGCCTTCGATCATCGTTGTTTCAGTCCCGTCCGTGTCTTTATATGTGATAGACGTGACTGATTGAAGGTTGCCAAAGGGAAGTTCAATGTAATCCTTGGTTGGAAAGCAACAGAGATACCCCTTGTAAGTGGCCGTCAATAGCTGCCGTCCTGTGAAGTCTTCTGCGTCTTCAATGGCGCTTTGGAGCTTCTCAAGTAGCAGGTCGTCTTCTGCCGTCGTCGCTTCGTTCACGAGGACGGACGTTCCGAACTCGCAGGCAGCCAGGAGCACCTTCGACGCCGTTCGTATATATTGCTTCGATCCGGTATATTGCTTTTTATAGTCGGCGTTATCGTTAGCCGTGGTGACTTGGGCAAACGCACCACCAGTCCAGTCGTTATAAGGCCCGGTCAAAACATCGGCTTCCTGAATTTTCGTGTCAACGGTTCCAGTATCCCCGTTCGTTCCGTGGTGGACAATAACATCGGCCTGTTTCCCGAGCACGTCCACGCCAGTTCCGACGTGGGTATAAGCACCACCGGCACTGATACCCTTTGCCCCATAGGATAGGCATTGCGTCAGAGTCAGGTTCCCATCAAAGGTGCCGGAATCAATGCGAAGGTGCGATTTCAGTTCTGCGAGGCTGATTGGCAGTAAAACGGGCGCTACTGTTTGGACGGTTTTCATACTTCACCTTAAGCGTTAAGATAATATCCACCGGCCACCAGAGGCCGCCATAAAACTGTTACGTCCGCAATCTTGCCCGCGCCAGCCGACCCGCCGCCGATGGTCAACTGAATTTTCTTAGTCACCGCGGTCACGACCGGCCCACGGAATGTATAGAAGAAATTGCCGGTCAGATTTGCCTTTGCGCCCGCTACCGCTGAAAGTATCTCAATGGCTGCAACGTCATCCGTCGCAACCGAAATGCCGGTGAATGTTGCTACGGAATGTAGATCATCTGGAACATGGACAATCACGGCATCAATAAATAGTGCTTGCGCCGTGGCTGTCATTACGTCATAAACTGCCTCTGCCTGTGCAAGCGAAATCTGTTTATAATTGATGGTCGTTTCCGGCATGTATGATTTCGGCAACCAGGCAAAACCGGTATAGATGAACATAAGACCGGTGTTAACTTCGAAGAATGTTGCGCCTGCATTGACACTTGTTGGTTTCGTATCCGTGGAAAGGCCGATGAAACGATTGTTGGTTGCGCCTATTGCTTGAACTGTCATTTTTTAAACCCTCCTCTTTTTTGGGGTTAAAGGCCGGGAATTTCACCCGGCCTGATTAAAAATCTTATTCACCTGTAATTGTAATGGCCGCCGTCACCTGTGCATAGCCAACCATATACCAGATTGTTCCATCGCAGATCATATCTATCCGGTCTCCCGCAAGTGCTTGGTTGTGAACAAATGTTGCCGTAGTTCCGCCGGCGGACACGTCCCCGATGGCATCAGCCGCGATAACACATAACCCCTTGAGAACTTTCTGTGTCGTGCCATTAGTAACGATAGTATAACCATTGGAAGTCGGGGCGGTTTTTACGATGAACGTAAATCTAAGCCCCGCCGCCGGAGCCGGAAGCGTCGATTGGAACCCCGCCGCTGCATTAAGGAAAAATGTTTTTCCGCTTTCAGCCGCCAGAATAACATTTGTCTCCGTAACAACTTCCACTCCGGATGCAGGAACGGACACGGTGTTAAGCTGTGCCGCCGTCGCGTTGATAGCGGTTCCGGCAATTTTTAAGGATCCACCAGACTCAACGTCTATAGCGCCGCCGGATTCGACGGTAATTTGACCGCCGCTGGCAACCACTTCTTCGTCGCCGCCCTGCTTGTGGTAAACCTTTGATTGATAGGTCGTATCACTCATTTTTTATTTCTCCTTTTCTTATCCGAGCGGCCCCGAAAGACCGCCCGGAATTACTGTTAGATCACGGGCGAATCCTGCAAGTGACCTTTGACCAAACTGATCGAGAACGGGATTGAGATCGTTCCGGTAACGGTTCCGGCAAGCTCTAAATATCGCTTACCGCCGATATAACCGAAATGATACACGGTGTCATCTTCATCGGTTCCATCAATGGTTAGAATCGTTCCGCTGGTGATATCGGAAACTCCAAGCATATCTTTGTCTTCAACGGCTGCGTATGTCGTACCGTCGTCGCTGTGTTTGAGCGTGAAGACAATCTTGTTGCTTGAGTCTAATCCGACTCCGCCCCCGTCCACTCCTGCGTCAATGACCAATTCCGCAGAATTGCACCCGGAGAGATCAATGTCCGTAATGGTCTGCGTTGTGGCAACGGCAATCGCGTGCAGTAACGAGGTGACTTCAATATTGTTGTGAAGGTCTTTCATATCTTTTTTCCTCCTAAGTTTTTTTTAATGGGGCCATGTTTAGGCCCCAGTTGTAATTATCGAGAAACACTGAACACCATTCGGCATCGCCGTCACACCACCTAACTGGTTGCAATCTTAAGCGTTTTCACACTTTCATACATGATGATGCCTCCCCCGACCCGCTTCGTCGTGTAGAAGGCGACATAGGGTTTGGCGGAATACGGATCCCGCAGGACGCGGATTCCAACTCGGTCAACGATAAGATACGCGCGTTTGAAGTTTGCGAAAAATACCGGGTAGGTGCCTGCGCCGATGTCGGCTACATTGTCGTCAATCTCAACCGGCTTGCCCAATAGAGTTTCCGGCACACCTGCTTCCAGACCAGGACGCCAGATGTAATTCCCTTGCCCGTCTTTCAGGACTCGGATTTTTCCGAGCGTGGTATCATTCATCAACCACGCCGCACCATTGCGATAAGGCGCTTTCAGCGCATGAACCAGATCAATCAGCTTGTCGGCGCTGTTCAGTAGTGTTGCATGGCCGCCCGCGATATAACCGACCTCGCCCCATGAATAACTGGAATTTGCGGCCATTGTGTAAGACGCGATTCCCTTGGGTTTGGACACGCCATCGCCTGTAATGAAGGCCGCGCCTTCCTCTTCCGCGAACTCATTGGCCACCTCGTTGGCAATCCATTGCTCAATATTGATGCGGGAATCATCAAGCAGTGTCTGGGTTGCATAAGGCATGGCATAAATTTCTTTGGCGTTGATGATGATTTGCGCCAGCGCGGAAACATCCGTTTCGGCCCGAGCGCCCTTTTCCGCCGTCCACCCGGATGTCGTGCCGCCCTTGCTGACAAGCCGCTTATATTCGTCGGTTCCGATGTTGATAACCGTTGCTAACCGGCGCATAGCCGACACTTTGGGAAGAACACGGTCAATGGCTGCTTCCATCTCTTCGGGAACTGTGAACCCACCAGCGGTGTCGTCGCCGGAAGAAGCGGATGCCTGAATCTGCAAATCCTTGAGATTGCCTTCAATGCCTTTTCTGAACCACGATTCAAACGCGGCCTTGTGTTCGGCTTTTACCCTGTTGACCTCCGTTCCGCCTCCGCCTGGGAACTGGCTACGCGCAACCGCCGCTTCGACGTTTTCAAGCTGCCGCTTTAAGTCGCCCATCGCCGTCAAGTCGGCGTTGATCTTTTCCACTTTCTCCGCAAGCAGCGGATCGGTATGACCCTTCTTTTCGATTTCTTTCAGTCGCTTGTCGTTTTCAGCCTTGAACGTTTCAAATGCCTTGCCGATGTCCTCAATAATATCTTTGAGTTCCATATCTATTTACCTCCGATTTTATTTAAAAGGTTTTGTGCTGCTAAAACTTCTTCATCCGCGCCGTCGGTATCCTGCAAACGTCCCGCAAGCAGGGCCTTGGCCTCTTTTTTGGAAAGCCCTACGTCCCGCAAGGCTTTCTCGATTTCTCTTTCAGTTGGCTTATTTGTTTCGGATTGAAAACCATCCGGCACATGCGCAAACATGCTCAAATCAAATTGAGCCTTTGCTGCCTTGCCATCGATAATGGTATCAATGAATCCCCTTTCTTTTGCTTCTTTGGCCGTGAACCACGTTTCGTTTTTCAGCATGTCCCGGATCTCTTTTTTCCCGACACTGGAATTTTGGGAGTAAATATCAACCATATTGCCGCTTATCTTTTCTAAAATGTCCGCGATTTCGCGCAGATCATATTGATTACCAGCGGCGAAAACCCACGGATCATGAATCATATACATTGCATTTTGATAGGCTTGAACTTCCTTACCGGCCAATGCGATAAATGAAGCAGCGCTTGCAGCTAAGGACTCGATGCGGGTAACGATCTTTGATTTATGGGCTTGTAGGGCGTTAAAAATTGCCATTGCATCAAAAACGTCACCGCCCGGAGAATTAATCCTGACAGTCACGGTTTTTGTTTGAATGTCTGACAGCGCCCGGACAAATTCACCGGCGTCATTGAAAGGCCAGCCAATAACATCATAGATCATAACCTCGGTGTCATCTTCAGAAAGAGATTCAATTTTATACCAATCAGCTTTATCAATCGGCTTATTCCAATAACGAGCCGTAGCTTCGGCATTCCTTTGGCTTCGATATTTAAGATTCATCGTCGTCTCCTTTGTTGTCACCGCTTTTCTGTTCTTTAGTTGTTGAGGTGCGGGTCTTGAAAACATTCCCACCGTCATATGGGTTCATATCTTCCAGTTCCCGGACTTCGTTCGGACTCATGGCCTCAATATTCACCATTCCCTGATAATAAGCCGTCCGTGCCGCCGTGTCGCCGCGTAACAAGCCGCCAGTGCTGAACTTTGCAAAGTAATTTTCTTTTTGTTTTTCAGTCAATAAATCCCGGTAAATCGCCATCTCGATATTAACGAGCCGGGGAGTAAGCGCATACTTGACATACTCAAGGTCAAAGGCATCGGCGCTTGCATACGTCGCAACCTTGTCGCCGGATTGCAGCATGGACAACGGCAACCCGAAGAACAGGTCAACGATTTCTTTTTTCTGGAAGTTTCGAGCTTCAATGAATTGAGAATCGACGGATGTCATCTGCATTTTCTCGAATGACATACCCTCTTCAAGTAATGCTGTTTTGTGGGCATTCTCGACCGAAGCATAAATTTCGTTAAATTCGTTGACGATCCGCTTTGCCGTGTTTTCGTTTTTAAAACTTCCAGGATGTTTCAAAATTCCGCCGATCATTGCACCGTGCGCAAATACCTTTGCCCCGTGTTTCTCCGTGGCTAACGCCAGACCAACACTCTCTCGTGCGTATTGAATAGGATTTATCCCCATATAGCCGTTGAAGACAAGACCTCGGATGTGCATGATCCGCTCGCCGGGAATGATGTCTATTGATCCGTCGGGACGCGATATTTTATAAAACAGTCCAAAATCGGGCGCTTGGAGAACTTCTTGAACGCGCCCCATCGGAATAGGAATCAACTCGCTGACTTCATTTCCCGGAAATCCGGTTTTTAGTGCAAAAAAATTTCCCCGTAGGTCTAAGCAGGCAGAGCACATTCCCCAAAATTCTGGCGCTGTCATCCACCGATTGGGCTGCCTATGCAAAAGCCGATAAAGCCTCAAGCTCTTTGCCTTTTCCTTCTCGTTTCCTTTTTCGACGTATAAGTGGCAAGGAAGTTGCGCGATAGAATCGGCTTTAATCTTTACGCATGAATGAACGGCCATCGCTTGCATAGCCGTGGTTGAGTTTACCGATTGACCGGACGATGTTTGTCCACCACCGAACGAATCAACGATGAGCCGATGAATTTCATCTGTTGACAGGGCCTTTGGCCGTATGCTGGAAAAAATACCCATCACTCCTCAACCACAAAAAAACCGCCTACGAAGATAATCACTCCGCAAACGGTAAATGCCAGCCACGGCGCATATAGAAAAAGCCCGTAACCCATAAGGCACAGACCAAGGACAAGAAGAACATCCCGAAAACTGATTTTTTGAAGCAATGAAAATATTTTCAACTCATCGCGCCCTCAAAAACCGTTCAACTTTCGGCTTTGTTATGGCGGATGAAGTTTAAAAAAGATAAGCACTAATGGACAAAAACGGACACATAAGCCTGGTTTTTTAATCAATGGTGGGTTTTTCTATTTTTTTGACTGCTTCACGACGGATTCTTAAAAGACAACCTGCTATTTTTACGGCTTCAAGTTTACCGGTTGCTATCCACCCACGAACCGTTTTTGTCGAAACTGAATAATAAGCAGCTACTTCGTCCGGCCTTAGTAATTCCTTTTCTGGCAGTTCTTTCATCATCTCTCCTTATCCGGTTATTATTCCTCTGGTTTCGTAAACTGATATTGGTTTTCTGGCTTGAGGGTTGAGTGCCATCAATGCCACCGAATTCAACGTCGCCATAAGCGGGTCTATTTTCCCCGTTCCGCTCGCCTGCTTCGTGATTATAATCGCATTCCCGCGCGGCTCTACCCGTGCATTCCCGACACACCACGTCATAAGCGCCTGCCCACCATGCGTAATTGTCTTTTCCGCCACACGCCGTTCCAATGTTTTAATGGCGCCGGATAGGCGCCACCCCTGCGGAATACCGACCACGCGGTCATGCTCAATTCCCCGCGCCTGAACTTCATCCACGATGTCACCAATCCCTACCGGATCAACTCCGATTCGATCAAGCAGACCAGCATTTTCGCATTGCATAACAATGTCCCCGACTTCCTTGATGTCCTGGCCAATTTCTTCCACGATAATTAAATCACCGTCTTTCTGAAAGTCCCTGTACCGCGCCGCCTCTGATTTCCGCCGCTCCAGCGCGATAGGGTTCGCCCACGCCCGAGTCCACAACAGCCAGTCACGCGTCTCCGCGTCTCTCCCGATGATGGCCAGTCCCAGGAGGTCATCAAGCCCACCGCCATCGATGCCGATCACAACGACTTCGGAACGCTCAAGGATCATGTCCAGCGTGACTTTGCCGGCGGCCGCCTCCCAGAAGTCCGCACCAGTCCATCGTGAGGTTTTGAGATTCATACCCATTTCGATGTTGAGATGCTTTGCCAAAAATCCCGTCATAGATTCGTGGCCGGCGTTCTCGGCTTTCTTGAACTCTCGGAGAATGAACTGCTCGTCAACGGATGCATGAAGATTTGGATTGGTGACGTAAAACATCTTCGGGTCAAGATATGATTTTTCTTCTATCATTTTTTTCGGAAACTCATAAATTATCGGAAGAAAGGCCGGATCGTCGATCTTGCCATCCCGAACATCGCGGGCATAATCGAGCTTTTGCTTGAATATGCCAGCCGGGGCCTCATCAGATTGTGTTGACAGGTATATCACAAATCCCTCAGGCCGTGACGCAAGACCGCCGCACGCCTCACGAAGCATGTTCTCAGCATTGTTGCGCTTGCCGAACAACCAAAATTCATCAATCAAAATTCCAGTTGCTTTTTTCCCACCTACGGTCTCATTATCGGCAGCAACAACTTTCAGCATGGCACCTGTATTTCTATTCGTGATTTGCCGTAAATGATCTTGAACGTGCATTATGTCGGATAGCTCTTCGTCGGCGTTAACCATGTCGCGGGCAGGATAAAATGAGTTCTGCGCGATCTCCACAGTAGGGGCAACAATGAGAAATTCAGCGGAATCTCTCCAGTTGCGGATCAATGCAGTCATCATAATCGCAGCCGAAGTCGTTGATTTGCTATTCTTTTTTGATACTAGCAAGAAAAATTCTTGAATTACTCTGCGCCCGGCTCCCTCATCATAAGCGCCGAAAATGGCGGATACGAAATCAAATAGCCATTGCCGTCCTGCCTCGCCTATCGTCGGTCTGTTCAGAACGTCCACAAGTCGAAGTTCCTTGAACTGGGCAAGCGCATCGTCCGCCTCTTTTGGGAAAAGCGGCGGGAAAGTGATCAGGCTTTCCCCGGCCATGATGCGGCGCTCCCAGTCGAGGCATGAGGTTGAGGTGGTCATGCTGATCTCCTTATCTTCCAAACGCCATGCTCCACATTGATTAAAAATCCTCGTTGATACATCCATGTATCCCGCAACGCGCATGTTTCGCCGAGCCCGAACAGTTCTCTTATTTGAGGCAAGGAAAATATTTCATTTTCGTGATTCATTATCGTTTCAAACTGCGCCATAATTCTTTTCTGTTTTTTCCCTAACATGACCGCTCCTTTCATTTCACCAAACTGATCGGCGGCTTCCCCGGCGCAAATTTACCGGACGCCGCTGCCACCTTTGCCCGGTCATTCTTATCCTCTTTTTTGCCGACACCCTCGCCCTTGCGCACGTGAATATACGGCGCGGCACTTACGGCCATCCTCGCGCGCAAGTCCTTATTCTCGGTCGGGTCATTCATGACCTTGAGCATATAGGCCAGTGGTTCAAGATTTTCCGGCGCACCCTCGACTTTCGGCGTCTCATCTTTGTCAATCTCCGCCGCCAGCTCAACGGCCAGAATGTCCATCATTTTTTTCTCGCCGATGGTGATCGAATTGCCGCCCCTGATTTTAGCCAAAAGGTCGTTGAACAGTTTTGCTTTCGCCTTGGTTTTCAGCGACAACATTTCACGGATTTGCCGCTCTTCTTCCGTCTGTGCGTTTGTGACTCCTTTTTTCCGCCCGGAGCCGGGACGATAACCGCCGCGAGCCATGCTAAACCTCCTTATCTTGGAGCGCGTGGGTCGGGATTGCACCGCCGCCCTCTGACTGGTCGCCAGAGGTTGCCTTTGTCACGCGCTTGATTCCTTTATACATACCCGCCCCGCGCTTTTCTATTTCGCTGAAAGGCAATATCGGGACGGTCAACCTGTCTTTTGCCGTGGGGTCGAGGAAATAGATATAGCGAAGCTGAAAGCCTTCAAGGGGGTGCGCCCCTATGTCAATCAAAGGCTGCATTGAAGCCCCGCCGGACTCGCAAATATACTTGCCTTTTGTCGCTGTCGTCCGTGAAATAATATTGTGCTGTGTCTTTGTGTTTTTCCATTCAATATCGTTAAACTTTTCTCCTGTTGGCATTTCCCAAATTGACGTGTTTTTACGAATCCCCGTCAGTACAAACCCGCTCGCCCGGTATATCGTGCCGTCGCCGCACTGTGTCCCATCGGCAAAGCTGATAATCCATTTCATCCAGGGATAAGTTTTCTTAATAAAGCGCATTGCATAGGCGATGCAACGGCTTTCCCCGTTACGAGGGAGCCAGTCCGCAAAAGCCAGCCGGTTCAATTCAAGAAATTCATTCCATAAAGTCCCTTTCACAAGTCCAACAATTTTCCGCTTATCCAGCGATGGGCCAAATTGCATCGCGCCGCCGCAACGGTCGCCCATAAAAACACCCAAGTGCAACTGTGAATTATTGACCACCTTGCCGCTATAATGCAGCGACTTGATGATTTTATTCGCGTCTTGCGATGATATGGGTTTGACAATCAGGTCTTTCGCGCTATTCACGGTTAAACCTCTGCGCTATGAAATAAAGGGCGTTTCCGTTACTGTTCTCGTTGACGGCACTCTGTCCGCCTCCCTCGTTTTTCGCTTTCTTTATGGCCGCGTTTAACTCTTCGGCTTGCTCGTCATGGAGAGTAAAGGTCATCTGTATAAACGGGGCGCGGTCGCCGTCTTTCAATTCAGGCGCGTCAACTTCACCGACTTCTTTCAGCCAATCCGCCGGCAAGTCCAAACCCCAGTC
>DFZJ01000021.1 GCA_002382045.1 Syntrophaceae bacterium UBA4059
GACAAAGCGAATTGAGGACAGAGCCATAAGCGCGGGCGCAACCATTGCCGGACGCATCCGCTACGACGCATCGGTTACCCGGGCGCAGATACAAAAGAAAGCCGTCGTCGAACTTGACACGCCCGGAGCAGACGATATGAGGCAACTTTGGAAAAATCTAAACCTTGCAGAAGGGATGAAATAGTTGTGGAATTGGTTTAAGTTAACAAAAATAAAGGGAGGATACAGAAGTGGAAAGTAAGAAAACATGTGATTCGTGCGGAGACTCAAGTTGCTCCACCAAAACAAAACAGCAGGGCGAAAGCGATAAAGATTATGCGGATCGCCAGCGCCTTGGGGCAAGGCTGTGCCGCATACAACATAAAATCGTAGTGCTCTCCGGCAAGGGCGGCGTCGGCAAAAGCACCGTTGCGGTCAATCTGGCCACGGCGCTGGCCCTCAATGGTCTGCGCGTGGGCCTGCTGGATGTCGATATTCACGGCCCGAGTGTGCCCACCATGCTCGGGCTGGAGCATGAAACCCTCAAGGGCACTGAAGGCGAGCTCCAGCCGGTGGAATTTGGCGGTTTGAAAGTGATGTCCATCGGCTTTTTGCTGCAAAATCCCGATCACGCGGTGATCTGGCGCGGCCCGATGAAGATGGGCGTCATCAAACAGTTTTTGACGGACGTTAACTGGGGTGACCTGGATTATCTGATTGTCGATGCCCCTCCGGGGACCGGCGACGAACCCCTATCGCTGTGCCAGTTGATTCAGCCGCTTACCGGCGCGGTCATTGTCACGACTCCGCAGAAGGTGGCGGCCATTGACGTACGCAAATCCATCAGTTTCTGTCATCAGGTTCAGGTGCCGGTGCTGGGCGTGGTGGAAAACATGAGCGGCTTTGTTTGTCCAAAATGCGGCGAGCTGACACAGATCCTACCCGAAGGCGGAGGGAAAAAGATCGCCTCGGACATGAAGGTGCCTTTTCTGGGTGCCATTCCGATGGACCCGGCCATTGCCCAATCCGGCGATAGCGGCAAAGTGTTCATTTATCACTCGTCGGAAACACCGACGGGGAAGATCATGCAGGGTATCATTGACCAGATTCTAGATTTCGATAAAACAAAAAAATTAAATTCTTAAGGAGAAAACACCATGAAAATTGCAATACCGTTAGCGGAAGGAAAGTTGACCATGCATTTTGGTCACTGCGCAAGCTTCGCCATCATCGAAGTCGAAGACCAAACCAAGAAGATTTTAAAACGTGAAGATGTCGCTGCTCCGCCGCATGAGCCGGGCCTTTTGCCCCCGTGGCTTGCCAAACAAGGCGCAAACATGATTATCGCGGGCGGGATGGGACAGCGCGCCCAAGAACTTTTTGCCCAGCAGGGTATCCAGGTGGTGGTTGGCGCGCCCGCGGAATCACCGGAAAAACTGATTGCGGATTATTTCACTGGTACGCTGCAAGTCGGCGCCAATGTCTGTGATCACTAAACAAAGAGGAGGAGCGACACTATGGCAAAAGCATCCTTGAAGGCTGTGGACAAAGTCGAGATTCTGACGCTGCAGGACAACTATATCGAAATGACGGCGATGGACAATAACGCCATCGTCACAAGAGCCGCCCCACTCAAAGAAGGCGAAATCCGCGCCTCTATTCTGGCGGAACATGGTTTTTCAGCGCTGATCAAAACCACGGCGGCGGGAAAGACGCACATGCTTTTGTTTGATTTTGGCTTTTCCGAAAACGGCGCGGCGCAAAATGCAAAGACACTGGGCGTCGATATGCGTGAAGTCGAGGCTGCGGCCCTGTCGCATGGGCACAGCGATCATACCGGCGGTCTTCAGAAACTCACGGCGCTGATCGGCAAACGCGACATTCCACTGATTGTTCACCCCTCTGCTTTCAAGTCGCCGCGCTATCTGAAATTTGGTGAAGACTTCAAAATCAACTTTCCCAAACTAACGCGCGAGATGGTGAATGACGCAGGATTTGACGCCATCGAATCAGCAACGCCTTATCCGCTTTTGGACGACACGATCCTGTTTCTGGGCGAAATTCCGCGCAAGACGGATTTTGAGAAAGGGTGGCCCCTCCCACATTGCCAGAAAGACGGCAAGGAAGTATGGGATTCCATCGAAGACGACTCATCCCTTGTCATGCATCTCAAAGACAAAGGGCTGGTCATCCTTTCGGGGTGCGCGCACGCGGGCATTGTCAACACAATCCAATACGCTATGGAAGTCACCGGCGTAGACAGGATTCATGCCGTAATGGGAGGATTCCACCTCTCAGGCCCGCTTTTTGAACAAATTATTGACCGTACGGCTGAAGAACTTCAGAAGCTGAATCCGGCGTATGTGATCCCGACACACTGCACGGGCCGCAAAGCGATTATGGCGATGGAAAAGCAGATGCCGGATCAGTTTATTTTGAATATGTCGGGGACGAAACTGACGTTTGCTTAAAAAAGGCTATGGGCCATGGGCTATAGGCTATCGCCTGTAGGGAAAAAACTGAAGCTATGAGTTACGAACCATGAGCCGCTATTCACTATTCACGATCCACTACGAAAGGAGATTGTATGACCAAAAAAGCGTTTCAGGATTACTATCCGGATGATTTAAGCCACTGCTATGGCTGCGGCCGACTCAACGAACACGGCATGAAAATTAAAAGCTACTGGGATGGAGAAGAATCCGTCTGCATCCATGAACCGAAACCCTATTACACGGCGGTGCCGGGCTTTGCCTACGGCGGACTTATCGCGTCGCTCATCGACTGCCACTCGACGGGCACGGCTGCGGCGGCCAAGTATCGCGCGGAAAATCGCGAAATGGACACGCTCCCGCCCGTCCGTTTCCTTACCGCATCTCTGCACGTGGATTATCTGCTCCCCACGCCGCTTGACGGCCCGATTGAAATTCGCGGCAAAGTAAAAGAGGTCAAGGGCCGCAAGGTGGTTGTGGAATCGAAACTAATTGCAGGGGGCAAAGTCTGTGCAACGGGTGAAGTGGTTGCCGTGCAGGTTCCGGAACACCTGATGACGGATCTTTTAAAAAAGAAT
>DFZJ01000038.1:0-1078 GCA_002382045.1 Syntrophaceae bacterium UBA4059
GCGTCAATGACCGCGTTTTGTTGTTGGAGCGCCGCCTGCAAATACTGGTGCGCTTGTCGCACAAACGCTTCGGTAAACAGCCCTTTGGCAACGCCGGCCTGGTTGGTGACGACAACGGCCTTGAAGCCGCTGAGATTAATTAAACGGACCGCTTCAAACGTGTTCGGGAAAATCATGAGTCTGTCCAAACGGTCGAGATGGCCGACTTCTTCAATAATGACGCCGTCGCGATCCAGAAATACGGCAGAGGTTTTTTTCATGNNTGCCTCAACTTTTATTGATTAATGTTTTAGCCGCTTCGACAACATCATCGACTGTGATCATGGTCATGCAGCGGAAATCCGTCGGGCAGGTTTTTTTCAGACAGGGACTGCACGATACGGGTTTGCGCACCAATATGGTCTTCTCTCCCGGAGGCGATGTGGTCACAGGATTGGTGGAACCGAAGATAGCGACGGTGGGGATATTCAACGCGCCGGCCACATGCATCAAGCCTGAATCGTTGCTGAGAAACAACCGGCATTGGGAAATAAGGTAAATCGTTTCGCGCAAAGTTGTCCGGCCCGCCAGATTGATCAGGCTTGTGCGCGCCTGCTTCCGGACTTGCTCGGCGGTTTCCCGGTCTGCTTCCCCTCCGAAGAGAACGACTTGCGCGTTCAAATCCACACTAAGCCGATCCGCCGCCGCCGCATATCTTTCCGCAAGCCATTTTTTGGCCGGGCCGTAAGNNTCCGGCAGATATTGCCGCAAAACTTCCTTCGCGGTTGCCGGAGAAATAAGCGTTTCCAGATGCAGGGTGCGATGGACGTCCGCGCAGCCAAGCGCTTTGACCATTTCCAGATAATAATTGATCTGGTGTACTTTAAAAATGTCCTTCGTTCGACGTATCGCGTGNNATCGCCGCTTCAATCGCGTTTTGCAAAAGAATGGCCGCGTCAAACTTCTTCAGCCGGAGCGTGTGAGCGAGACGAAAGACGCCCAGGGGGTTATCAAATTTTTTTTCATAAGGGATAATCTCATCGGCCGCTGAAAACATTTTGTAAATGTCGGCAACCGGCGGCTTGGCTAAAACGGCCAG
>DFZJ01000038.1:1178-6291 GCA_002382045.1 Syntrophaceae bacterium UBA4059
ATCCACTATCCACTATCCACTATTCACCATCCACCATTCACCATTTTTGCCATCGCTTTGTCTTCCAGCGCTGATGCATCCATAACCACTGCCGGGGATATTTGCGAACGTGATCTTCGATGATTTTTGTATAGTTTTGCGTATTGACCAGAACGTCGTGATCCCGGTCGCCGGTGTTGACCGTTTCCACTTTCGGGCCGATCTCGGTTAAGTATCGGCCGTCGGGCATGCGGGTTGTGAAGATGGGCAGAACCGCTGCGCCTGTGCGCAGCGCCAGAAGGGCGACACCCGTTGTCGTGCAGGCCGGGCGTCCAAAATAATCAACGAAGACCCCTTCATAGACGGCGACATTCTGATCGATCAGCAATTTGATGGCTTCTCCATTTTTTAACAGGCGAAGCATCGGGCGCAGGGCGTTTTCCTTGTGCAGGTTGCCAATGCCCAGAGAGGCGCGCACGTAAGTGCTGGCCTCTTCCATAAAAGAACTGTCCAGGATGCGGGCCATGAAGATCGGAGGTTTGGATAAGATCGCCAGAGCGGCGTTGCCGAATTCCCAGTTGCCGAAATGAGCGCTGAAAAGTAAAACCCCCTTGCCCTCCTGGCAGGCTTTTTCATAGTGCTCCATCCCCCTGACGGAAACCCGCCGATGCAGATTATGCTTGTTCAGATAAAGAAGATCCGAAGATTCCAACATGGTCAGGGCGAAGGTGGCGTTAGAGTCCTTGACGATTCGAATGATTTCATCGGGAGATTTATCGGGAAACGACCTTGTTAAATTATGGATAGCGATCAACCGGTGTTTAAGCGACAGACGATAAAACAGTCTGGAAAACAAAACGGCGAGCGCTCGTTTGAGGGGAAGAGGTATGATATGCAAAGCAAATGTTACGATGTGTATTTTTGTCGTTTTTCCAGTTTTCATTTGCCTTATCTATCCATTTTGAGAGAGCCTCGTCAATCGCGCTGCCATAAACTTTTCGAATGACTGCGTGGAAGGCTTTATTTCCATTTCCATGCGTAAAATGCAAATCATTTTTAAAAATTCAGGATGGCTTTGAAGGCGCATGGCGTCTTTTTCCGTGGTCACCAGATCATCGGCGTGCAGGCTGAAAAAAATATTTTTTAATTCTTCCAGATCAGATCGATTGTAGGAATAATGATCGGGGAACGGAATGAATGACAGGATTTGCGCTTCAGCTTCGCTCAATAGTTTCCGAAAGGAGTCCGGTCTGGCAATTCCGCAAAAGGCGCAAACTTTCCTGCCGCGAAGTTCAACGGGCGGCAACACGCTCTGATCAGGTTTAATCATTTCCCTGAACCGATGAACGGCCCGGAAAACGGGTATGCCGGATGCGTGAGCGATCCCGGCGATGTCGGAATTTACAGGATGCGTCTCATCCACGCGTGTCAGGATGATGCAATCGGCGCGGTGAATCCCTGCCGGCGATTCGCGCAACTCGCCCCGCGGCAGAAAATATCCATTGCCCAGCGGCTTTTCAGCGTCGAGCAAAATGATATCGATATCCCGGAAGATCCGCCGGTGCTGAAACGCGTCGTCACAGATCAGCACATTCACGCCGAATCGATCAATGGCCGCCTGCCCTGTAAGACGGCGCTTTGCACCCGTGATGACCGGAATATCGGGCAGCGATCGGGCGATGAGCAGCGGCTCGTCACCGGCGGCTTGGGCATTAAGTAAAATGGTCTTGCCGTCGGAAACAATATTGACAGGCTGCGGGTTTTTACTCCCGTAACCGCGGCTGATCACCGCCGGCTGAAAACCTTGCCGTTGAAGCATTTTGGCAAGCGCGATCACACAGGGTGTTTTTCCGGTCCCGCCGACGGTGATGTTTCCGACGCTGATGACCGGACAGGAAAGTCTGACGGACTTCAGAATCTGTCGATCATAGAGCCGGTTGCGCAGATGAACGATCAGCCGGTAGAGCAGGGAGAAAAGATAGAGAATCGCTCTGGTCGGGCTGATATGGCGAATTGAATCGTCATCACGCCAGATCCTTTGCCAATCGATCATTGCCATTTCCTTCATCTTTGAACTGCAAATTATATAATCGGTAATATTCACCTTTTTTTGCCATCAGGACTTCGTGAGTGCCTTCTTCCACGATCTTTCCCCTGACCAGGACAATAATCCGGTCGGCATTACGAATAGTGGAAAGACGATGCGCGATCACCAGCGTGGTGCGCCCTTTCATCAGATTATCCAGCGCTTCCTGCACCTCGATTTCGGCTTCCGTGTCCAGCGACGAGGTCGCTTCATCCAGAATCAGAATCGGTGCATTTTTAAGCAGGGCGCGGGCAATGGAAATGCGTTGTTTTTCACCGCCGGAAAGTTTTGTGCCCAGCTCTCCAATGTTGCTGTCGTATCCTTTGGGCAATTTCATGATGAAATCGTGAGCGTTCGCCGCGCGAGCGGCGGCGACGATTTCTTCATCCGTCCTTTTGATGTCACCGTAGGCAATGTTGTTTTTAACCGTGTCATTAAAAAGAATCGTCTGCTGCGTCACGATGGCGATCTGGCTCCGCAACGATTGCTGCGTCACGTCGCGGATATCGCGGCCGTCGATCAGGACTCGTCCGGCGGATACATCATAAAAACGGGGAATCAGATTGACCAGAGACGTTTTACCGCCTCCGCTCATCCCGACAAAAGCCACAACCTCGCCCGCTTTGATCGTGAGGTTGATGTGATTCAGGACGGGTGTTGCTTCATAGCGGAAACTCACATTTTCCATATCAATGCTTTTGGTGATGGGCGGCAGCACGGCCGCATCGGGTTTATCTTCAATGTCCGGTTTGCGGTCGATAATGCTGAAAACGCGCTCGGCGCCCGCAATGCCCTGGTTGATGGTATTGTTGACGTTGGTCAGGCGTTTAACCGGCTCGTAGAGCATCAGCAGAGCGCCAATAAAAGAGAAGAAAGTGCCTGGTGTGGAATGGCCATGCAGGACGTTGTATCCGCCGTAAAAAATGACGGCGGCGATTCCCAATCCACCCAGAAAATCCATGAAGGGACTGGAAATGGCATTTACGGAAACAGCTTTCATGAAGAGTTTGAACAGCCTTTCGTTTTCCTCCGCGAACCTTTTGCTTTCGTATTTTTCCATGCCGAATGCCTTGACAATGCGTGTTCCGGAAATGGTTTCCTGTAAAAGGGTGTTCAAGGTCCCCATCGTAATCTGTGTGGAGGTGGTTACCGTGCGCATTTTTCGGCCAAACCGGGCAATGGGGTAGATGGTCAGCGGGAAAATAACGATTGCGATGAGAGCGAGTTTCCAGTCCGTATAAAAGATCACGCCGACCAGACACACCAGCATGAAGCTGTCTTTGACCAATGCAGTCACTGCTTCCGATGATGCGGTTTGAACAGACATAACATCACTGGTGATCCGTGACATGAGCAGGCCGGTGGAATGTTCGGTAAAAAAAGATAAGGATTGCTTCTGAATCTGTTCATAGAGCTTATTGCGTAAATCTGTAACGATACGCAACCCGATAGAACTCATTAAAATATTCTGCCCGTAGTTGCACAAGCCTTTAATCAGGAAAATGCCAACCACCGCAAAGGGGATCCATTTCAGCGCCGAAATATCCTTATTGATAAATATTTCGTCAATGGCCGGTTTGGCAATGAGCGGCAGAGCGGATTGCATACCTCCGGCAATCAACATGCAAATCGCGGCAAAGATAAAGCGCACATAATACTGCTTGGCCATTAACAACAATCTGTTGAAAGTTTCCATTTTGTTCCTATAGCATATCGCAGGCGATTTGCGCCGCTCTTGTTGCCGCGCCGGCTTCGCCCAGTTTGGCGCGGATGGCCTTAAGCTGTGAGACCATTTCCTGCCTTTTTTCTTCGTTCAATAATATGGCCAGAGCCTCGGAGGCGATCCGCTGACCGTTTGCGTCCGCTTGAATCAATTCCGGGGCAATCATTTTCCGGGCGATGATGTTAACCAGACCGATGCGCTGCGGCTTGATAATCATTCTGGCGATCAACTCCGAAAAAAATGAGACCTTGTAAATGATAATCATCGGGACACTCAGTAAACCGGTTTCCAGCGTTGCTGTTCCCGATGCAACGATGGCCAAATCAGCGGAAGCAATAACGTCGTAGGTTTTGCCGGCAATGACTTTAATTTTAACGGGGGAATTTTGGGTGATATCGAAGATAATTTTTTCTTCAAGTGTATCCGCCAGCGGCAGAACAAATTGCACCCCGGGTATTTTTTGTGAAATAATTTCAGCGGCCAGCAGCATCTCCGGCAGCAATTTAGTTACTTCCGAAAGCCGGCTGCCCGGTAAAAGGGCAATCGTCGTTTTGTCCGTGGAAAGACCAACTTTTTCTCTCGAATCCTGCTTTGTATAATGTGGCTTGACCATATCAACTAAAGGATGACCGACATAATCGACGGTGTACCCTTTGGCTGCATAGGTATCGACTTCAAAGGGGAAAATAACAGCCATTCTATCGACTAATCTTTTAATTTGCTCAATTCTTCCCCCGCGCCAGGCCCAGACTTTTGGGCTGATGTAGTAGAAAACTTTTATTCCTTTTTTCTTCGCTGCCTTGGCTAAACGGAGATTAAAGTCGGCATAATCAATTAAAATAACAAGGTCTGGCCTGTTTTTGTCCAGGGATTTTTTCATCATACCCAGAATTTTTAATATACTTCCCAATTTAGAGACGATCTCGGTTGCTCCCATGACGGCCATTGAGGCATTATTGACCAGAAGATTTACTCCCGCTTTTTCCAACTGGCTGCCGCCGATGCCGTAAAAATTGAGAGAAGGATTGATCTTAGACATTTCGCGGACGAGGGCGGCGCCATGCATGTCACCGGATGCTTCGCCGGCAACAATCATGATCGTCTTTGTTTTCCTGTTTTCCGCGGCTGATGCGGCGGCTGAATTTATTTCTTTAGAAGGCATATTTTTTCACATCGGTAATGATCTTTTTTAAATCGCTGAATGCCGGTTAGCGGCAAACGCCTCGTTTGGATTCTCTGATGAAATTTATGAAATGTCTTACTTCCGGGCAGTCCTCTACTTCTGCTTCGGCCTTTTTCAGCGCCGCCGCCAAAAGCATATCGGA
>DFZJ01000203.1 GCA_002382045.1 Syntrophaceae bacterium UBA4059
GATGACAAGTACGGCTATGAAGTGGATTTGACGGCAACCTACAAGATTACCAATAACCTCTCTTATATGCTGGGCGGAGGTTATCTCTTTACCGGTGATTACTATAAAGGAGTGAATGATGCCAACCAGATCGATGATGATTTTCTGGTTATCAATAAGCTGACGCTGACGTTCTAGCTGGTTTTCAGATTGACACATTCGATTCCCGCAGGAGTTTCTCCTGCGGGAATTTTTATATCCATGTGGAGTTTAGCAGAAGGTATCCATTTTCCTGCAATGGGAAACAGTAAAATTAAAATGCGCAATTATTTTAAATAAATTAATTCGGCGACGACTTAAAATCAGAGGACAATCCAGCCAGCCGGTACGCTTTATCAGCGCTCAGTTGAAGACAAGATAAAAATTTTCATTCAGACAAATTTCATACATTCGTCATCATGCTTTAACATATATTACGTAGCCTGTCGGCGTATGCATCAAAATTCATGATGCCTGCAATGAGCAACGATAGCGGTTAAAGGAGTATTTGTGAAAGTGATTATAAGGTTGATTATCGTTCTTATGATTATAACCATTGCGTTACCCTCTGCATCGCTTAATGCACAGCCAATCATCGGTGGCGCAGGCGCTACATTTCCCAGTCCCCTGTATTTTAAATGGATTGAAGAATACGGGAAAGCAGTCCCCTCGAGAATCACATACCGTGAAACGGGATCGAGCGACGGCATAACACCTGAAATTCTGAGCGCCTCAAACATCAAGCAATGCCTGATGAAACCTTTCGGGTATTCCCAAGTGGCCTTGCTTGTTCGTCAAACGCTGGATGGCAAGAGTGATTCCGCGATGGTTGCTTGATCACTTACAGGTATTTGTCCGGTAAATTTAAGCGATTTTAAAAAGGAGACTCATAAATTGAATTCATTTAATCAGGCTCAATCAGTGCAGAAAGAAAATAATCTATATATGACGCAAAGGGGAAACCTGAGAAAAGATCAGAAACTGCTGTCAAGGATATCCGCCAGTCTTGAAGGTGGAAAATGTGTCGTCCTTTTCTATTTTGATATTGCTCGATTTCATAAAATTGAGGAAGATTGTGGTCTTGAAATTGCGCAGTATATCATAAAACTTTTTAACGAGACCCTGGCTCATGGATTGGAAAATTTGTATAAGAAACATATTAAATTATTAGCCGCTGAAGGTCTATGGGGAGACGATTTTATAGTCATTACTGAAACGATAGAGACTCCGACGCTCATGACATTGGAATATCTTTCCACGGCCTACCGGAAACAAATCAAGGAAAGTATGAATAAGGAATTTCTGCGCCTGACGGGGCGGGATATGGATGTCAATATCGGCTATGCGATGATTACGGATCATGCACGTAACGTGGAAGTTCAGCTTTATAACGCAACGAAGAGAGCTTTTGGGATAGCGAAAGGATTCATCAATATGCATTCCGTTAAATATCTTCCGGAGTTCAAGGAAATTCTCGCCCAAAATCAACTACATTCCGTCTATCAGCCGATTATATCCATTCGCTCGGCTGCTGTTTTGGGCTGGGAGGCCCTGATCAGGGGTCCTGAAAACAGTTATTTTCAAAAACCTGACGCCATATTTTCTTTTGCCGAAGAAGAAGGACTCCTGTTTCCGCTTGAGAAAATATGCCGGGAATCAGCCTTTAAGGGTCTTGGAGAACTCGGGCCGGGCCAGAAGATATTTGTTAACGTCCATCCGGACACCATTAATGACCCGGCGTTTACAGAGGGAGAAACCATGAGGATCATCCAACATCTTCATTTCAAACCTGAAGATGTTGTTTTCGAAATTACGGAAAGACATCAAATCAAAGACTTCATATCATTCAACAGGACGCTGACCCATTATCGGGATCAGGGCTTTCAGATTGCGGTTGACGATGTCGGGTGCGGTTTTTCCTCACTTCAGTCCATTGCTGAAATCCGCCCTGATTATATCAAGATCGACATGTCCCTGGTCAGAGGAATTCATAAAGACAGAGTCAAGACAGCCTTGATGGAAACCTTCGTGACGTTTGCCGAAAAGATCGGGTGTGAGATTATAGCCGAAGGCATTGAAGAAGAGGCGGAGCTTGCCCTGCTTGCCAGTATCGGCGTTCACTATGGACAGGGCTATTTCTTCGGAAGACCGGTTTGCCCCAAGCAAATTATCCATGAGGAAGCATACCTGAAAACACTTCATTTTGTAAATACAGGAAGGCATCATATTTTAAAAAATGCATTTCCCATTGGCGACATCGTCGATGAAGCTGTCAGTGTTGATGAACAAACGCTGGTTAAGGATGTGAAAGCTCTCTTTGAAGAGAATACAGCCCTGTCCGGGATTGTTGTTATGGAGAACAACAGACCCGGTGGTTTGGTCATGCGTCAGCATCTGGACAGACATTTGGGAAGAAAATACGGAGTTGCGTTATATTATGAAAAACCGATTTCCAAAATCATGGATAAAGCGCCTCTCATCATGGATCATGATACTCCGATCGAGCTGGTATCTCAGGTCGCTATGAACCGCAATAAAATAAAGCTTTATGACAATATTATCGTTAACAGGAACGGGTTTCTGAAAGGGATAATTTCTGTTCAAACCCTTCTGGATACGATGACGCGAATCAGGCTAGAACTGGCCAAGGGCGCTAATCCGCTGACGGGGCTGCCGGGTAATATTGCCATCGAACAGGAGCATTGCAGATTAGCTAAGAATAACAAACCTTTCAGTATTATCTTTGCCGATATTGATAATTTTAAATCTTATAACGACAAATACGGATTTGAAAATGGCGATTCGGTGCTCCTTTATACGGCTAATCTGCTTAAAAGCGGTTTGAAAGAATACGGCGATGATGATGCATTTCTCGGGCATATCGGCGGAGACGATTTTATTATTTTTACGACAGAGGATGCTGTCGATTCACTGTGCCGTTTTTTGATTGAACAATTTGATGCGGGCATAAAGGATTTATACAGTCCGGAAGACCGGGAGGCAGGTGGCGTTATGGCCCATGACCGATCAGGGCAGGAAAGATGGTTCCCGTTCATTTCCGTCTCACTGGCTGTCCTGGATTGCACAGCGCAGACGGGTAAGGATATGAAAGAAATATCCGGCAAGGTGGCCCAGTTAAAACAATACGCCAAATCCAAGCCTGGCAGTGTGTATGTTCGCGACCGCAGAAAGCAAGAGCACGAGCTAAGCCTGCATTAAAATAATCCAAGAATAATGACAGTGATTCAATCATAAGGAAAAGATATGAAAAACCGGTCTTTACATTTTAACGGGAAGCCCGGTAAGAACTCTTTATCCCGCTCACATCATTTCACAGGTGCAGGAGAGTTTCCGTGATTTTTAATATATGAATGACCCGAGCGACGCTGGACATTCCGGAGAATGACAGAGAGGGTTTCTTCCTGATGGTTGAAGGGTCCCGGGTTGACTGGGCTAATCACGCCAATCGTTTTGAGTATCAGTTAGGCGAGGTGCTTGCTTTTGACGATGCGGTCGAGACTGTTCTGAACTGGATCAACGAAAAACCGTTGCGAAAACAGGAGACGCTGATTATCGTCGTTGCGGATCATGATTGCGGCGGTTTTGCAGTTGAAAATTCCGACCATGCATGATGTTTTCAATCTGGCCATCAAGATGATCGTCATCATCCTCACCTTGCTTCTTTTGTGCCTCGGCGGCATCCGGAGCCTGGCCGTCAAATGTGGCCCCAGTGATGAAGCGGGGGAATGAAAACCGCCTTTGCGTTCCTTTATGACGGATGAAAAGACCAAAAAGTAAGGCTGTTTCTAAAAATTATGGACTCTTTGAATCATCGCAATTCAGTATCCTTGTTTCAGAAACTTCTCGGCACACCTTATAATTTTCGGGAAGAGATGGGCTGGTTGTGGCGAAATGTGATGGGCGTTAAGACTTGTAATCCGTGTGGAATTCGACCGCTGCCGCAGCATAGTCAACTGAATCAGATTCAACCAAGGATGACCCTGTGTTTTATCGGTGATATTATGGATATGCGAGGCAATACCTTGATGATCGGCGCGGAGATTAAAGAGTTTGTCCGTCCGTGTGATTTTCTTATCGGAAATTTTGAGGCCACCATAACGCATGCCCGAAAACCTGGATTCGCAGCCCAAAGGCAAGATCCCGGCATCCTCGATTCGCTGGCCAATCTTTTTCCTTCCGACCGGACAGTTCTTTCTCTTGCCAACAATCATACAGGAGATTTTTCGGCCGATATCTTGCGTCATTCGATCTCCCTCATGAAACAGAAGGGTTTTTACGTCTTCGGTTTGAACCAAAATATTTCGGTTGACGTTGAGGGGCAAGCCCGCATTGTGGCCGCCTCCCTGTGGAGTAATGTCCCCTTTGCGGATATGATGCCTTTTCAATCACTTGATCGGCACGTCCTGCCTGCCGTCTTCAATGTTGCCTATCCACACTGGGGATTTGAATTGGAGTATTTTCCACGGTTATCAACTGTACAGGAGGGTATGCGGCTCCTGAACCATTATGATGCCATTATCGGCCATCATTCCCATGTTCCGCAACCTGTGATGAGTCACAGAATGGGCGATAACATGAAGGTCATTGCTTTTTCGCTGGGTGATTTTTGCACTGGCCTGAAGAGCAGGAACTACCGGCACGGGATAGTCTGCAAGATGGAAATAGGCCCGGGAAACGACGGCTATTGGAAAATCGGCGCCGTCGAATGGCGGTATACAGAAGTGACACGGATTGCGGACAAGAAAATGAAAGTGGGTCTTGCCGTTCATCCCTTTGCATGAAGGAAGTATTCTATTGCAGAGGCGCGCATAATCCTTTGATTCCATCCGGCGCTTTGCCGATGGCCGGGTTTCTGAAACAGTAAGCCTGATGACTATCCATGCCGCCGTTCGTGCCGCCGGTAACGGCAGCCAGTCCAACAACGTAATCCTTCATATGCTCTGCCTGGGCATTCATGAGTTCTGCAACACCGGCTGACTCTTCCGCAGTAGCGGCAACCGATTGGATGACACTGTCCATCTCGGCAATGGCCGTACTGACCTGATGGATGCCCCTGGCTTGTTCATGAGAAGCCGTTTCGATCTCATCAACGAGGGTTCCGATCTTGCCGAAAATTACGACATTCTTATCAAAGATCTCCTGGGTTTTTTGCGTTAATTCACCGCTTTTTCTCGATGTCGTAATGGTATTCTCTATTAGGCTGGACGTATGATCCGCCGCTTGGGCCGCCTGCAAGGCCAGATGTCTGACTTCATCGGCCACCACCGCAAATCCGGCGCCCGCCTCACCTGCCCGGGCAGCTTCTACGGCGGCATTCAGGGCAAGAACGTTCGTCTTGAAGGCAACTTCATTGATGCTTTTGACGATTATTCTTGTTTCTTCACTGGACTTCGTCACTTCCTTAACGGACAGAGACATAC
>DFZJ01000008.1:0-3188 GCA_002382045.1 Syntrophaceae bacterium UBA4059
CCCTCTTGCAGGAAAATGGCCTCCGGCAACCACCCGGATATTCACCGATTGGAAACCCAGGCGCAATTCATCCGTATTGACGCTATCCGCAACATTCAACAGCAGATGACTTTTAAACCGCTGGAAGGCCAAAAGCGCGTATTCATCATCGACGACGCGGATAAAATGAATGAACAGGCGGCCAACGCTCTTTTAAAGACATTGGAAGAACCGTCACGGGATAATATCATTATTCTGGTCACCGCCCGGCCTTACTGGCTGCCCCAAACCATCCTTTCGCGCTGCCGGCATGTGCGCATGAACCCGCTCACGGCAGAAACAGTTGCCCGGTTCCTGATGGAGCAAAAGCAAATGGATCCGTCCAAAGCGTTGTTGCTGGCCTCCCTTTCCGGAGGCTCGATTGGACAGGCGCTGGAGCTGAATTCGGAAGATATGATTGCTTTTCGCGCCGGGTTGAGCCGTCTTCTGGCCGCCGCCGACCCGAAGAATCCCCTGAGTCTCTTGACCCTGGCCTCTTTTCTGGGACAGGACAAAAAGGAAATCAAACAGGGGCTCATGATTCTCAACACCTATTTTCGCGACGCGCTCGTCTATAAAGAAACCGCCCGGGCCTCCATGATCATCAATGCCGATGATCTGCCCGCCATTACGTCTCTGGCCGGACGCTTAGGGGGCGAAGAGATTCTGCAAAATATCGATCTGGTGGATCAATCAAACGAAGCGATTGAAATGAACGTGAACAAATCGTTGACATTAGAAGCAATGGCATTTAAGCTCCATCTTTAAAATACAATCGTTAAGCAGGACTAAACGTGTTGACCAATATCATCGGTGTAAAATTTAAAAAAGAAGGAAGAATTTACAATTTTGACGCAGGCGACCTGATCGTGCATAAGGATGACCAGGTGCTGGTCAATACGGATAATGGCGTTGCGCTGGGAATTGTGGTCACCGATGTCCGCAGGTGCGAGCCTCACCAGCTGCCTCCCAATTTAAAAAATATCTTGCGCAAAGTCACCGATGATGATCTGCGCGTCAGGGAAGAACTGGAACTGCTTGAAGAAGAATCCAGAAAATACTGCATGGAAAAAATCCGGGAAAAAAACCTGGCCATGAAATTAATTACGGTGGAATGCCTGTTTGATAAGAGCAAAATGATCTTTTACTTTACCGCGGAAAGCCGGGTTGATTTCCGTGAACTGGTCAAAGACCTGGTTGCTAAATTCAAAACCCGGATCGAGCTCAAGCAAATCGGCGCGCGTCAGCAAGCCAGAATCATTAAGGGTCTGGCTGTCTGCGGACGGACCGTCTGCTGCGCGGGCATCCTGCAGAACCTTGATCGCGTCACGGTGAAGATGGCCAAGGAACAAAGCATGTCGCTCAATCCGGAAAAAATATCCGGTTTATGCGGAAGGCTGATGTGTTGTCTGTCATTCGAGCATGATGGATATGCGGGCGCCAAAAAATGCGCACGGGAAGCGAAAGCCGCAACCGAGCCTGCGGCAAGCGAACCGCCGCGGGCAAAACATAAAATAACCACTGCGCGGGAAACCAATAAAAAGCGCACGGAGTCTTAAGGAGCCACCCGTCATCATGTCCAAGCCATTCTATATTACCACCCCTATTTATTACGTCAACGCATCCCCGCACATCGGGCACGCCTACACCACGGTCGTCGCCGACGTTCTGGCGCGCTATGCCCGCATGGCAGGACGCGAAACATATTTTGTCACCGGCACGGATGAGCACGGCGACAAAATCGCCGAAGCGGCGCAAAAGGCAGGCATCAGCCCCAAGCAATACGCGGATGGAATCAGCGCTCAATTCCGTAATCTATGGCCCGAACTGGCCATAACCCATGATTACTTCATCCGGACGACGGATACGAATCACATGAATACGGTTCGTTCGATTTTGCAAAAAGTTTACGACGCGGGGGATATTTATTTTGGCAGTTATGAAGGATATTACTGCGTCGGCTGCGAACGTTTCTATATGGAAAAAGAACTGGTGGACGGCAAGTGCCCTGACCATCAGACCGCTCCGGAACACCGCAAAGAGAGCAATTATTTCTTCCGCATGAGCAAATATCAGGACTGGCTCATCCGGCATATTCAGGACAACCCCGATTTTATCCGGCCGGAGCGGTATCGCAACGAAGTTCTCGCTTTTCTCCGGGATCCGCTGGAAGACCTCTGCATTTCCCGTCCCAAGACAAGGCTGGAATGGGGCATCACGCTGCCGTTCGATGATCAATATGTCACCTATGTATGGTTTGATGCCCTTATTAATTACGTCACAGCGGTTGGTTATCCTGATGGTGAAAATTTTAAAAAATTCTGGCCGCAGGCCCAGCACCTGATCGCCAAAGATATTTTAAAGCCACATGGTATCTACTGGCCTACCATGCTCAAAGCAGCGGGCATTGAGCCTTATCAGCATCTCAACGTTCATGGTTACTGGAATTCGGATGCAAGCAAGATGTCCAAAAGTCTCGGCAACGTCGTCCGGCCGCTCGATTTAAAAGACAAGTACGGTCTGGATGCTTTCCGTTATTTTCTGCTGCGGGACATGGTTTTCGGCCTGGATTCCAACTTTTCCGAAGAGGCGTTTGTCCAGCGATTAAATTCCGATCTGGCCAACGATCTGGGCAATCTGCTCAGCCGCACCATCACCATGGCCATTAAATATTGCGATGGAAAAATTCCCGAGCCGCCTGCCAGTGATCAGGAAAACCGTTTACAGGCAACAGCGCTCNNTCTGGGAACTGATCAGCGCCGCCAATAAATACATCGTGGAAAATGAACCCTGGAATCTGGCCAAAGATGCGGCCAATAAAGAAAAACTGACAGCCATTATGTACCGGCTGCTGGAAGCTCTGCGAGCTGTCGCTATTTTAATTTCTCCGTTCATGCCGCAGGCGGCGGAAAAAATTCTCAGCCAAATCGGTTTGGATAGCTCCCGAAAATTCGATCTGGACGTCATCCGTCAAAACGCCCCCCTGCCCGCGGGCAGGGCTTTAATTCGCGGAGAATCACTTTTTCCGCGGGTCAGCGCCGAAAAAGAAGCGCCGCCGCAACCGAAGAAAGCGGCCATCGAATTAAAACCGGAAATTGAATATGATGACTTCGCCAAAGCGGATTTGCGCGTGGCAAAAATTCTGGCGGCCGAAGCGGTTCCCAAGTCCA
>DFZJ01000008.1:3206-10512 GCA_002382045.1 Syntrophaceae bacterium UBA4059
ATGGGTGTGGAATCACACGGCATGCTGCTGGCAACCGACGGTGTTGCCGGATTAACGCTTATCGGATTTGACCGGGAACCCAAAACGGGTGCAAAAGTTCGCTAAAATTGACGGAAGAAAGCGGCTGAATCCTTTTTAAGGACACAGCCGCTTTTTCATTTATTTGTTCAGTGTATTGAGGTATCGCCTACCAAAACGGCCAACGCTCTTTTCATAAAATTCCTCCTTTTACTTTTATTTTGCCAAAAGTATTTCAATGGGCGGCTGATCAAAGCCGGGCACGACCTCTCCTTTGATATAAAACAGCGGCGTCGCGCGGACGCCGACTTTGGCGCTGATCTGCTGATGATTCTGCAGCATGGTTTCCGCCTCTTTCGTGTTGCACAAATTCAGCTGGGCGTTCCCGTCAAGTTTTCCGCTTAAAACGTCTTCGTAGGTTTGAACTTTATCCCTGGCGCAGACAATATGACGGATCTTCTTTGATGAATCTTCAGACAGAGGATGGAAAAACACATACATCGTAATGTCTTTCTTGCGCTCATTGAAAAAATTGAAAGACATTCGGCAGTAATGACAATTCGGATCAATGAATTCGACAACCGCCGTTTTTCCGTTGCCTATTTTCAGCGCCTGCGCAAGCGGCAGATCGGCCAGTTTGGCAACCATTCTTTTTGAGTTGCTTTCCTGGGTAATATTTTTCCCGTCTTTGGAAAATATGTTGCCCGCTAAAATAACGTCGCCTTCCGGAAAATAATAAAGAATTCTTTGTCCGTCATAGACTTCATAGATGCCATGAATGGAGGCCTGCGTAAAGGTTTCGTATTGGACTTGAGGGAAACTTTTTTTGAACTGCTGTTCCGCTGATAACTTTTCCGCTGAAGAACACCCCGGCAGCAGAAAAATAACACTGACAATCATCATCATTAACTTTTTCATGATGGGACTCCTTTATCATAAAGTGGCGAACGCGCCTCAAAAATCTGATGGGGCGCCTGATTGCAGCCATTAACGGCTGTGAAAAACGGACATTCAGCAAAGAATACCCGTCGGATTGGATCATTTTAAAAAGTTAAACGGCTTTGTCCAGATAGCCCAGGATGAATTTTGACCAGGCCAGACCTTTAATCGCCGCAATATCCGCGTTGTCTTTATGTTTTTTTCTTTTCTCCCGCGGCAATTTTGGTCCATGAATCCCGCAGCGGCACGATGCGATTGAAGACAGGTTTATCCGCTTGCGTATCCAGATCAACATTGAAATATCCCAGTCTTTCAAACTGATATGGGCTCCCCGGTTTTGCGTTTTGCAAACTCCCCTCGGCATAGCAAGTCTTGAGGACCGTAAGAGATGCCGGGTTCAGATAGTTTAAAAACTCTTCTTCGCTTCCGGGATCCTCGATAGTGAACAACCGATCGTATAACCGCACTTCGGCGGACACAGCATGCCGGGCGGAAACCCAGTGAATCACCCCCTGAATTTTGCGCCCGTCCGAAGGCGTCGCATTGCCGGTCTGGGGATCATAAGTGCAGTGCAGCTCCACCACCTCGCCGGTTTGCTCATTCTTGACCATGCTTTCATATTTGATGACGTAGGCATTACGCAGGCGGACTTCCCGTCCTGCACCTAGACGATGATATTTTTTAGGCGGGTCCTCCATAAAATCGTCGCGCTCAATATAAAGCTCCCTGGAGAAGGGAACCTGTCTGGTCCCCAGCTCGGGGCGCTGTGGATGGTTTTGACATTCAAACTGTTCGACCTGATCTTCCGGGTAATTGTCGATCACAACTTTAAGCGGCCGCAAAACACACATGGCTCTGGGCGCCTTTTCATTCAAATCCTCGCGGACACAATATTCCAGCAGGGAAACGTCAATCAGATTATCGTTTTTAGCCACGCCGATCTGGGCGCAGAAGTTCCGGATCGCCTCGGGCGTATAGCCCCGGCGACGCATTCCGGTCACGGTGGGCATGCGGGGATCATCCCAGCCCTGGACATAATTTTTTTTCACCAGTTCAATGAGCCGGCGCTTACTCAAAACCGTATAACTCAAATTGAGCCTTGCAAATTCGATCTGCCGCGGCCGGGGACCGCTTATCAGCCGCTCCACAATCCAGTCATACAGGGGGCGATTGTTTTCAAACTCCAGCGTGCAGATGGAATGCGTGATCCCTTCCATCGCATCGGAAAGGCAGTGGGCAAAATCATACATCGGATAAATGACCCATTGATCACCCGTCCGGTAATGAGGTTCCCGCTTAACCCGGTACAAAACGGGGTCGCGCATGACAATGTTGGGAGAAGCCATGTCAATTCTGGCGCGAAGCGTATGAGCGCCGTCGGCGAACTCGCCTGCCCGCATCCGGGCAAACAGGTCCAGATTTTCGGCAACCGATCGGTTGCGATAGGGGCTTTCCTTTCCCGGCTCGGTAAAAGTTCCCCTGTTCTCGCGCACTTCCTCGGCGTTTAAACTGCAGACATAAGCGTTGCCGGTTTTAATCAGTTCCACGGCAAACTGATAGAGCTTCTCGAAATAGTCGGAGGCATAAAACAGACGGTCTTCCCAGTCAAACCCCAGCCAGCGGACATCGCGGATAATCGATTCCACATATTCCATGGACTCGCCCAGCGGGTCCGTATCATCCATTCTCAAATTGCAGGTTCCCTGATACTGCCGGGCAATGCCGAAGTTGAGGCAAACCGACTTGGCGTGTCCGATATGGATATAGCCGTTGGGTTCGGGTGGAAAACGGGTGGCAACGCGTCCTTCATGTTTGTTCGCCCGGAGGCCTTCGTCGATGATATCACGGATAAAATCACTGGGTGCTGGGGATGTCGGTTCTGTCATAACTTTAAAATACTCCTTTTGCTTCTTATTCTATAGCTGCCTTCAGATTGTCCATTTTCAAGTTGCCGCCGGACATAATCATGACGACTTTCCTGCCTGCAAGCCTGTCTTTAATTTTATAAGCGGCCATCAGAGAAACCGCTCCCGCAGCCTCGGCCAGATTATGTGTGGTGGCCAGCGCCATTCTGACACCTTCCAGTATTTCGTCTTCGGTCAAGAGCACAACATCATTGATGGTGTCCTTGAGAATGACATAGGGCAGATGGAATACGCTTCTTGCGGCCAGGCCGTCGGCAACCGTATGGGCGTCATCGAGTGTAACGATTTCCCCCTTTTTCCACGAATGATAGAAGGATGGGGCGTTGGCGGGCTCAACGCCGATGATCTCGATTCCGGGTTTGATGGCGCGGGCGGTTTTCAGAAGGGACGCACAGCCGGCGCCTCCGCCGATGGGACAAATAATGGTATCGACCTCGGGCAGGTCCTCCAGGATCTCCAGTCCCATAGTGGCCAGGCCATTTAAAATTTCCGGTTCGTTGCCCTGCTGGACATAATAATACCCTGCGCTGTCCACCAGCTCTTCGCAATAAGACTGGGCATCGTAGAAGTCTTCGCCGTGGACAATGACTTCCGCGCCGTAGCTTTCGATAATCCGGTTGATTTCCGGATTGTTATTTTCCGGTACGACAACCGTACAGGGCACATGAAACCATTGTCCCGCCCAGGCCATGGCCAGACCGTGGTTGCCCCTGGTCGCAACCAGAATGCCCGTTTCCAGTTCTTCTTTGGACATGTGATGAAAGAAATTAATCGCCCCCCGAATCTTGAATGATCCGGTCGGGTTGTGGTTTTCATGCTTGACGAAGGCCTCGCAGCCGATGAGCCTGGAAAGTTCAGAATAGCGGATCAGGTTTGTCCTGTTCAGGTACTTGTAAGTAACGGATTTCGCCATTAAAGTTCTTGTCAGGTTGACCTGCTCGTTCAGTGCTTCGTATTTTTTCTGCATGAATATCCTCCCTGGCTGTCACAGCCGATACTCTTTTGATGTCCGCTTTTGCCTGCCCTCAAGATAACTTCACCCGATATACCTATTCACCATCTCCGCATAACGTTCAGCCGCGCCCCTATTGGCAAGGACAACCGCCTGACCGCGTTCACCGCGACGCTTTGCGTCCTGCGGATCAGCCAGCAGTTGTAAAATGCCCTCCGATAATTCCCGGGCGTTATGGATGCGAATCCCCGCACCCGCCTCCTCCAAAAGCATCGCTTCCTGACTGAAGTCTTCCATCGACGGGCCGTAAAAAATCACTTTACCCCAGGCTGCCGCCTCCAGAATATTTTGTCCGCCTTTGGGAACCAGTGAGCCGCCGCAATATACAACCGTCGCCAGAGAATAAGTCTTAAAGAGCTCTCCAATGATGTCAACGACAATGACTTTTTCCTTCCGGCGGGAACGCCCGTTGTTCATCTGGGTGGCGGTGATCATATCCTTTAAGTCCTCCTGCTGCAGAAGATGGATCACATCGCGCGTTCGCTCAATATGCCGCGGCACAAGAATTAATCCCAATTCCGGATAAGTTGCAAGCAGTTCCCGATAGACCTGAATAATAATGTCTTCTTCGCCCGGGTGCGTGCTCCCTGCCACCAGAAATTTCTCATCCCGGCGCACATTAAAGCGGCGGGCGATGTCCTCCTTCAGATCAGGTGACGCCATCGCCGCAAGGGCGTCATATTTGGCATTGCCCAGCACCCTGATCTTGCCGGCATCCATTCCCATGCGGGAAATTCTGGACGCGTCGATATCGGAGATCATTCCGGCTGCCTCCACATTTTCCAGGATCCTACGCCAGAAAAAACCGGTCCTGCGGTATTTGGAAAAAGAGCGGGGCGAAATCCGGCCGTTCACCATCAGTGCTGAAACACCCCGCTTGCTTGCGGCAGCCAGGAAATTGGGCCAGAGCTCCGTCTCGACCAGGACAAAGACATCAGGGCGAACAAGATTGAGCATTTTATTGACGGCAAACGGAATGTCCAGCGGGAAATAAATAAAAGCATCCACCTCTTTCACCAGTCTTTGAGCCATCCCCTGTCCTGTTTCCGTGGAAGTGGAAAAAATAATCTGCGCATCCGGTCGCTTCACTTTTAACGAGGCGACAATCGGCGCCGCCGCCGTCACTTCACCGACCGACACCGCGTGAATCCAAATCCGCCTTCCTTCTTTATTAATCCGGGCCAGAATATTTTCCTGTCTGCCGCCCAGTTTTTGAATGAAACTGTTGCGGTATTTGCCGGTGATCAGCATTTTCAATAAAAAATATGTAAGAACCGGAATCGCGGCCATCAGCAGAAGTATGTTGTAAAGAAATCTCATGGGCGCATATTCGATTTTTTCAACGCCTGTGTCAAGGGGAAAGGCGAAGCGCAAAGCGCGGAGACCGGCGAATGCCGGTTGTAAAAGTCACAGCCTGTAGGCTAATCGACTACAGCCTCGCACTCCCTATAATGCGGAATCAACCTATCAGGGTTGACAGTTACCATACTTTGGTATATTTGATTTTCTCCATAAAGGAGATTTGTTATGAAATTGATTGCCCCTTCGATTCTTTCGGCGGACGGTGGAAGACTGAGCGAGGAAATCGGCGCCGTGGAAAAAGCCGGTGCGGACTGGATTCACGTAGACGTTATGGACGGCCATTTTGTCCCCAATATTACGATGGGGCCGGCAATAATCTCCGCCCTGCGCAAAACCACCCGGCTGCCTTTTGATGTGCATTTGATGATCGATCATCCGGACAGCTATATCGAATCCTTCGCCGCCGCAGGCGCCGATTATATTACGGTGCACGTAGAAGCAGCCCGTCATCTTCATCGTACCATTGAACTCATTAAAAAGGCGGGGAAAAAGGCAGGGGTTTCTCTGAATCCGGCTACACCGCTCAGTCAGATTGAAGAGATCCTTCCCGATATCGACTTGCTCCTGATTATGTCGGTCAACCCCGGATTCGGCGGGCAGCACTTCATCAAGCGTTCTCTGTCCAAAATCAGGAGGGCCGGTGAGATGATTGCAAAACTGCCGCAAAAACCGATGCTGGAAGTGGATGGCGGCGTCAACCTCTCCAATATTTCCGCAATTGCTCAGGCGGGGGCGGATGTACTGGTCGCGGGAGCGGCGGTTTTTGGCACAGCCGATTACGCGCAAACCATCGCCGCCCTCAAAGCCGCCGCAGACCAGGTCTAGCGCCTTCTCACCGGCAAATAAAACTTTACCGGTGAGAAGGTACAGCTTTCAACCACGACTGCACAAATGAAGATGTGATTTTTTTAATTCAAAAAACTCTTTTCGCTTCGTTGCAATGGACAATCTATCAACCATTGAACCCATGAACCTTTGAACCGTTGAACCCATAATCATTTCTTGCTGTAGTCATAGACACCGCGTCCTGATTTACGTCCCAGGTTGCCGGCGCGAACGAGTTTTCGCAAAAGGGGTGACGGGCGGTATTTATCGCCCAGCTCCCGGTGCATGCCCTCACAGATCCTCAGTTGCGTATCGAGTCCGATCAGGTCGCCCAGCGCCAGGGGGCCGATGGGGTGATTGCAGCCCAGCTGCATCGCTTTGTCAATATCCGCAGCCGTGGCCAGACCTTCGTCCAGAACAAAGAAAGCTTCGTTAATCATGGAACACAAAATACGGTTCACGACAAACGCCGGCGCTTCGTTGACCATTACCACTTCCTTGCCGATTTTCTTGCCCCAGGCTTTGGCGATTTCCACCGTCTCATCCGAGGTCTGCTGACCGCGGATAACTTCTAAAAGGCGCATGACCGGAACGGGATTAAAGAAGTGGGTGCCGATAAAACGATCCGGCCTTTTTGTAATCGCCGCCATTTCCGTGATGCTTAAGCCCGAGGTGTTGGTGAAAAACAGGCAGTGAGCGGGAACAACCGCTTCCAGTTCCGCATAAACTTTCTTCTTCAGATCCATCAGCTCAATGACCACTTCCACGACGACATCCGCATCAGCCGCGGCTTCTTTTACATCGAGTGTCGGCTTGATCCTTCCTAAAATCGCCTCCATTTGCTCTTTGGTGATTTTGCCCTTTTCCGCATCGCGGCTCAGATTCTTTTTGATCGTGTTCATGCCGCCGTCGATAAAGCGCTGTTCAATATCTCTCAAGGCGACCTCGTAGCCCGCCTGCGCGCAAACCTGCGCAATCCCATTGCCCATCAAGCCGGCGCCCAACACACATATTTTTTTGATTTCCATACCAACCTCCGAATATTTTATTGTCAAGCGGGCTGTTCCCGCTTTGAAGCGGCCAAAGATGCTGGACGGTAACAGACAGGCAACCATCAAGTCAAGCAAAATACAGTGCCTCTCAAGATCAAGTCAAAGTCCATCATTCTTGGTTTCATCGGAATCGGTTTCGGTATTGCCGTCTCGCGTCTGGGATAAATGATTCC
>DFZJ01000011.1 GCA_002382045.1 Syntrophaceae bacterium UBA4059
TACAATACCCGGATATGGTGATTGCCGGAACCAAAATATTGAGCATGGAAGAAGACCGATTTGTCATGGGTTATGAAGTATTCAGCATCAAACACAAAAGAATTGCCGCCGATGGTAAAGGAGTTATTGTCACCTATGACTACCACAACAATAAGAAAGTTCCCATTCCCGACGTTTTAAAAGCAAAAATTATGGAACTGGAGAAGATGGGGAACTGAAAACGATCAGGTTTTTCGGTTCCGGGCGGCACTTCTGCTGGTTCAGTGATTATGAAAAATCATAATCATATTTCTGCTTGCTGCTTCCTGGAATCAAGCATCTTGAGTTTTCACGGATATGCTTTGTTTCGACCATTAATAATTGACAAATGATACCATCCCCCTTATTGTTCTACCTAATAAAACCGTTTTCTGCAAAATCGGTAAGCGTTTTCACCTATAGCCTTACCCTCTCTGAAAGGGACAATGCGTGGAAATCCCGGAAAAGTGAATTTCAGATACATTTAAACCAAGAGATCCAAAGCGATGCAGAACATCATGTCAACGTTTGATATATCAGTACGCGTAAAACCGGACTTGCAATGGGTTCAATCAGTCGAACTCCTGGCACGCACTTATTTGCAAGTGAGGGCATTTCCGCCCAGAATCGTTGAACAAACCATCGCAGCGATTATCGAGGCCATGGAACAGCTCATTCCCTTGTGCATCGGGCGGGATTCAGCGCCTTTCGATGTGCGTTTCGCCTGTCAGGACGATGTCGTACAGGTGCATTTTGTTTATGACACATCCATTCCCCTGAATCCCCATCAGGAGCCGGATTATGAGGTGCCGTCAAATGTCGAGGATCTCGGTGACACAATCGAGGGGCTGTGGCTGCATATCATCAAACGCACGATGGACCGGGTCTTTTTCCGGGTGGACGGGAAAAGGGCATCGTTGGTGATGATGAAATACTTCCGGGCGGAAAAGAAGGCGCGGCAATTATGGGTGATGAGCCTTACGCCGAAGTTGCGGGCGGATTTGGAAATTGAGCATACGGCAGGCGTTGCAGGGCATTCGCAATCAGACGGAGCTATTCTCCATGACGTCCGCTCCCAGAAGGTGCTACAGTTGTCGCCTTCCGATGCGTTTATTATCAGCCGCCTTGACGGAAAGAATACACTGGAAGACATCTACCTGGAGCACGCCGTAGAACGGGGGCCAATTTCGCCGGAACATATCAAAAGAATCTACGAAACGCTGGAAGCCGCAGGTATGTTGGAACGGCGCGCATCCGTCGCGGAAGAACGAAAGCAGCGGTGGAAACGGTGGCTTTCACCTGTCTTCAGCATCCCTCAGCCTGACAAGGCCGTAACATGGGTTCACGACCATGCGCGTTTCATGTTCCATCCTGCGGCCGTAGCCGTTCTGGTTTTGATCGGATTTTCCGGCCTGATTCCGATCTTCATGTATCGGCAGCCCATCGGCGCCATGATTGCCAATCTGGACACCCTTTTGCTTAGCCATCCGGCCATGATTGCCGTCGCTTACCTGCTCATGCTGGGTCATGTTGCACTGCATGAGTTCGCCCACGGCGTAACCTGCAAGCATTTCGGTGGCCGGATCAGGCAACTCGGCATCATGTGGTACATGGCCATGTTCATCTTCTTCTGTGACACGACCTCAGCATGGACATTTCCGAAGAAATCACAACGGATATGGGTCTCCCTTGCCGGGCCGCTGATTTCCTGGGCATTTTTCGGGGTGACGGCCTGGTGCGCAGGTGTAACCGTTGCTGCCGCAAACCCCTGGGCAGTCCTCTGGATTTTACTAACCGTAATGAACGGCTTTAGCTTGGTCATGAATTTCAACCCGCTTATCCGCATGGATGCCTATTACATGCTGACGGACTGGACGGAGATTCCCAACCTGCAGAAAAAGGCATTCGACAACATCTGGTTGCGGATGACCGGTTGGATGAAAAAAACACGAGATACAGGCGAACCCTCGCCGACAGCGCGGGAGAAACGAATATTTTTAATATACGGTTTGTTGAGCGCGGCTATGTCCTTTCTCTTTATTGTTCTTCCCTTCTGGCGGCTTGCGGAATTGTTGGCAGTCCACCGTCAATTCACGGTCTGGGGCGTAATGACCTTAATCGCGGTTGCCTTGCTCATCGGAAACATGCTGTTTAAAGCCTATGGATTGATGCATGCCGCACGGCATAAGGAGTATAAGATATTATGATCTCGCCCTTGAAGCCGCGCGACCCTGAAAATCGAAATCACGGATGCTTGCAATTTGCATTGTGCTTTCTGCTACCTCGGAGGGGAGCTTACGGGCGGAACGGACGTACTGACCCAAAAGCAAAAGGTGATAAAGCTGGCGCTGGAGGCGGGTGTGCCGAGCATCTTTCTGCTTACCCCCTGCTGCCGGAGCTGCATGGAACGTTGGGAAAATTTATCCAATTTGCCCAAACATAGCCCCGTATTTTCTGGTTGCCTCTTCGCTACGAGGCGACGCCGATATTGCCTCGTCCCTGGACGCGCGCCGACGCTCAGTCCTTTGCCGAGGAAATGGCGGATTTGATGGATCGTTATCCGAAAGATGCCCACGGAATCTATCTTGCCATGCCTTTTTGCGGAGTCAAGCCGACAAGAACGTGCCCGCCGGCTTTATGAGCAAGGGGCCTCGCTAAGGAGACTCCGGCAGTACGTTATCCGCTGGCACCGCTGGTTTCAGGGGGCACTCTCCGGACTGGTGAGCAGGAAAGGAGGAATTAAACGCTATTGGGCGTGGGTCATCTCACATCTCGACATACCAGAACAGGACGTGCGGTTGCGAGCCTTAGCCGGTCGTTGACCAGCAAGGGAAATACCAACCGAAAGCCACGTCGCTGCTTCTATGACCTATGTGATACTTATGATTTTTTATCACATTTAACACTCATTACTAATTTCCGCGCGCATTTATTTTAATTTTAAGTGCTTGATTTTAGAATATAATGTTTACGATGTCTATTAAATCATGCATATACAGCAAGGCCTTGCAAAAGCTGCTACTCGCTCGTCAAGCTGATCAATATGTGTTCCCTCCGGTCGCACAGGTAGGACAATGTGGGTAAGTTTATCCGTGTTCTCTACGATCTTAATGGAATTCCCCTTGGGTATCATAATGCCTTCTTCCTTGAGCACCGCGGCAGGACCTGCAATCAGTCTGGCCTTGAAGTCTTCGTCCGCCCATGCTTTAGCGATAATCTTCGCCCATTGTTGCTGTGCTTTTTTGATCTGTTCATCGTTCATTTTTTTTCTCCTTTCGTTTTTTAAGTTTTGGTTATTGTCTTGTCTCATTTAACAATCCCTAACACTGATAGCCATTATAGCTTTTGCTAAATTTCCAGGCAATGTATTTTCTCAAATCCTTTTGCTCCCGATCAGAAATTCCCCGACCGATGTTTCACTGTTATAATCAAGTCCTGCCGCACGGGCGAAAAGGTCGGAATCGCCCCCTCCAATGGCGCAAGGCGCCAGATCCATCGCCGTTGCAACAAGATACATGGTTTGATAAAGTACCCCCACGTCCTTCAGTATGAGGCTGTACGCCATGGATTCATACTTCCATGAAAGCCGCTGGAATCTGGCGGCGATAGTGATAAGTATCTGGGGCGTTTCTTCCATTCCGGTCGAACTTTTGGCGTCTTCCAGCAGTGACATCGCCGCTTCGGTCAGTCCGCTGATTTTTTCGAGGACGTGTCGTTCCGGGCAATAGTGATAGAAACCAGAAGATATCCCCCGGCACGCCTGCACGGTCAGGTAAAGCTCCAGCTCGTAGATAGCGCCGCTGCCGGGATAAGGCCGCCTGCTTAAATCCTGATATTCGGAGCACAGCACTTGTTTTACCCTTGCCGTACGATAGAGGTACTCCCCGAGCTGACGTTCGGTAATCGGTTCCCTGGCATATTCCCGGATAGATTTTCTTTCTTCCAGAACAAGGGTAAAAGGATGATCCTTCTGGCTGAGCGCATCCATATCAGGGCGGTAGAGCGGAATGGCATCTTCCATGATTGCCGGCTTTATGACCGGCAGCGGCTCGATCTTGCTGTGAAACCGGTATGTGCCGCCATAAGGATTGGCATGTCTTCCGAGCCGGCTTCGGGCATGGAAAAGCAAATCGTGAAAATCCCACTGCATCAGCGCTGCGCTTTCCTCAGGGTAAGCTTTTCCGTCTTTGACCTCGCAGGCAAAACCGGCGCCGACAAGCATTTTCAGGAAAAGCAGGACCGTATCGGGCGAAAGGTGCGGCAAAGCATCACAGAGCGCAGCAAGCGTCTGCGCCCTGGCCAGTTCGGCGGTCATAACCGCGGCCTCCTGGCCATAAAGCGAAAGCTTTCCGTGGGACAAGGGAGATTCCATGACCATCTCCCCATGTTCCATGTGAATGTAGGCAAACCGTGAAAGGACATAATTTGACTGCGGATTGATGGAGGCATGCGAAAAGCTGAACAAAGCGGAGTTAGGCGCCAAGGTGGCAAGCCGCTTTCCGTTAAAGATGATACTGTAGCTTATGATCCGATGTTTGGCAAAGGTCATCAGATGGTAATAGAGTTTGGCAAGGGCATCCGTCCCATCTTTCTCCGTAACAATTTCAGCAAGCGCCTCTTCCGTTGCCCCGGTTGAGGCAAGAATGTCAATGATCTGCCTGAGACCCGAGGACAGTCGGCTTAATGTAAGTTGTTTATAGGTAACCGGCATCACGATTTCGATGCGATCCTCCGAAGGGGCATTGACCGTGACCCCTTCTGCAAATGATAGAATGTAAGATTGCTGCATGGGCAAGTCCTTTTTAAAAAAATACTGGAATCGGATTAAGTTCTTCTTCCATAAGGGGCTTGTCCAGCCAGCCCATCGCTACCGGCACATTGTAGAGCCGGCCTGGGGCATAGCGCGCCCAGAAATGGCGCAGCCCCGGCACGATGACCTTGACCACCGGCATGCCGATGTCGGGACGAGTCTGGTCAAGAACCAGCACCTCCATGCCGCGTTTCTCGACGCGTCGCCGGCACTCGAGAATGTCTATGAGCAAATCGCCGCTGTAGAGCTTTTGGTAATCGGCACGGGTGCGCCGCGCCGCCCTTGCATCGGGGACGATATAGGGCTGGTTGGCACGGGTGGCGGTCTTAAGCCACGATAGCACTTCCGCATCCTCGATAACCGTCTTGCCAGATTCCCCGCCTGCCTGCGAAAGCCACAGCATCTGGTTCATTTCCGCAAGCGCACGTTGCAGGGCGATGCGTGCATCAAGATGGCAACCCAGACCGAAGAGGATGTGTTCCCCGGTACCTTGCCGGAGCGCCGAGAAAGCCGCGAAGGCGGGGATACCCAGATCAGTTGTAATGTCGAGCGCCCACAGGTCGCGTCCCAAAGAGTCGTAATGGGCGGCAAGATCCATGAACCAGGTCTCGCCGAAGCTGTCTATATCCACCCCCGGCCTCGGCAGTCTGTTGTACCACCACAGCGCCGTAGCGTCACGTTCGACAAGTTCAAAAAAGCCCTGTATGACCGCCTCCTCCCGCGTATTGCCCGCGGCGTTGCCGTTGGAGCATCCCATACAGTAAAAGGTGTCGCAGTCCTTGCCTGCCTTGGCTCTGAAGTAAAGAAGCTGCGTGGGCAGATATTTTTGACGCTCTTCCGTCAGTGACCACACTGGCGTCCAATCAACGCAGACCTCGTTGTCAAACGGCTCAGTGACCCTGTTGAATTTGGATTTGCGTGCGTTCAAGATGGCGCGCTTTGCGTATTGCGTATCGCTGTAGCACATAACAGTGTTGGGGTGAATGACCGCCTCGCCCCATTTTATCCGCATCTCCCTGAAACTGCCGGGAATGCGGATTTCTGAACCATCCGCCTCGCCACAATAGCGCTCCAGCGCTTCACTGATGGCGCTGGCCTTGGCCTGTGTTTCCGACGCCCCCTTGCCGGCGCTGCTGTTTCGCAACCCCACTTTCAGGTCTTCCATCCGATCCAGCCGTACGGCGGCATTGTGGCCGGCGCCATAGACGTGAATAATGTCGCCCATGCCGGGGACGCTCCAAAGCGTATTGATGATTCCGGTAATTGGACTTATCAGATGTTCGTATTTCCTAAGGGTCGCCTCCGGTGGGATAGTACGGTGACCTCCGTCCTGGGCGAATGCCACCTTTCCGCTCACCAGTTCTACCGGAACGGCTTCATGCGAGGGCGGATTGCCACAGATCGGGCAGGAGGGATTGCGCACCAGATCATGGGTGCGCGAGGACCATGTGCGCGTATCTATAGACAGAATTCTGCCCGTAAGCCCATCGGTCGCGCCGGCAATCGCCTTGGCGGCCTCGATTGCGGCAAGCTCGCAGGCGGCCCGTACGCTGCCCGGCAGACGCGGCAACGGCAGTTCAACTTTGCCGCACCGGGCTGAGGCAAAGCGCTGGATCAGGCGATGGCGCGTCAGTTTGTGCCACAGACAGGCCAGACAACCCGTTGCTTCCGGAACGAACAAGGGGCCGATCCATATCTCAAACCCCACAGGTCGCAAGAGCATCCAGCGTCGCCCTGCCGCCCTTGCCGCCGCAGCGATGTCCTGCAGTTCATTCCGCAGGTAGTCGTCGGTTACGACCAGGTCGAGGGTGCTTTTGTTCTGATTTGTGGTTATCGCGATATTAAGATCGGTAAGTGCCGCCAGAAGTGGTTCGGGGTTCATTCCGCCGGCAGCCAGCACGCGCACTCTTGACGCCCGCAGAGTGGCCTCGGCCGCCTCCGGATCAAGCCCAAGGCCATGCCAGAAACCGACCCGCTCGGCCTCCATCGCCGGCACACTCTCGGCAATCTGCCCGTTTTTCTCCAAAAGCAGCAGGGCATAATAAACCCTGGCGGCATCCATTTTCCCGGATAGGGCGCAGGCGATGTCGTCGTCGCTATGCATCCCGTCGATCAGCGGCGCTACGCGCTCATACAGCTTGCCGTACAGTGCAGTAGCGCCATCCTCGGATAGCAGTAATACGCCTTCGTCCGGGATAATCACTGGCTTAAGATGCGCTTTGAATGATGGAACTCTAATCATATTGATGCCTTCAATTGGTTAAAAAAGGACACGAGACACCGACTTCCTCTCTGTATCATGTATTTTTCTTCCTCCTTTGAGTCTTCTTACCCAACACCTGGTCACCCGAGGAGTAGTCCTAAAACCGCTAAGCTTACATGGCAATGTAAACATATCACAGCAGGATTCTTTGGTCAAATTCCTTTGTTTCCGGTTTTCATGAGTGCCATCATATTTCTGTTTGCTGCTTCCTGAAACAAAGCATCCGGCATTTATAAGTAACATGCAAGGTTTCAAAAGATACTCATTAACATTGTTTCCCTTTATAGTGGACAAAATTTCCACGATATACCAACTTGGCCAAAGTACATTATTGCCACAAAAATCCAAGTAGCCGAAATTCATTATGCTTGATTTTAAATCATTCTTTTCTTTTCATCCTTATAAAAAAGGAGTAATATTTCCCCGAAAATCAGGGAAAACCAAGCAAGTATATTAATTCCTAATTTTACCAGACGAGGAGATGAAAAATGGCAAAAGCGCTTCGATTCATCATTGTCCCGAAAGTCGCACATCCCTGGTTCGACGAGGTCAACAAAGGTGCGCGGGCTCAGGCCGACATCCTCAGCCGTGAGCTTGGTGTTGAAATTGTGGTCGACTATATGCCACCATTAATGGCCGATGTCGCCGAGCAGAACGCGATCCTGGAAAACGCTGCCGGGAGTCGCCCGAGTGGCATCGCTGTAGATCCGGTTGACGCAGTAGGTCATATGACGGCGATCAACCACATCAGGGATCAGGGCATTCCGGTGGTTCTCTTCGACTCACCATCGCCAGATCGCAGCATCACCAGCGTTGGCAACAACTTTGCTCAACAGGGGATCATTGCGGCCGAGCGTCTCGTCAAGCTGATTGGGTACGCTGGCAAAGTGGCTGTGATGCAGGGATTTCCCACGGCACCAAACCACAAAGAACGATACGAAGCCCAGATGGCTGTATTGGGAAAGTATCCCAGTATAACTATTGTAGACGGTGGCATTGACAATGACGACATTGAGACTGCTCGCCAACAAGCTTCGGCTGTTCTCGAATCGCATCCCGATCTCAGGGGTTACTTGTGCTGCGATGCTTCCGGTCCGATAGGCATAGCAACCGCTATCAAACAGGCTGGGAAGTCCGGCAAAGTAAGAGTAGTCAGTATGGATGGGATCAAGCCCATACTCGAGGCCATTAAAGAAGGCGTGATCGAGTCCTCCTCAGCAACCATTCCGAAAATGCAAGGTTCGATGTCCGTCCTGATGTTGTGGCAAGCATCGCTGGGCGTTCAGATGCCTCAGGCTATTGACACAGGCATTGACGTGATTACACAGGAAAACGTGGATATATATCTGGCTGATGCAGTCTAAAGACCCGATACCGCATGGCTGCCCCTCCACACAACTTGGCAATTGGGTGTAAATAGCTCATGCCTAACAACGCCATCAACGCGGACGTGTAAAAGCGCCGCTTCGCTCCGCTTTTTCACGCCGGTTATGGCAAACGTTAAACTTTTCAATTGGAAAGAAACA
Source organism: Syntrophaceae bacterium UBA4059 (assembly GCA_002382045.1). GTDB lineage: Bacteria > Desulfobacterota > Syntrophia > Syntrophales > Smithellaceae > UBA8904. Next base: position 8,618 of record DFZJ01000011.1, read on the forward strand.
CATTACCGGATATAACGATATTGCAACATTGTAGGTGCAAGTGAGGCCGTCAACAGTTCTTTTCTTGATAAAATCAAGAGTACCCATCAGCCGGGCGGAAGGTTATTTTCGCGCAGGTTTCTTCTTTGCGGTTTTGCCGGACAGGCAGGCGTTCCTTTCTTCCATACCGCAGCGGCAGATATCGAGTTCCCGCGTAGGAAAAAGCCCCAAATCGGCGATCATTTCGTGATCCAACCGGCTGCCGCGGCCGGTGGTGGTCAGATAATTTCCCGTCATCAGAGAATTGGCGCCCGCGATGATGCCCAGCGGCAAGAGTTGCCGAAGGTTTTTTTCCTTGCCGCCGCAAAGCTTGATGTCTTTGTCCGGCAGCATGAAGCGGAGAACCGCGATCGTCATCAGAATTTCCATCGGCGGCAGGGGAGGCAGATGGGAAAGCGGCGTGCCTTTGATCGGATGGAGCAGATTAACCGGAATCGAATCGACATCCAGATCCCGCAGGGCTGCCGCCAGTTCGATGCGGTGCGTCATGCCTTCGCCCATGCCGAAAAGCGCGCCCGAGCAGACGGATAAGCCGGCGGCTTTGGCGGCGCGGATCGTTTCCACCTTTTCTTCGTAGCTATGAGTCGTGCAGATATTTTTGAAGAAGCTGC
>DFZJ01000221.1:0-4123 GCA_002382045.1 Syntrophaceae bacterium UBA4059
TGCAAATGGAAATTCTGATCCTGATCGCGCTCGTGATTGCCGCAGGACTTTTTACCGTTCAATCCAGGGGCGTTGATAAAGTCGCCGGAATCTTCGGACCGGTCATGGCCGTCTGGTTTATTTGTCTGGCGGGGACGGGTCTGGTTTCCGTCGTCACCATGCCGGGCATCCTGAAGGCCGTCAGCCCCTACTATGCCTTTAATTTTCTCTCAGAAAACGGACTGGCGGGATTTTTCGTCCTTTCCGAAGTTATTTTGTGCGCCACGGGCGGCGAAGCCCTGTATGCCGACATGGGCCATTTAGGCAAGAAACCGATTCTGCATGCCTGGTATTTCGTGTTTGCGGCCGTCCTGCTCAATTACATGGGGCAGGGCGTCTTTGCCATCCAGCATCCTGAAGTCAAATCCCTGCTTTTCGGCATGGTCCAGCACCAGGCTTCTTATCTTTACATTCCTTTTCTCCTGCTCACCGTTGTGGCAACCATTATCGCATCTCAGGCGATCATCAGCGGAACTTTTTCCGTCGTTTACCAGGGAATTACCACAAGGCTCATGCCGCTCATGAAAGTCGCCTATACCTCCAGCGAAATGAAATCCCAGATCTACATTCCCGTCGTCAACGGAACCTTGATGTGCGCCGTCATTTGCATGATTCTGATCTTCCAAAAATCAGAAAACCTGGCTGCGGCATACGGCATGGCCGTGACCGGTTCAATGACCATTACCGGCCTGATGATGATTCTGGTATTTGCCAACATGAAAAGTAAAAGGATGAAATGGAAACTGCCCGTCGCCGTCATCGTGACCGGCATTGCCTTTATGTATTTTGTCGCCACGCTGAGCAAGTTGCCCCACGGCGCTTATTGGTCGCTGATCCTGGCCGCCGTCCCCTTGACCCTGATTCTCATCTGGACAAAGGGCCAGAAACACCTGTACGAATCGTTGCGGCCGCTGGATTTTGAGACCTTCCGCATCAGTTATGAACAGATCTACGCCAAAGGAAGAAACATTGCCGGCACAGCCCTTTATTTCTGCCGGGGCTACCAGATGATTTCACCCTATATTGTCCACAGCATCTTTCGCAGTAATATTATTTACGAACGAAATGTCCTCATTTCCATCAGCCGCACCGATGAACCCTTCGGGCTGAACGTCCAGATGAAACAGGATCTGGCGCCGGGCCTGGAGGCTCTCGAAGTGGAAGCCGGTTACCGGGAAGTCCTGGACATCGAGGGTCTGATTAAAGAGCAGGGAATTCAGGAAAAAGTTATCTTTTACGGGGTGGAGGACATTGTTACGCGCAATCCCGTCTGGCGCGTTTTCAGCCTGATCAAACGGATCACGCCTAATTTCGTGCAGTTCAGCAAGCTGCCCCCCAGCCGGCTGCAGGGGATTGTCACACGAGTGGAAATGTGATTCCATCGGAATGGAATCAAGAATCTGACCGCAACGCCCTGTTCATCTTTTCCCCGCGCTTCAGCGATTCAAAAAAGTCATGGTCAGGACATTGCTGTCGCCTTCGCGCCGATAGGCCACCTTGTCGGCCATCTTGCGGATAAAAAACACGCCCATGCCGCCGATTTTTCGTTTGGAGATATCGGCCTCGACATCCGGATCGGCAAGGGATAGAGGATCAAAAGAGACGCCTTTGTCGCGGATTTCTATCATCAGCGACGGATCATCCGAAATAAGGCAGCGTACTTCGACCTGCCCCTGATCCTGGGCATAGCCATGCACAAACACATTGACCAATGCCTCTTCCACAACCAGATCAATCCGGTTCAGAGCGTTCTCGGAAAATTCTCTTTTTTTAGCCTCGGTCCTGATAAAAGTCAGCAACTCATGCAGGCTTTCCACCCGGGCGGGCATTTGTTTGATCAGCATAGACATTTCACTTTGGCGCGACGCTAGCGAACGGCGTTCTGTGCCGCTCCCAGGTTGTCGAAGGCGGGAATCAGGGCAATAAATCCCGAAATAGTGAAAACGTCTTTTACGTTGTCCCGAAGTCTGGCCATACAAAGCTTCCCGTCACGCGCTTTCATTTTTTTAGCGGTGGTCAGAAATACTCGCAGTCCGGCGCTGCTGATATACTCAAGTCCGTCCAGATCGAAAATCAGTTTCTTTCCCGGTTGTTCAAACCACTGGTTGAGCCGCTCTTCCAGCTGAGGAACGGAGACGGCATCCAGCCTGCCTTTAATCGTAAAAACAGCAATATCTGACTCATTGGTAACAGCAATTTCCATAAAGATACTCCTTTTGTTATAGTGCAAACTAAAATTGTTCTGATTGTTCAGTATAGAAAGAACAGGAATGCCTGTCAATAAGTTTTCGTTACAGTTTTTAGTTTTAAGTTTCAAGTTTTAGGTAAAATTATTTTCTAACCCCGTAAGATGGAGACTTAAAACGTAAAACTTTAAACATAATACCTAAAACATAAATCTTTGGTTCTGAAGCGATTTTATGCTATAGGAATTCAAATATTTTTACCTGAGGAGAACCGTAACCCATGATCTATAATGAAGAATTTGAAACCCTGCCCCGGGAAGCCCTGGAAGCGCTGCAGCTCAAAAGACTGCAACAGGTGGCCTCGCGGCTTTATCATAACGTTGGTTTTTATAAAAAGTCCTTTGACAAAGCGGGCGTCTCGCCTGACAGCCTGAAAACGCTTGGCGACCTTAAGCGATTCCCTTTTACCACCAAACAGGATTTGCGGGATAATTATCCTTTTGGATTATTCGCCACGCCGATGAGCAACGTTGTGCGCCTGCACGCCTCGTCGGGCACAACCGGCGCGTCCACGGTGGTCGGCTATACGAAACGCGACATTGACACCTGGGCGGAATTGATGGGGCGCTGCTTTGTGGCCGCGGGCCTCACCAAAAACGACATCATCCATAACGCATACGGGTACGGTCTGTTCACCGGGGGCCTGGGCGCTCATTACGGCGCGGAAAAAATCGGCGCCAGCGTCATCCCGATGTCCGGGGGCAACACCAAGCGGCAGATCACGATTTTGCAGGACTTTGGACCCACGGCCATCTGCTGCACACCCTCCTACGCGCTCAATCTGGCGGAACAGGGGCAAGCCATGGGCGTGGACATGAGCGCGCTTTCGCTGCGAGTCGGCGTCTTTGGCGCCGAGCCCTGGAGTGAGCAGATGCGCCAGGAAATTGAAAAAGCGCTGAACCTGACCGCGATGAATATTTACGGCCTGTCCGAAATCATGGGCCCCGGCGTGGCCATGGAGTGCACCGAAGCACGAGACGGCATGCATATCTTTGAAGATCATTTTCTCGTGGAAACCATCAATCCGCAAACCGGCGACGTATTGCCGCCGGGCGAAGAGGGCGAACTGGTCTTCACGACACTGACGAAGGAAGCCTTTCCGCTGATCCGTTACCGGACGCGCGACATGTCCCGTTTGAATCCCGCGCCCTGCCGCTGCGGACGGACGCACTATCGCATGGACCGCGTCATGGGCCGAAGCGATGATATGCTCATTATCCGCGGCGTCAATGTCTACCCCTCGCAGATTGAAGCGGTGCTGGTGGGCATTGAAGGCCTCGAACCGCATTACCAGCTCATTGTGGACCGGGAAGGCACACTCGACACGCTGGAGGTCCAGGTGGAGCTTTCGGAAAAACAAGCCGCCAATTTTGACGAGGTCAAAGTACTGCAAAAGCTGGAGGGGCAGCTGAAGAAAGACATGAAAGACTACCTGGGCATCACCGCCAAAATCAAGCTGGTCGAACCCAAAACCATTCAGCGCTTTGAAGGCAAGGCCAGCCGCGTGATGGATAAGAGAAGGCTGTAGACAGGATAACAAACAGGTTAATTCATGGCTCCGATTTTGACCAGCACTCACTCCATGATGAAGAAGAAGCTCCCTCTGAATTGCAGGTGGCAATGCAGCTTGCTTCTTCCGAAGGACAAATTTGACTATAAGCAAGGTAATTAAAACAGGCCTGCCGTTTGTTATTGCAACAGCTGATACATTTATTGATGCGCGTCGCCAGTGATTCTTCCGGCTTTTCCGTGGTGTTATCTTCTTTTGCGGTTACTTCTTCTTCCGTTTTTTCTTTCTCCGGCATTAATTCCGCCCCGGATTTTTTAAACGTTTGCTT
>DFZJ01000221.1:4303-5195 GCA_002382045.1 Syntrophaceae bacterium UBA4059
TCGATCGCGCTGCGGTCGCCGCACTTCATGGTCTTCACATATCCGAAGATATCGGGAACATGATTCATGACATAGAACCTGGCGGCAGCAATTTTGCCCTTGTAGAAATTGACATCGACGGCGCCCTGCTCTTTAAGCCGAGCTGCCGCCAGCAGCGCCTGGTCGAGCAACAACATGCCGCAGTAAACTCTCGCGCCCGCATGCAGGGTTCGGGTGGCAAAGAGCTGCTTCAACTGCTTATCACCTGCCGTCCAAGCCGCGTTCAAGTCAACGATTTCTTTGAAAGCAACCATGGCGTCCGCCATCATCGCAAATTCTGCGGCAAATTCATCGGTTTTCTTATTGGCGACAAATTCGTCGATTTCCGACACCCACTTCTTGAAAGGCGCGCTGTCCTTCATGGTGAACTTGCGGCCGGTGTAGTCCTGCGCCTGGATGAAGTTGGTGCCTTCCCAGATCCCATAGATCACGACATCCCGATAAAGTTCCGCCGGGGCATACTCTTCCGTAAAGCCGTAGCCGCCGTGGCATTGGATGGCATCCCCGGTGGTCAGCCTCGCCATATCGGATGTATAGGCCTTGCAAAGCGGGTTGTTGATCGCAAACATGTCGTCATAATATTCCCGCTCTTCGGGCGTGGCGGCATCCACGGCCAGGTCGCGATAAAGATAGGACTTGTAAATAAGCGCCCGGCAGGCTTCCAGAATGGATTTCTGAGACAAAAGCATGCGGCGGACGTCTTCATGTTCAATGATTCGGACACTGGGCCCCTTGGGATTGGTGGAATGTTTGCTCTGCACCCGGATCTTGGTGTAATCCAGAGCGGCGTAATAAGCGGAGCCAATGCATCCCAGGGAGAATAATCCGGTGTTCAGGCGCTCTTCGTTCATAT
>DFZJ01000221.1:5355-5571 GCA_002382045.1 Syntrophaceae bacterium UBA4059
TTTCCGCCAGGTCATGGTCGCCCGAAGAGATGAAGCATTTTGTACCCGTGAGCTTATACTTGCCCGGAACATCCGTGGGGACGGCCCGGCTCTTCACCGCGCCGACCTCGGAGCCTGCACCCGGTTCGGTTAGCCCCATGGTGCCGCCCCACTCGCCTGTCCGCAGCTTGGGCATGAAAAGGTCCTGCTGCTTTTGTGTGGCAAATTCATGAAGCA
>DFZJ01000221.1:5646-6340 GCA_002382045.1 Syntrophaceae bacterium UBA4059
ACAACCGCCTGTTCATTTCCGCCCACAAATTTCGCGCCGGGTTCATCGGCATCCTTGTTGGCAGGACACATCACATCGCGGCAGACTTTGAAGTTCACATCGAGGAAACTGTCGATGTCGTCAATCCCGTAGTAGTCTTTGTAAGCATCAAGACTCAGAAGCTTATCCATGCCGAGCCATTCTTTAATCTGGAACGTGATGTCCCGCGTTTGATACAACCAATTACTGTGTGCCATATTCAATTCCTCCTGTTGATAGTCATACGATGTTCTTGACGCCATGATAATTTTGCCGATCGGGAGTATAAGGAAAGGGCCCGCGCGTGTCAACGCAATATTGCACGTAGTGAAGAAAGAATCCGGGTGCTCTTCAACAATATCCCCGTCCCAACGGTTGTCTGGAAAAGCCGCCATGATCATCTGATCATGGCAGAGTACAACGACGCAGCCCTGCAATATACCGGCGGTAAAATTCTCAGTCTTATGGGAAAAACAGTGGAGGAATGCAACCAAAACGCCGACCGACCGATCAGCCTTGCCGCGGGTTTTTCCACCGCCCGTTCAGGTGACGATATCGACGCGTTGATCGCCAAAGCCGACCGCCGCATGTATCAGGAAAAAGCCAGAATGAAGGCCTTTGCCGGAAACATTGGATAACCATGATTATTGTGAGGCCATGATGCTTTCGACCATCG
>DFZJ01000035.1:0-9514 GCA_002382045.1 Syntrophaceae bacterium UBA4059
AGGTTCCCACACGCTTGGTGTATTGGGCATAAACGTCATTGATGACATCAAATATTTTCGGCGCCCGTTGTCCGGTCAGCGCGGAAATAAAAATGATGGGTGCAAAATCCATGAACTTGATTTGATCGTGAATTTTTTCAACAAACTTGCCGACGGTGGCATTGTCTTTTTCGATTTTATCCCATTTGTTGACGACAATAATACAGGCCTTGCCGCGTTCGTAAGCCAGACCGACAATTTTAGCGTCCTGTTCGGTGATGCCTTCTTCTGCGTCAATCAACACCAGGGCGATGTCGCAACGGTTGATGGTTTTAAGCGCCTGGACGACGCTGTATTGCTCCAGCGTCAGGCTGATCTTGTTTTTCCGGCGGATGCCCGCCGTGTCAATCAGGAGATATTGCTTGCCGTGTACCTTGATGGTTGTGTCGATGGCGTCGCGGGTGGTGCCGGGTGTGGGATTGGCGATGCTTCTTTCCTTGCCGGAAATCAGATTGATGAGCGATGATTTGCCGACATTGGGCTTGCCGACAATCGCCACCGCAATGGGTTCCTCCTCGTCTTCTTTACTCTCCACGGCCCGGGGAAAACCTTCCGTCAACACCGCCAGCAGTTCATCCACGCCTAAGCCGTGCTGGGCGGAAATCGGATAAATTTCATCGATACCCAGACGGTAGAATTCGGTGAGCAATTCTTCATGGCGGGCGCCGTCCACTTTGTTGGCGGCGTAAAATACGTTTTTGCTCCGGCTGCGCAATTGACGGGCTATTTCAATATCGGTCGGGGTGAGGCCGTCTTTGCCGTCCATCAGGAAAATGATCACGTCCGCTTCTTCAATGGCCAGGTTGGTCTGTTCGCGCATCTGGATCAGAATGCGCTCTTCCGTGACGGGTTCAAATCCGCCGGTATCAATCAGCGTGAAAGCTTTTTCGTTCCAGACGCCATCCATGTAGTTGCGGTCGCGCGTTGCGCCCGGTTCATCGATGACGATGGCCTTCTGCTTTCCCGCAATACGGTTGAAGAGCGTTGATTTGCCTACATTGGGCCGGCCAACAATGGCGATAACGGGTTTTGCCTGCATGGAAACCTCTATTTAATCAGTCCGAACTCTCGTAACATTTTGTCGGAACTGGTCCAGTCTTTTTTGACGCGCACAAACAATTCCAGAAAAACCTTTGCGCCGAAAAGTTTTTCCATCGATAATCTGGCCTGTGTCCCGATTTTTTTGAGCATGGCGCCTTGTTTGCCGATCATGATCGCTTTTTGCGAATCTTTTTCCACATGAATGGTCGCGCTGATGCGAATCAGGTTTTTTTCTTCATCTTCCTTAAAAGCGTCAATGGTCACGGCTGTGACGTAGGGGATCTCCTGCGATGTCATCAAGGTGATCTGTTCCCGGATAAACTCTCCCGCGATAAACCGCTCGGTGGCGTCGGTTGCGATATCGTCGGGGAACAGTTGCGGACCTTCCGGCAACGCTTCTTTCAGGCAGGAGAGCAACTCGTCGATGCCGTTGCCTTTCAATGCAGAGATTGGAAAAATGCCGGCAAAATCATAAAGCCTGCTGTACTGATCGATTAAAGGCAGCAAAGAGGGTTTTTCAACCCGATCAATTTTGTTGATGGCCAGAAACACCGGCGCATGGGCCGCGGCGAGGGCTTCAATTAAAAAAAGATCGTGCGGGCCGATAGCGCTGTCTGCTTCGACGATCACCAGCACAAGATCGGTGTCACCGATGGTGTCCTGTGCCGCCTGCACCATGGCACGGTTAAGCGGCGTTTTGGGTTTGTGCATTCCCGGTGTGTCCAGAAAAATAAGTTGCGCGTCGGGCAAGTTTTTGATGCCCGTGATGCGGTTGCGCGTGGTTTGCGGCTTATTTGCCACGATGGAAATTTTGTCGCCGACAATCGCGTTAAAAAAGGTTGATTTGCCCACATTCGGGCGGCCTAAGATGGCGATAAAGCCGGATTTAAACACAAATATTCTCCAATAATTTAGATGATACCTGGAATATCGAAAGAAATAGATTGCCCTGTTTCGATGTCAAGCGTCAGATGGCCCGGTTGGCCTTCGCGGACGGAGTCTATAACGATTTGGGCGTCGGGGTAAAGCTTTTTTATTGCTTCGACATTCTTGTTGCCCAGACCGTGGAAATTGGAAAGATCCCGATGGGCGACATGAAAGCGCAACATACTGCTATGCTTCGGAATATTGTCAAGTAAGGTCAAAATAGCTGAATAAAAGATGGCTGAATAGACCAGGCTGCCAAATGCCGGATGCAGTGGCCCCGCCAGCACGGCGCCCTCTTTGCTCATTTCGGAGGTCATCTGGAGGCCGAAACGGATGATGCGAATGCCGGCAGGTGTCAGCATTTCCCAGGCCAGATGGCACCTATCAACCGCTTCGGCAAGCGTAAGCGGTTGATAGCGTCCGAGGCGGTATTCGTCAGCCAGCGGCGTGTCCTTAAAAACAAGCACCGGATGGATGCGTGCGGTATCGGGTCGAAGTTCGGCTGCGCGTTCGAGCGTTTCCATAAAGCTTTTCCGCGTGTCACCGGGCAGGCCGGCCATCAGGTGCAGGCCGGTTTGGAAGCCGTGGGCCTTAAGCAATTGCATGGCACGGGCAGTGGCTTTTCCATCATGGCCCCGGTTAGAGAGACTGAGAACTTCGTCATTGAAGGACTGAGCGCCGATTTCAATGGTCCTGACGCCTGCGGCTTGTAAAAAAATCAGTTGGTCGTCGTCAATGCAGTCCGGTCTTGTGGAAATCCGGATCGACTCCACCAGTCCTTTTTCAATATAGGCGCCGGCCCAGGATAAGAGCTGCTTTTGATAGTCCGTTTCCAGCCCGGTAAAGTTGCCGCCGTAAAAAGCGATTTCCACGCGCCTGCGCTTGTCTTTGTTCCAGCGCAGATAGGCAGTGATTTCAGCATCAAAAAAACTTTTGCTGACTTCCGCCGCAAAATTCCCCGCGGCAATCTTTTCGTTGCAGAAGATGCAGTGCTGCGGACATCCGCTGTTCATGATGAAGATGGGGATAATCAACGGTTTTACAGGCTTTTGGACTTCAGACGCCGTCTTCACTGTGCAGACTTTCCCAGGCTTTTTGCGCCGCCTGTTTTTGCGCGTCTTTTTTGCTTTTACCCCGGCCGATGTGCCGGATCTCATCCCCTGCGGCTACTTCCACTTCAAAGGTTTTGTCGTGATCAGGGCCGCTGGAGTCAAGCACGGTATAGAGCGGCGCGGACTTGTATTTTTTCTGACAGAGTTCCTGCAGCGCTGTTTTGTAATCAAAACATTGCGCGTTCAATGTTTCATCATCCAGGAGGGGCTTCATGAGTTGCTTGAGGAAAGTCTTTGTTTTGCTGAAGCTGGAATCCAGGTAAATTGCGGCAATGACGGCTTCGAGCGCGTTGGCCAGAAGGGATTCTTTAGCGCGTCCGCCAGAGTGCTCTTCACCTTTTCCCAATAGCAGGCATTCTCCCAGACCCAGTTTTACCGCCAGATCCGCGAGCGGTTTTTCGTTGACCATCAAAGAACGGATTTTGGAAAGGGCGCCTTCATCAAAATCGGCATGTTTTTTCATCAGCAGGTCGCTGACGCCCAGACCCAGAACCGCGTCACCCAGGAATTCGAGCCTTTCATTATCGCTCATGTTCAACTGCGGATTTTCATTGACGTAGGAACGGTGCGTCAAGGCAGTCGAAAGCAGATCCACATTCCGGAAAGTATAGCGCAGCTTTTCCTGAAGAGCCGCCAATTGTTGTAATCTGTTTTTACTCATGAACAATCCTGCCTGCCAGTTTGCCTTCCCGATAATGTTCAGTCCTGACCGGGACAATGGTATTTACTAAAGAAGCGGGGTGTTTGTCCAGTATTACCGGAAGATAGTTGTGCGAGAAGCCTTTGGCGAAACCGGTTTTTTTGTCCCGGGTTTGTTCCACCAGCACCGGCAACGTTTTCCCCAGAAACCGCAGGGCAAATGCTTCTCTTTTTTTTGCGCCCAGTTCCCGCAGGATTGCGGCCCGTTCTTTTTTAATCTTTTCCGGGACTTTCGGGTAGATGGCGAGCGCGGCGGTGCCGGGCCTTTCGGAATAGGGAAAGACGTGCAGATAGGCCACGGGCAAATCGGAAAGAAGCTGCAAGGTGTGGCCGAATTCCTTTTCACCTTCGCCGGGAAAACCGACCATAACGTCGATTCCGATGGCGACATCGGTTACCTTGCTTGCCACTTTCTCCATCAGCGAACGATAGGAAGCCGTATCATAGCGGCGCTTCATCATTTTCAGAATGGCATCATCGCCGCTTTGCAGCGGAATATGCAGGTGAGGGCAAAGATTTTCGTGTGCGCCAAAAAGGTGCAGCAGCGCGTCTGATATTTCGTTGGGTTCGATGGAACTGAGCCGGAACCTTGCGTTTGGATGCTGCGAGAGCAGGGTCTCAAGTGTCCCGGGCAGGTCTGTTGCGGGCTGCAGATCATGACCATAGTATCCCAGATGAATGCCGGTGAGCACAATTTCCTGATAGTCCTGCAAAATGAAATTTTGTGCGCCTTCGAGTACATCGGACACGGGCAGGCTGCGGCTTTTACCGCGGGCGAAGGGTACAATACAGTAGCTGCAAAAGGCGTTGCAACCGTCCTGGATCTTGAAGAAAGCGCGGGTCCTTCCGGAAAGCCCGGGTGCCGGGGTGGGCAGAAATTGCTTTTGCAGAAAAATATCAGAGACCAGGATGCCGGGCGATTCGGGTGCTGTACCGCTGAGCAGTTCGGCGATGCGGTGCTTCTGGTCATTACCCACAACGAAGGTGACGCCGTCGATTTTGGCCAGCTTTTCAGCCTGTGTTTGCGCATAGCAGCCGGTCACGATAATGCGGGCGCGGGGATTTAAGCGCTGCGCCCTGCGGATGAGCTGGCGCGCCTGAAAATCCGCAAAAGCGGTGACACTGCAAGTGTTGATGATATAGGCGTCGGCGAAAGCGTTAAAAGGCGCCGGCGAAAAATTGGCGGATTGCAGATCAAGGGTCAGCGCCGCCGTGTCACACTGATTAACCTTACAACCTAATGTGGTCAGGGCAACTTTCATGATCCTTGTGTCGTTGTTCAATGGCTTCCGTTTCCTTTGTTATTTTTTATCCGGCGTTTATCTATGAGGCAACCTGCTCTTTGTCAAGATAAACAAAAAATGGATTTTATGACGCAAATGAGTTAAATGACGACCATTAACAAGTAACAACAGGGAAGGGAGTTTTGAAAATGGAGTCCATATCGGGTTATCTTGCAGCCCATCCGACGGTCTTTACGTTGCTGACGATTTTTGCCGTTATCATGATTCTGTATTTTATCTTAAGTAAATTTATTAAATTAGCGATCATTCTTCTGGTCGTCATCCTGCTGTTTGGCGGGGTGAGCTTTTTCAAAGACCCCGCGCCCATGCCGGAAAAAATCAAGCAATCCGTCCAGACATTCAAAACCGGCGGAGAACAGGTGTGGGATAAGTTCAGCAGTTTATGGCGTGATACCAAAAGTCTGGCGGATAAAGCCAAAAAAGCCCCGGGGGAAATCAATAAATTGATAGACCCGTCGAAGGACCCGTCGAAGAAGGATGCCGGGAAATAAGATGGCTATGTAATAAAAAGATCGTTGGTGGAAAAATTCGGATCGCTGGTCAGATTAACACCCATGCGCCTTAACCCCGCTTCATCGCCGGGTGTGGGAATGTGGGTGATATGAACTTCACAATTATTTAATTCCTTCAATTTTTCCATGGCCAGTTCCGCTGCCGGGTTGGTCGTGGCGCTGATGGCAAGCGCAATAAGCGCCTCTTCCATGTCGAGGCTGACATTTTTCTCATTTAAAATTTCCGTTTTCAGTTTGCCGATTGAATCAGTAATATTGGGCGGCAATAATTTGATTTTATCCGGAATTCCCGCCAGATGCTTGATGGCATGGATCACCACGCTGGATGCGGCGTGCATTAAGGGGGAGTTGTTGCCGGTGATGATTGAACCGTCCGAAAGCTCGATGGCTGCACCGCAGAAAATTCCTTCGTTTCCTCTGTCGCGTTCCAACGCTTCCTCGGCCGCCCTGCGCGCCGGCGCCACCACACGCCTGTCCTCCGGTTTTAAATTAAAATCGTTCAGTAATAATTCCACGCGCTGAACCGTTTCTTTATCGGAAAATCCCATGGCATATTCACAGCGGTACCGGAAATAGCGGCGGATCATTTCCTGTTTGGACGCTTCTTTTGTGACGTCGTCATTGGTGATGGCAAACCCGGCGCGATTGACGCCCATGTCGGTGGGTGACTTATAGAATGATGCCTCACCGGTGATTTTTTCCAGAATTCTTTTTAAAACCGGAAAAACTTCAACATCGCGGTTGTAATTGACCCAGGCTTCGCCGTAGGCCTCCAGATGAAACGGATCAATCTGGTTGAAATCGCGAATATCGGCGGTTGCCGCTTCATAGGCAACGTTGACCGGATGTTTAAGCGGAATGTTCCAGATCGGGAAGGTTTCAAATTTGGCGTAGCCGGATTTTACGCCTCTTTTGTAGTCGTGATAAAGTTGAGAGAGGCAGGTCGCCAGTTTTCCACTGCCGGGTCCCGGACCTGTGACAATCACCAGGGGTTTTTCCGTGGGAATATGTTCATTGACGCCGTAGCCTTCATCGCTGACGATTAAATCCACATGGGTCGGATATCCCTTTGTGTAACGGTGCGTGAAGACCCGTATACCGCGACGTTCGAGTTTGTTCTTAAATAAAACAGCGGAAGGCTGATTTTCAAACCGGGTAATGACAACGCCCATCACGTTAATGTCCCATCCGCGCAGATCATCGATCAGTTTCATGGCATCCGTGTCGTAAGTGATGCCAAAGTCCGCGCGGATTTTTTTTCGTTCGATATCACCCGCGTAGATGCACAGTAAAATGTCCGCCCGGTCTTTCAGCTCTTTGATGAGACGCATTTTGACATTGGGGTCATAGCCGGGCAGTACCCGGGCCGCGTGATAATCATAAAGCAGCTTGCCGCCGAATTCCAGATAGAGTTTGTTGTTGAATTTTTCAACACGCTTTAATATGGATTCAGTCTGTTGTGATATGTATTTTTCATTGTCGAATCCGTTTTTGCCTGTGGTCATATGAATTTTCGGCGCCTCCTCGAGGATGTGAGATGGTTTGATCTGGAACAAAAATGTTTATGGCAAGAACAATAATGAACTTTTATTGGTGCGGATTTGTTTTATATATGAAAAAGAATATTTTATCCAGATTACAATAAATTAATTTCCATGGCGCGCACGGGGCAGGCGGAGACACAAAGTTCGCATCCGTTGCACTTTTCAGGATCAAACAAAACTTTTTGCGTCTGTTTTTCGAAGGATAAGGCGCCGGTCGGGCAAAACCCGGTGCAGGCGCCGCAATGAACGCATTTATCGCAATTCTGACTCACGCTTTTGGAAAGTGATTCAACTTTCAGCCCCATTTCTTTAAGAAAACGAAGGCCGCGGTCAAAATCTTCTTTCTTACCCGATAGTTCCAGAACAATCACGCCTTCGCGGCGTGGATAGATTCTTGCTTTGAGAATATTAAAAACCAGATTGTGTTTTTGGGATAAAAGATAGATAACCGGCTGCTGAACAACCTCTGGTGTATAGCGAATAACTATTTTTTTCGAGTACATGGCCTGAAAAGTGGAAACCTTCTAAATTTGCGGCATGTTAAAAAATGCACGGCGTAAAGTCAAGGCAATAATTGCAGAGCAGGCGGGGTTATGATTTTTCGTCCGATTGTTTTTTTTGTTTATCGGCGCCAAACAGATCAAAGAGCGGCTTGAAGGGTGAAAGACCGGGCAAGGCCCGGGGATCCATTTTGGGGTAGTTTTCGCCATAATCGAGCCACTTTTTGAACTGATCATCGGCTACATTGCGGAATAATAGATAATTGCGAATCGTCTGCTCCAGATATTTCTCAAAAAAATCCGTCAGTACATTTTCGCCGTATTGGATAATCAGGTAGAGCAGGGGAGGCGGCAGCAGGATTTTCTTTTTACGGGCCTCTTCCAGAACAATTTGCGTGAGAATGGCCGGAGTAACATCTTCACCGGTTTTGGCGTCCGTGACCTGAATCTTCCGGCCCTGACGGATGATCTCTGTTACGTAATCCAGCGTAACATAAATACTTTTTTCCGTATCGTAAAGCCTGCGGTTGGTGTATTTTTTTAGCAGTAGTATGGTTTTGTCCATCGTGAGCTTCCTTTCTTTTATGCTTATGTAATTATCATAAATATTGCAACAAAAAATAACTACAATTTCCGTGTTATGATAGTCTGTTTTTGTAACTACTTGTATATATTATGATAAATTTAATTTACCGCAATGGAAATAATTAATAAAAAATATTGCACTGCAACAAAATTTCATTGACAAAGAAAAAAAACTGATTATAATTAGTCTCGGAACAAAACAAAAAAAGGAGAAATTATTATGGATAACAAAGAAATTACAAAGAAAATGATCGACG
This sequence comes from Syntrophaceae bacterium UBA4059, assembly GCA_002382045.1. Classification (GTDB taxonomy): domain Bacteria; phylum Desulfobacterota; class Syntrophia; order Syntrophales; family Smithellaceae; genus UBA8904. Next base: position 8,521 of record DFZJ01000035.1, read on the forward strand.
GCCACAGGAAGGCCTTTGAAACAGGTTTTAATTCGATGGTCATGTTGCAGGAGAACACTTCCAAAGCCGTGGATAGTTTTCTGAAACAGACGCCTTGGGTGCCGTTTCAAACCAAGTCGATGATCAATGACTGGAACAGCATGTATAAGAAGGGTGCGATGGATTTCAAAGAAGCCGCCGAGCGGAGCTATTCCAAACTGGAAGAAGTTTTAACATCCGGTCTTGAGACCGTCAAACCCAAAACAGAAAATTAAATAAAGGATGATGAGCATGGATTCCAGAATGATCAGACAAATTCTCGATTTCAACAAAAAGGCTTTTGACGATAGTTTTAACGTCGTTATTACGGTTCAGGAAAATGCTGAAAAAATGACGCGCATTTTCTGGGAAAAATCATCGTTTATCCCGGAAGAGGGCAAAAAAATGGTTGAGGATTGGGCCCATACCTATCGAAACGGCTTGGAAGAATTCCGGACAAGTGTGGATGAACGGTTTAAGCTTGTTGAAAATTATCTCTTGAGTGCCACGGATCAGATGGAATCGTCATTCAATACCGTTGTCAAATCAGCAGGTCAGAAGAAACCCGCTGAGAGTCAGCCGGCGAAAAAGGTTGCCGCGGACCTTAAGGCCGCCTCTTCCCGTAAACCGTCGGTTAAGAAAGAAAAGATCAGCCGTAAGAAAACGGACAAATAATAATAAACATTAAACAAAATTAAGGAGGAAACAATGGAACCGAAACAGATCGCAAAACAGATGGTGGATTTTAACAAAACAGCTTTTGATAATTCATATCAGGCCATGGCCGTAATTCAGGATCAAACTGAAAAAATGGTGAACAGCATGATGGAGCAGACGGCTTTTTTCCCTGAAGAAGGCAAGAAGCTGATCAACGACTGGATCAAAACCTACAAGAAGGGCCGTGAAGAATTCAAGGCGGCGGCGGATGAGAATTTCAAAAAGGTTGAATCATTTTTTGCACAGAAATAATATGGCG
>DFZJ01000035.1:9645-26014 GCA_002382045.1 Syntrophaceae bacterium UBA4059
AAACTCAACTCCTGTTTCAGGTAAATGGTTCCGGGCCCGGGCAGCTGGTTGGCGATAATGGCGGAGATGAAACCCGCCGTCAGCATGCCGTGCGCGATACGGGTTTTGAAAAAAGTATTTTTGGCATAGGCTTCGTTGACATGCGCCGGATTGAAATCGCCGGTGATGCCCGCGTATAAGTAGATATCCGTTTCAGTCACGGTTTTGGCAAATTCCGCCGTGTCTCCAACTTTAATCTGATCAATTCTTTTTCCAGCGATCATCGAAAAAGTACCTCCTTCTTGTTTTTTGAAACAGAAAAGAATCTCGTCCCATGGGATATCAGGTACTAGAACCAGGATTTATGACTCCATATATTTTCCTTCAAGTCCTTAATGTCATCCTGTATGACCATATACATGCAGGCATTATTAATGGCCAGACCGCCTTGATAGGCCAGTGCGGTCACCAGCAGGACTTCATCTTCGGAGAATTTCCTCTGCCGTCCGCTGTAAACAATGAGGACCCCGATGACATCATCCTTGGATTTGATCGGAACATAAAGCATGGAAACAATGCCTTCTTCCTTTTTTTCTATCTTGTACTGGATTCCCGGGTCGTTTAAGACATCATGAATAGCGATGGTTTTTCCTTTCAGGGCTTCAGCCATGTTTTTATCTGCGACGATAGGCCCTTTGTTCAGGTATTTTTCGCTCAAGCCGAAACAGGCCACCCGCTTCAGTGTGCGTTTGTCTTCTTCCAGCAATTGGACGGCTGCCGCTTTAAGACGGAGTGATTTTACCAGATCCTGAGTCATGGCCTGTAAAATGGCTTTAACGTCCAGGCTTTCCGAAATGCTGGAAGCCAGTTTCAGGAAGATTTTGGATTGCTGGCGCAGCCTCTGGATCAGAAGGGCGTTTTCAATCTCCGCGCCGCCCTGATCGGCGAGGATAGACAGAAAATCAATTTCGTCCTTGGTGAACTTGCGGATGTCGTTGGTGTAGACGCTCAAAATACCCAGCATCCTGCCCTTCTCCTTGACCGGTACGGACAGAATAGATCCGATGCCTTCCGCTTGTTTTGCTTCATGGTTGGCCAGCCGTTTATCGGTTGTGGCGTCACGAAAATACATATAGCCGTCTTTCATCAGTTGCGGGCTGATTTTGACGGCGTGGGCCGGTCCCGCGTGGATGTATTTATCGGAAAGCCCGACCTGGACGACGGCAATATTGCGAATCGAGCCTTCCAAATTATCATCCATCAGGAAGACGACGGCTGCCTTGGCTTTCAGTGTTTTTACCGCCGTAGAGACAATTAGGTGTCCCATTTTGAGATGGTTATCCGTTGCGGCCATGTCTCTGCTCAGCTTGATTAAAGCTTGAAAAAAACTTTCATCGTTTGACATATTTTCTTCTCCCTTTTTATATGGCTTCAGCGATTTTTTGAATCAGCGATAACTTGCCCTTTCCGGTTGCTGACTGAGGTTTAATCTGGGGCTTGCCTGACGCTTTTTTCTTTATGCCGGACTGTTTTATTACAGGTTTTTTCTTAACCGTAGGGCCTTTTGCTTCTTGTTTGACCTGAGCTTCTCTCTCGGCAGCCGCAGGCTTTTGCGCTGCCGCATGGAGAGGAATATCTTCCGAGTCGCGTTCTTTAAGCCACCGGACAATTTTCGGCGCGAAGAGTCTCTGAAATCTTGAACTGACGTAAATGCCGATGTGACCGGTTTCCAGACAAACGTCTTCCGTATCCTGGCTGCCCACGGCCCCGGTCAGTTGATTACAGGCTTCGGGCGGGACCAGGTGGTCATATTCGCCAAAGAAATTGAGCAGCGGCATGGTCAGCTTTTTCAAGTCCACCCGCTTGCCTCCCAGCAGCATCTTGCTCTGAATCAGTAAATTTTTTTTGTAGCAGTCGTCGACAAACTGGCGGAATGTTTCTCCGGGAACATCGGGACTGTCGAAAATCCAGCGTTCCATGCGCACGAAGTTTTCTACAAAATCCTTGTTGTCCATGTTTTCCATAAAACTGACATATTTATCAATCATCAGCCGCGCCGGGTTCAAAAGGAGAAAACCGAAATTCATCAGATCGCCGGGAATATTACCAAAGGTGTTAATCATCCGCTCCGTATCGATGTCTTTCATCCAGATATGCAAAAGGCCCTTGTCGTTGTCAAAACTCGACGGGGTGACGGTGGTGATCAAATTTTTGATTTTGTCCGGGTGCTGGGCTGCATACATGACGCAGAAGCTTCCGCCCATGCAAATACCCATGAGATTAATTTTAGGGAGATTGTGTTTTTTGCGAATGAAATCGACAATGTTGTTCATGTAGCCGTTGACATGATCGTCAATGGTCAGAAAACGGTCTTTGCGCTTGGGATAGCCCCAGTCCACCATGTAAAGATCGATGCCGCCTTCCAGGAACGTTTTGACAACACTGCGATCCGGCTGCAAATCCAGCATGGTTTCACGGTTGATCAGCGCGTAAACCACCAGCAGGGGCGCTTTTAACTTGCTTTCCGCGTTTTCATTGCGAAAATAATGCTTTACTTTGACACGGTCTTCTTCATACACGATTTCATAAGGCGTCGAGCCGAGTTGATAGTTGAGCTCGCTCAGTAATACGTCGGACGCCCTGGAAAGGCGTTTTTGCGTCTGTTCCGCGTCTTCAGCCAGTCGCTGCATGATCAGGTCGATAGGAATTTTTGTTGAAGTCATAAAAATATTTCCTCGCGAAAGTCTCCGGTGATTGTCCGCCAAAGACAGGAAGGACGGCTACTTTACAGCCGTCAGGGTATTGGGCGAAATGTCGAGCTGCTTTTCCAGTTCTTTAACCCTCTTTTTGAGAAGGTGGAATTCCTTGTGCATGTCATCCATGTCTTTGTGGGTGACAACAGGCAACAGTTGGAGGAAATCATTCATAGCTTCATTTCTGGCAACGATGAAATCTTCCAGCTTGTTGAGCGTCCGATGCAACGCGTCCGTATACTCCTGGGATTTGAACAGATTCATGTAGTGGCCTTCCAGAATTCTCAGCCACATCCCGTAACTTTCTTTTGTATCTTTGGGCAGATGGCCTTCTTCCGCCATCTGCCGCAGTTTTTCCTGAAGCACCTTGAATGACTTTTCCATCGGCAGATACAGGATGGAAAGAAATTCCGCCAGTGTGGTTTCAAAGAGATTGTACTTATCGAGCATTTCATTGAAACGTTCGGAATAAAAACGGGTCAGTCCCAGCGGTGGAATTTTTAAGTATTGCCGCAACTCTTTTTCATAGACTTCCGACAGGGCTTTAAAAACTTCCTGATCCAGATTGTCAAAGTTATAAGCTTCCGTGCGTTTGCCTATCCTGCCCGCTTTTTCCATTAAATGGTTTTGTATCTGCATTGCGGCATCAAAGCCGGATTGGGCCATTTTCAGGAGAATTTCGGGCAGCGCGTTGACCGAGTTGGCGGCTGCTGAGGCGGCCCCCGGTTCGCTTATGATCAGGGAAAAAGATTTGAGCAGGTTCAAGTTGGTTTCCAACTGCTGCGTGAAACGGTTCTGCATGGCGGTTTGTGTCTTAAACGTGGTATCCGAATTAGGCGGTATTGTTTTCGCCATATTGAGCCACATGTCAGTGACCGTCTTCAGCCACGGGAACATCGAAGATTCATGGAAAGGAGATTGCTTGCCTTCGTCAGCCATGGTTACCTCATTTAATCAGTAATGTCGGAAAAATGTTTGAATAATAAAAAATTACAAAGACGATTATTAACGGCAACTGAATTACCGGCTTGAAAATCACGGGGCGCACATGTTATTTATATAAGTAGCCTCATGATTTGGCCGGCGCTTATTCCTTATTAAACGGATGTATTTTTTAATATAGATGGGATTTTTTGTCAATGTATTTCCGTTGATTGGATGCGGCGACGATAGCATTGACGACGTGAACGGCTGCTTCTCGTATTGCCGTTCAAACATGGAGTCTGGTGGTATATTACTATATCAAAAGCCGTCATTTATACCTGCTCCAGAAGTTCCGCCCAGGGGAGTGTCGGGAAGATTTTATTTAACGAATGTTCATCATCCACAAAGTGATGCTCCAGACGGGCGAACGTTTTTTCAGCAATCCTTTTGACGTCATAAGGATTGACAACTTCGTCCCGCGTGCCGTGATAGATGATCACCGGGATTTGCAGTTTTTGACTGGCGGCGTCTTCAAAGCCTTCCAAAATCAGCGCGGGAGCAATCAGGATCAATTTTTTTACCCTTGCTTCCTCATCAAGCGCGAAGCGGGCCGCCATCAGGCCGCCAAAACTCGATCCCACAATAATCAGATGGTTTTTGCCGTTTAAAATCCGTTTGAGCTTAATCATCCGGGTTTCAAAATCGCCCGTGTAATCTTCAACGATCATCTGCGGAAAGGACTTTCGAAAAAATTGCGCTTTGTTTCCCTGTGACGTGCTTTCCAGACCATGAATAAAAACAAGTGTGTTTCCCATTATTTTACCCTCTGATATTGTTCGCAGACATCATTAATTTGATGTTGCCCGGATTATGCCATTGTGTTACACCTTGCGCAACATTATTTTTCAACAGGAGATGAAACATGGCTTTGGTATTACCTTTTAAAGCGGTTCGCCCGCAGGTGAAGTATGCGGCACAGGTAGCAGCACTGCCCTACGATGTGATGACGCGGGAAGAAGGACAAAAAGCGGTGGCAGGCCATCCGTTGAGTTTTATGCACGTGGAAAAATCGGAAATCGATGTTCCGGACGGAACGCGCCCGGACGACGCCATAATTTATGAGACGGCCAAGAAAAACTTCAGTAAATTGAGAGAAGACGGAATCCTGAAACAGGATGAATCACCCTGTTATTATGTCTATCGTCAGCAGATGGGGGCTCAGGTGCAGACGGGGATCGTCGGCGTGATGAGCGCCGCGGAATATGACGAAGGAAAGATCAAGAAGCATGAACTGACCCGTCAGGACAAGGAAGACGACCGCATCCGTCACGTGCGCAACGTCAACGCGCAGACCGGTCCCGTGTTTATCAGCTACATGGCGCGTCCCGGCATTAATACGCTTGTGGGAAAGATTGTTGCGGGCAAGCCGGAATATGATTTTACCGCCGAAGACGGCGTGATCCATACCGCCTGGGTCGTGGCGGATTCCGCTCAGATTGAGGCGCTCCAAAAAGAATTTGCGGAGGTTGACGCGCTGTATATCGCCGACGGGCATCATCGCGCCGCGGCCGCCGCCGCCGTCGCGCGCAAGCGCCGCAAGGAAGGTCAGGTGCAGGAATCAGACCGGGTGCTGGCCGTGTTTTTCCCGCACAATCAATTGAAGGTCATGGATTACAACCGTGCGGTGAAAGACCTGCAGGGTCTCACCGCCGAACAGTTTCTGGAGAAGATCAGCGCCAAGTTCACCGTGACTAAAAACTTTGCCGCAAAATCACCCGGGCGCCTGCATGATTTCGGCATGTATCTGGGCGGCGCGTGGTATTGTATCACGATTAAAGAAGGGGTGTATAACGCCAAAGATCCGGTGGCCAGCCTGGACGCGGCCATTTTGCAGGAACACCTGCTGGCGCCTGTTCTGGGTATTGCTGATCCGCGCACCGACGACCGCATTAAATTCATCGGCGGCATCCGGGGCATGGCGGAGCTGGAAAAGCTGGTGAATCAGGATGGCTTTGCCGTAGCGTTTTCACTGTATGCCACCACCATGGAGCAGATTATGAATGTGGCCGATGCCGGCGCGATCATGCCGCCCAAGTCCACCTGGTTTGAGCCCAAACTGCGCAGCGGTTTGTTTGTTCACACCCTGTAGGGTATGAACACCCTAAGGGCACGTGCAACCTTCAGGTTGTTCATACATTATCATAAGGAGGTTATCATGAAAAAAGTTCGATCGCATGGTTTGATGTTCCTTGTTCTGATGATAGCGCTTGGTATTTCCGGTTGCGCCAATACGAAGAATTACTCCATCAATATGAATTATGACGCGCAAAAGGCTGTTATCCCGGCTTACATGAAAGCGGATCAAAAAGCTTTGCAATCGATTATTGGACTGGCCGAATTTAACGATACGCGAAAGGTAGACGACACGTTGGTCATGGGACACGTTATCGAAAAGGACGGTCAGTCGTTCCTGATTCTGCCTAAATACACGAGGGCGGCACACGCTGTCGCAGAAGGAATAAGGCAATATTTGCGAAAGGCGGGATATAATGTGTCCGGAGTCGGCCCGCGATGGGATCTGAAGGCAGAAACCATGCCGCAGATGAGCAACAGCAAAATTCTGATTGGCGGCGCCATTGAAGAGATGGATATCACCTGCCGTCGCGATTTTCCCTCCAATAGCTACAAGACAAAAATCAAACTGACTATTTATATAGCGGACATGGTCAATAAAAAAATACTGCACCATGCCAATGTGGAAGCCACAACGTCGCTGGAACATATTTCTTTTTCGGAAGAACGGTTGGGAGAACAGGCCAGTGTTGCGCTGGGCGACGCGATAGAAAAGATGTTTTCCAAGAAGGAAGTGGCGCAAAAATTACGGGAGGTTCTCAATCCCTAGAATTGGATTGAAAGCAGAGCGGCTCAGGCGAACAGAGGCATCCATTAGCTGATGGTTTCTTGATGAGGTGTAATGGCCATGAGCAAAGACGGCAAAACCGGTTTCAATAAAATTCTTTCCATGTTCATGGATTATTTCGGCATGGGCCGCACGGCATCCATTGTGGCCATGATCGTGGTCAGTTGCGTGATGATCTTTGCCTGTTTCTGGTTCTTTCATTCCGCCCCGCCTAAAACCATGACCATCACCAGCGGGGAAAAGGGCAGCGCGTATTACAGCGTTGCTGAGAAATACGCAAAAATCCTCGCCCGCGACGGCGTGAAGCTGGTCATCTTACCCTCGGCCGGTTCCGTGGAAAACCTTCAGCGTTTGACCGACCGCTCGTTTAAGGTGGATATCGGATTTGTGCAGGCCGGTCTGGCTAAAGGACAGAATGTTGAAAATCTGGTTTCGCTGGGCAGCGTTTCTTATCAGCCGCTTTTGATTTTTCATCGGCTGGGAAAGCCGGTAGAGATTTTGTCGCAGCTCGCTGGCAGGCGGATGGCCGTCGGCCGTGAAGGCAGCGGGACGCGCAAGCTGGCCATGGCCCTGCTTGCCGTAAACGGCATCGAACCGGGTGGGGATGCCACGTTTTCAGGGGCGGAGGGTGAAGAAGCCGCTGCCGCACTGCTTGCCGGAAAAGTAGATGCTATTTTCCTCATGGCGGATTCCGCCTCATCGCAAACCATGCGCGCGCTGCTCAGAACACCGGGTATTGGACTGGTCAATTTTGCTCAGGCCGACGCCTATGTTCGCCGGATCGGCTACCTCAATAAACTGACGATGCCGAAAGGCGCGATGGATTTCGGAAAAAATATTCCGCCGCGGAATATAACCCTGGTTTGCCCCACTGTCGAACTGATCGCTCATCTCTGTGACGCTCCGGGCTGCGCCCTGTCTGGTCGGTGGCGCACTGATGCGCTCACCCCGGGTATCGGGATTTTAATTCGCTCTCTGTGGTATGCTGCAGAGAGACAACCAACAAAGAAAAGGAGTAAAGCATATGTTTAAAAAGCTGCTTATTACTGTCGCCGCTGTTGTCGCGGTCGTTGTTGTTCTGGTGGTTGCTGCCGGTGTGATTGTTTACATGAAGGTGGATAAAACATTTATGGCCTCTCAGATATCCCGGGCGCTTAACAGGCAGGTCACGATCGAAAGTATTGATGTCAGCATCTTCTCCGTTTTGTCCGGTATCGAGATTAAAAAAGTGGCTATTTCCAATTTTAAAACACCGCAGGAGCTGGAGAATCTTCAAGGCAAACCCGTTGATGCGGGAGACGTGTTTGTTGGCCTGGAAGCTTTGCGTTTCAAGGTCAAAATTATGCCGCTATTGAAGCGTCAGGTCGAACTCAAAGAACTGGTCTTATACAGACCGGTCATCAATCTGTCCAAAAACAAAAAGGGCGTTATGAATATCGATGACCTCATCAAAGCCAAAAAGCCGGCTGCTGAGGATAAAAAGGCCCGGGACAAGGCAAAGCAGGAAAAACAGGCCAAAGAACCAGCCAAACCGGTCTCCGCTGATGAGATTCCCATGGCGATTGCCGTGGAGGAAATCGCCATGAAAGAGGGAACGATTAATTACCACGACGCAGAGTTCGATCAGAAGTTTCAGATTTATAAACTCACGACTCTGGCTTACGACATCAGCATCGACCCGAAAAATCTGGAAAAGAAAGACCAGATTAAAGTCAAGCTGGGCATGGGCATCAAAACAGTCGGCGCGATGAAAACCGGCAGTGTTCAGAGTTTTGATGTCACGATCAATGCCACGGGAAAAGTGATCCCGTTTGATGTCAAAACAAGATTGCTGGAACCCGAGGCGGTTTTGCATCTTGCTGTTCCGGATGGTGAGATCACCGGCCTGCAACTGTTTAACGTCATTGCGGCCGTTCCTGTCCTGGGTGAATATCTGGGAAAGAACCTTTCTTTTCTTAAAGAAAAACAGCAGTGGAGGGGCGCAAGCCAAAATGGTCTGGACCTCCGTTACAAAGCCGCTAATGCGGAAATTATCAATGGCCGGCTGGATATTAAAGACGCCAACTTTCTTTTCGACGGCAGGATGAACACCGACACGAAAGCCATTGATATGAATCTGGGCGTGGTGCTGAAGAAAGAAATCAACGAGTCGGTCAAAGCGGCGCTGGCCACAAAGATCGAAGCCGCCATCAAGAGTCCTGAAGTGAAGAAATACGCAGATTCGGGAAATCTGGCCGCCATAGCCATGAAGCCGCTGCTCAACAAAGATGGCCTGATCGCTTTAAAGGCAAAAGTTACCGGCGCCACAAAAAAGCCGGATGTGAAACTCATACAACCGCCGTTGGGATCGCTTGGCAAATTTGTTCAGGACAATGCCGGCAGCATGGCCGTGGAAGCGGGTAAAGGCGCTGCCAGAAAATTGCTCAAGGAAGATCAGCAAAAAGTTCTCGACGATGTTGAGGGTTTGTTCAAAAGGAAATAAAAACTGTTTCTTTTTGTCATTTATGCGAACAGACCGTATCGTATCCCTTTTTTGTCATTCCGGGCAAGCGAAGCGCGACCCGGAATCCAGTATTATTAATGATTTTTAGATACCCGCTTGCGCGGGAATGACAACTTTGATGGTACGTTTTAACATTACAACACAGTCTGGAAAACGGGAATCCAGAAATTACTGATAATACCGGATTTACCCAGATCACATGGAGGTGACACGAGGTGTCACACAGGGAGCATCGCCTGACTTCATGTGTGACCCGGGATAGCGCAGCAGATAGTGATATGTTTCAGAAAGGAAAGAATAATGGCATCTGAAAAACAAGGCACGGCACAACAAGATACAAAAGGGCAGGTAATTTTATATAAAAATCATCTGGAAGTCCGCTTGGAGCAGGACACCGTCTGGCTTGACGCTCATTTAATTGCCGGATTATTTGAAGTTGGCAGAACGGTTATCGTTAAACACATTGGCAATATTTATAAAACCGGCGAATTGTCCGAAAAAGCAACCTGTGCAAAAATTGCACAGGTTGCGGCTGACGGAAAAACGCGCCAAATGAACATTTATAACCTTGATGCTATCTTATCCATTGGTTACCGCGTCAACTCTAAGCGCGCCACTCAGTTCCGCATCTGGGCGACCAATGTCTTGCGTCATCACCTGGTAGAAGGCTACACGATCAACAAAAAGCGTTTGGAAACGCAGCAAAACAAAATCCATGAGTTGCAGGAAACCGTCAGGCTGCTTGGCAACATCGCCCTGCTTGATGGTGTATCGGATGAAGCAAAAGGCATCGTTCAGATTATTGCCGAATACTCACGGGCATTGAATATTCTTGACGACTTCGACCATCAGCGGTTGGCTGCGCCGAAAGGCACCAGAAAAACAAAATATAAGCTGTCTTATGACGAAGCCAGAAAGATCATCGATCAGATGAAAATAAAATTTAAAGACTCTGCCCTTGTCGGACAGGAAAAGGACAAAAGTTTTCAGGGCTCTCTGGGCGCCATTTACCAGACCTTTGACGGCAAAGACGTTTATCCGACAATAGAGGCAAAGGCGGCCCACCTGCTTTATTTTATAACCAAGAACCATAGCTTTATCGATGGCAACAAGCGCATTGCTGCGGCTTTATTTGTTTGCTTCCTGCAAAGAACCGGTATTTTGCTGGACAAAGACGGGCGCAAACGCATTGATGATAACGCACTTGTCGCACTGACGCTGATGATCGCAGCCAGTAAGCCGTCTGAAAAAGATATAATGGTTAAAGTGATATTGAATCTGCTTGCTGAGAAAAAATAGGTACGCATGTCCCCTGCTGACGGGGGCAGGGGGTGGTATTCTGCGCGGAAATGCAGAACACTTACTTTTCGTTTCTTTTCCCCTTTCATAACCACCTAAAGGTGGCGCGAGGGGGATTTAGGGGGATTTTTCGCCTCTTCAAATCCTCCCCAACCCTCCTTTATTAAGGCGGGAGTATATTAGCGTAAGGCATCAAAAATATCTTTCTGTCATTCCGGGCAAGCGAAGCGCGACCCGGAATCCAGGAACCTGAGATAATACTGGATTCCTGCCTTGCGCGGGAATGACAAATTTCTGGTCTGTTGTGAAAGGGCTTAAAATATGAAAACCGGAATCAAAAGCTGGCCGGCCGACGACCGTCCCCGGGAAAAACTGCTCAAAAAAGGGGCAGGGGCTCTGAGTCATTCAGAGCTTCTGGCCATCCTGTTGCGCACAGGCGTAGAAGGCGTGAGCGCCATTGATCTGGCGCGGCAAATAATCGAAAAGTTCGGCACCTTCCGCAATATGAGCCACACCGATATGCGCGAATGGAAAGAATTCAAAGGCCTGGGGCCGGCAAAAATCGCGCAAATTCAAGCCGCACTGGAAATAGGGCGGCGCTTCCGTGAAGACGAAGTGCTCAGTGCCAGACAAAAGATCGCCTCCGCGCAGGATGTCGTCGCCGTTATCGCGCCGCAGATGCGCGATCTGAAAACGGAAGTCTTCAAAGTGGTCTATCTCAACAGCAACAATCGCGTCATCGATATCAGCAATGCCGCCACAGGCACGGTCAACCACGCCATGCCGATTGTACGGGAAATCATCCATGCCGCCCTGCAAAAATTTGCGGCGGCAATGATCTGCGTTCACAATCATCCCAGCGGCAATGTTGCGCCCAGCCCGGAAGATAGAAAGTTTACCCACGAGCTGGCCGCCGCAGGCAAACTCATGGGTGTCAAGCTGCTGGACCATATCATCATCGGCGACGGCAGCTTCTTCAGCTTTGCCGATGAAGGGATGCTGGGGTAGGAAAGAAAAAAATTTTTTCCCCGTGTACAAACTGCGACGGAATCTTTATTTGTCATTGCGAGTTCACGGTAGTGAACGTGGCAATCTCATAGCTAAACTGCCATTACTACGAAAATAGAATCAAGGCAAAGCTTTCAAGCGCACCTGAAGGTGCGAACTGCATGAAATAATGACGTAGTGCGGATCGCTTGTGACCTTCAGGTTATTAGACCCGCGAGTGACCGCAACGTAACGCTTATTTTCATGCCCACGTCGTGTTAAGAGGGACATGAGGGTTTCCCGCGCATACCCCTGACGACTTGAAGGGCACTTGATGTCACGAGTGCGGGAATCCGGAACAGACTGATATATTCATTTACAGGAGTAAAGTTTTGAAAGAACAGACAAAAAAGCAGATGGAGAAGATTGGCGATCGCATCTTTTTGTCGCCGGCCTTTCAGGCGCTGACCATCGGCATACCCTTTTGTGCATTCAAACTGCTCTTCGGTCTGCTTGCTTTGCGCGTTAGTGCGTCGTCCGTTGCCCTTCGTGCCTTCGCCTGGCTGGTCATTGTCTGGGCGCTGGTGGATCTAATCATGAATCTGGCTCGCGTCTATTTTCACCTGACTGATCGGGAGGCGCCCGTTCAATTCGATAGTGAACGAATACCGGATAGTACTATTCCCCGGGAACCAACGCTTCTTCGTGTCTTGCGCGGAGACCTTCAATATTGCATCATCGCACAGGCAGGAATGCTTTTCAAAAAGCCCAGGCTCTTTTTAGCCATCGACACCCTGATCTCCTTTTCCATCATCTGTTTTGTGCTTTGGTCCGGCTGGATAACCATGCTTGACCGTCTGGAGTCCTATTTCTGGTACGCGGCGACCACTTTGAATTTGATCAGCGTATCGGTCGTCAACATCTGGATCGAACTGCGCCGGGGATCGTGAACCCTGAACCGCATGCCACCTCGCGTGACCTCGCGCCACCTTCAGGTGGTCAGGTTATCAGGTGGTGAACCCTAAGTTATCAAATAATGCTTGAGAATGAGATAAAACTGCCAGTTCACTTCACATCATGAAGCAATTAAATGGTATAATTATTGCGGTCACCTTTATCGTAAATCAATCTCAATCCAAATCACACACGCTGGCAACCTGCTTAAAGGATACTTCTTTAAACTCATTAAAATGCGCTTTTCCACATTTGATTTTTTGCTTTTCGGATGTCCGTAGTTCTTGACCGGCTGATTTTGTTTCTGCAACAAAATAAATAGTTTTTTCGTTTTTCTTAACTAACGCCCAATCAGGATTGTACGTACCTATCGGCGTATTTATTTTGAACCAATTTGGAAGTTTAAAATAGAATTCGATGTCATCACGTTCTTCGCAATCCTTGGCAAAAGCATATTCCACATTAGAATCAAGAGGCACAAGATTGCTGTATATCGTCTTGTCTTTCTTTATAACTTTAAAAGTCAGATCATTGACATGGATATCGAAATCTTCAAATAAACGCATTTCATATTCTTTTGCGCCTATTTTCTCATACTTAATTCCATCAATCATCAAATCATTTAATACCTCATTGATTGCCGTAACGGCGTTATCAAGAAACATTTGGGGATTGATTATTATTTCGCCGGTTCTGCCTGACTGGAGCAAAATCTCCAAAACCGTGGCACGGGTCAATTCTGTTCTTTCCTGAATGTAAAACAAAACATCCGGTATGCGAAATTTTCCGTCAACAACAATGTTAAATGATGCTTTTACATCGGCCACAATGCCCGACTCGGCAAATTCAACGGCTGTTTTCGTTGTTTTGATAACCGCTTTTCTGGTCACAGGCATATCTTTTACAGCTTTAGCCGATTGCCCGATAAGTTCCTTTGTATCGTAATCAACCTTATATGTCGTTTGGTATTTTATTTTATCCCAGATATCTTTAAACTTTGCGTCCAGATCAAATCCTTTCCGGTATTTTACAGTTGTTCTTTTCTGCTTGTTTTTGATTCTACCACGGAAAGAAACGCCGCAATCTTCTTCAATTTCACTCTGAAGTTGCCGGGCAAATTCTTCATAGGACTCGTTTGCGATTACCGTGAGTCTGTTAATATTTGTATCCTGAAGCCGCACACCTTCCTGATTTACAGAAAGCCTTAATCCCCTGCCTATTTCCTGTCTCTTTTTCAGTTCGGAACGTGTTTCATTTAGCGTACAAATCTGAAATACATTCGGATTATCCCATCCTTCGCGCAGGGCGGAATGACTGAAAATGAAGCGAAGCGGCTCATTAACATCCAAAAGCCTTTCCTTATCTTTCATAATCAGCTTGAAGGTATCATCGTCAGCTATTGAATTACCTTTGGTGTCGTGCCAGCTGCCTTTTTTATCCTGAGAGAAATAGCCATTGTGAACGTCTTGAGCGTGATAAGGTAGAAGTTCTTTATATACACTTTTTTCGGATATCTCTTTGTATATTTCCTCAAACCAGAGGGCGAATTTCCCTTTGACTGGATTACCGACTGCATCATAACTGCGGTAATTGGCAACGCGGTCAATAAAGAAAAGGGAAAGCACCTTGATGCCTTTGTCTTGATACTTACTTTCCTTCATGAAGTGTTCTTCAATAGTTTTCCTGACTTGTACCTTCATTACATCATCAGTAAGTCCGCCTCTGGCCTGGCCCGCAAAAATCGTTTCACCGTTGGATAGCTCTATAAAGCCATTGCCTACATCAATACCGTTGATGATGAAGCTGTTTTTATAAATGTCGCGTTTGTTGGCTAATTCGTATAAATCGTCGCCGACTTTTGCCGTCACGGTTTTTCGTTTGACGCCGTCGTTTGTATTCACGTCTATTTTAATTTTCGCGGCTGTTTTCGTTTTTGTCGCCGTGACCTTTTCCAGAGCAATAAACGCTTCATTAAAATCATTTTCCGTGACGACGGAATCCACTTCTATTTGCTTGACCAGCCCCAAATCATAAGCTTTTACCGGGTCAAGGCTGTAAACCATATTGTAGCGTTTGGTATGCGTGGCGGAATAGCGCAGCGTGCAAAGCGGTTTAAGATTCGCTATGGCTTTTTTTCTGATTTCCGTCTCCATGTTCTGTGGTTCATCCACAATGACAATAGGCCTTGTTGCCTGAATAAATTCGATAGGCCTTTTGCCTGTCAGCCGGTCATTGGGCTTGTTGATGATGTTTTCATCTTTGGCGAAAGAATCAATATTGATGACCAGAATCTGAATATTGTTATTATCAGAAAAATTTCTAAGTGCGGAGACGCGTCTGGAATCGTAAACAACATAATTAACCGGCGTGTTGTCATAAAGATTTTGAAAGTGATCAAAGGTAATTTCCAGATTTTTGAGCACCCCTTCACGGATGGCGATGGACGGCACGACAATGACAAATTTCTTGAAACCGTATTTCTTATTCAGTTCATAGATCGTTCGCAGATAAACATAAGTTTTGCCCGTGCCCGTTTCCATCTCCACGGAAAAGTTCATGCCGTCAAGACTGTTGGAAAGAGTAAGGCCGTTGGCTTTCTGCACAACATTGACATTTTCCAAAATCTGATCGTCATCAAGCACCAGACGGTTGCCAATGCCCGCTTCCTGAAAAAGCGCATCACCAAACAAGACATCAAAATCGCCGCGATTGAGCGGCTGGCCTTCAAAAATTCCCACAACGGAATTGATCGCATCCAGTTGAAATGTTTGATTCGGGTCAAAATGGAGTTTCACGGATTTTTACACCTTTTGCATCAAAATACGTTTTTATTTATCTTCAGGTTTTCCGATCAAACCTTTGGCGTCTTTATCTTCCAGTTCCAGTTTCGGCGATGTGTTTTTTATTCTTTTTTCAACAACTTTTATATGTTCAGCCGGAGATAAATGCTCAGGCGGCGTTCCGCCGATGCGTTCAATAGCGTCTCGGACTTCCTTGCCTACATTTTCATGGGTTTTAATGGCCATGCGCTGGTCTTTCACTCTTTCACGCGCCAGTTTATCGCGCGTCTGAGTCATGCGAAACTGATTGGCGGCAAGTTCGGTTGTACCCATTCTATCCATCAGATTTTCCTTCTCAGGAATATTCTTAAACCGTTTAATAGCATCGCGCCCCATGCCGCCATACATTCCTTTGTATCCGGCATCGTGAAAAACACCGAACATCTTGTCGTTTACACCTGCTTCGCGCGCCGCCCCGGAAAGAGCTTTAAATTCTTCCGCGGTATTTTTGCGAAGTTCCAGCCTTTCCAGATCAGCGGCAATGGCATCTGAAATTTCCTGGCGGCGTGTCTGGATGGCAAAATATTCTTGAGCATTGGCAATTTCCGGTTTACGGGGATCGCCGTTTTGGGCAATCAAATAACAGGCAAAGCGGGACAAATGATAGTCCGTTACATCTCTGCTTCCACCCTTGCCGATATCGATCATTTTGCCGGCGCCGGCAAAATGATGATCTGGATTATTTCCGGAACTATTACATGATATTATTGCTCTTTTGATGGCGTCTTCAAACCGCCGCCACTGCGTATATCCCAAAAGAGGTTGAATGTCCCGTGCGCTCCAATACGCCGCGCCATATTCGTTTGTTTTTTTAAGGTCTTCAAAAGATTTGCTCCCCAGAGACACTAAATCTTTATCCGGCATAACCATTCTCCTCAAATCACCTTGAATTCAATTCCCGCGTCTTTCATTTGCAGGGCGGTGTTGGTCTTGAGCTTGTCGTTGTTTTTGAATAGTCTGTCGAGCGTAAATACTTTCTGCGGTTTTGCGGCACTGATTTGCTTGATAATCTTATCATCAGCTCGCTCCAGCATCAGCGCAATTTCGTTGTCGTTGACCAGAATATAACCTTTCTCCTCTTTGATCTTTGCCGTCAACGGCACACCGGCTTTGATAAGCAGTTCGTAAAGAACGTCTTCTATCTTGGCGTGTTCATCCAGCGGTTCCAGATGCTGCTGCATCTGGGTGACCAGCTCTTCTTCTGTTTCAA
>DFZJ01000080.1:0-1404 GCA_002382045.1 Syntrophaceae bacterium UBA4059
GCCACTCGATTGAAGCTGTTTTAGAAAACACAAAAAGGAGTGATATCATGGGAGACAAGGGCGGCAAGAAAGATAAGGAAAAGGGCCAGAAGCAAAACGC
The DNA here is from genome assembly GCA_002382045.1 of Syntrophaceae bacterium UBA4059. Lineage (GTDB taxonomy): Bacteria > Desulfobacterota > Syntrophia > Syntrophales > Smithellaceae > UBA8904. Next base: position 101 of record DFZJ01000080.1, read on the forward strand.
TGCAAAACAGAAACATAAGTCACAAGACAAGCAGGATAAACAGCCCAAAAGAAAGCCCTGACGGCACGGAAAAAGGCAAAAAAGCAAGCGCCCGAAAATCAGTTAACCCGACTTAGCGGGAAGCCGGATGATCTTTTCAAACGCATCGGCAGTTGCAGTGCGCTATGCTTTGGAAACGGGTGTCTCGCTGAAAATTTTATTGACCACGTCAATATAATTATCCCGGTGATGTGTTTTCCATATTCTTTTTTTTATTTTCGCACCGTCTTCAAAAAAGCCTCCCAGGTAAGTCCAGACCGCTTTCATTTTATTGGTAATATGCGAGGGGCCGGACAAAATTTTCAAATATTCGCTGAATAGATGATCATGGAAAGCCCTGATGATTTTGATTTTCTCATCATAAGATTTTTCCGTATTGAATTTAATTTTTTCCGCAAGAAAAGGGTTGGCCAGCAGGCCCCGGCCGATCATCCACCGTTCGATTGATCCAAACCGTTTCGACAGCAACTCAAATTTTTCCAACGAATCGATATCTCCGTTATAGACAACCCTGTGTTTCGATATATCGAGACACTGCCCGAAAATATCAAGGTCAACCTTCCCTTCATACATCTGCAGGCCGGTCCTCGGATGGATGATCAGTTCCTCAATCGGAAACCGGTTGAAAATTGGAATAAGCTCAAACACCTCGTCAGGATATTTTAATCCTATCCTGAGCTTGATCGACAAATGCGGCTTCAGTGCCGGCATGGCCGCTTCGAGAAAAGATTCGACCCGGGCGGGATCACAAAGAAAACCCGCCCCTCTGCCCTTCCTCACCACCATGGGATACGGACAGCCGAGGTTCCAGTTTACCGTGCCGCATCCGACGTCGTATAATTTGTTGGCAATCATGATAAAGTCCTTAGGCTCAGAGCTCATGATCTGCGGTATTGTGGGAATGCCCGTATTATTTTCAGGGTAAAATTCACGCAGAAGTTTATTATCGGGTTTCATCTTCTTAGATGAGGAGATAAAAGGCGCAATCGCCGCGTCAACGCCTTTAAAATAAACAGGAAACAGGTTTCGATAAATCCTGTCTGTTATTCCCTGGAGGGGTGCAAGATATATCATCACGGATGATCTCTAATTCCTTCGGCAACCGCTATAATCTTTACAGGGACTGCTTCTTTCCGATTGCAGGCGGTTTGTCAAGGACCTCACAATTTCTCCTCCAGCGCCTGCCTGGCTTCTTCCTTGGACTGAAAGATATGGGGGGCGAGATGCCGTTTTTTCAACTCGTCGCCCAGCTTCATGCGCAAAAA
>DFZJ01000080.1:1438-5433 GCA_002382045.1 Syntrophaceae bacterium UBA4059
GGGGCGCAGATCTCCGTAACCCGCGAGCGGATCGCCTCAATGTCGTTTCGGGTCTTGACGGCCAATCCTTCAAAATTGACGTAAAAGATATTATTTTCCGGATCATAAGTCAGTCGCTCGTTAATGGGGATGCTCAGCAGATCATCTTTGAGTCCCATCGGCATGGGTTTGAAAATCCGTTCATCCATCAGGCGGAGGTTTTTAATGATGGGTTTAAAGTCCATCTGCGCCAGAACCTCCTTTTCCAGATCGATGCCGGGCGCTATTTCGATCAGTTCCACGCCTTCCTCCGTCAGCTTGAAAACACAGCGTTCCGTGACGTAGTAAACTTGCTGATCCCCTTGCTGCGCGGTCTTGCCGCTGAAGGTGATCTGCTCCACGTCCTGGATGATTTTTTTAGAGCCGCCGTCTTTGTTGATTTTCAATTTGCCGTCGGCAATGGCCAGCTCGGACGCTCCCGCGGTAAAAGTCCCGGCAAAAACGATTTTTTTGGCGGTTTGCGTAATATCGATGAAGCCGCCGCAGCCGGCCAGTTTGGAACCGAACTTGCTGACATTAACGTTGCCGTGCGAATCCATCTGGGCCAGCCCCAGACAAGCCAGATCCAGGCCGCCGCCATCGTAAAAATCGAACTGCTGATGCATGTCGATCAGACAATCCATGTTGGTGGCCGTTCCGAAATTAATGCCACCTGAAGGGATGCCGCCGATGGACCCTGCTTCGGCCGTCAGGGTCAAGTACTCGAAAATGCCTTCTTCATTGGCCACACTGGCCACGCCTTCCGGCATACCGATGCCCAGATTCACCACCATGTTCGGCTGAAGTTCAAAAGCGGCGCGGCGCGCGATGATCTTGCGTTCGTCCAGGGGCAGCGGCTCCACGGTGGCGGCGGGAATTTTGAGTTCGCCGCTGAAAGCCGGATTGTAAGGGGTGCCGAATGTCTGCCAGTGATTTTCCGGTTTGGCGACGATCACGCAGTCGATCAGGATTCCGGGGATTTTGACCTGGCGGGGATTGAGCGCGTGACGATCGGCAATTCTTTCCACCTGGACAATAACGAATCCGCCTGAGTTTTTTGCCGCCATGGCAATCGGCAGCATCTCCAGTGTCAGCGGTTCTCTTTCCATGGTAATATTGCCATCCATGTCCGCCGTTGTTCCACGTAAGAGCGCTACATGAATCGGCATCGTTTTGTAGGCCAGATACTCCTTGTGGTCAAAGTGGATCAGCTCGACCAGATCTTCTTTGGTCATCGCATTGACTTTACCGGCAGACAGACGCGGATCGACAAAGGTTCCCAACCCCACATGCGTGATGGTACGGGGAACATGCCCGGCAATATCACGGAACAGATGCGTAATGACGCCCTGGGGGAAATTGTAGGCTTCAATTTTCCCCGCCAGCGCCAGCTTCTGCATTTTAGGAATCAGTCCCCAATGCCCGGCAATCAGTCGTTTCACTAGTCCTTCATGCGCCAGACGGTTGATGCCTTTCTCCTTGCCGTCGCCGACGCCGGCCGCAACAATCAGTGTGAGATTTTTCGGCTCTCCCGTTTTCAGAAAACGGTCTTCCAGCGCGCACAGCAGCTCTTCAGGTGAGTAACCGACAAAACCGTCAATGGCCACGGTATCGCCATCCCGAATCACACGGATAGCATCTTCGACCGATACCACCTTGCCGCGCTTCATGCCGGAACGAATATCCGCAATGACCGGACTGACAATGCCTTTGTTGTTCACGTCTTTGCTGTTCATGCCTTTCCTCCATTTTTCCCCTAAGTGGTCATTGTTCCGCCATCCACATAAATCGTATCGCCGGTGATATAATCCGCCGCACTGGACGCCAGAAATAGCACCGCCCCGACCACGTCTTCCGGCTCGGCGATTTTTCCCTTGGGAATGGCATTACAAATCAACTTTTCAATATCAGGATTGGACCAGATGGGTTTGCTGAAATCCGTGCGGGTGAATCCGGGCGCAACCGCATTGACGTTAATGCCCAGCTGCGCCCATTCACGCGCCATGCAGCGGGTCAGGTGCTTCAGCGCGGCCTTGCTGCATCCGTAGGCAGCCATGCCCGCCTCGGCCTTGTCCGCGCCTACGGTGGTGATGTTGATGATTTTACCGCTTTTCTGCTCAATCATCTGACGGGCAACGAGTCGGCTCAAAAGCCAGACCGCTTTGACATTGGTATTGAAGCACTTGTCCCAGCCATCCTCGCGCAGATCCAAAAGGCCGCGCAGAAAACTGCGCGCGGCATTATTGACCAGAATGTCGATTCGTCCGAATTCTTTGACGGTGACATTGACCAGATTCTCCAGCTGTTCATGCACCGTCAGATCCGTTGCAACCGCCAGCGCCTTTGCGCCTTTTTTGCGGATTTCATCCGCGACGGCGTCAATTTCGGCTTGCGTCCGGCTGCACAAAACAACATTGGCGCCGGCTTCAGCCAACCCCAAGGCAATCACCCGGCCAATCCCGCGGCCTGCGCCGGTAATAATCGCTGTTTTACCTGAAAAATTGAAAACATTGCCCATGATTTTCACCCTCCTGTGATCATTAATATTGCCGAGTAATTATTTTGATACATTGCGGCACTTATAATCTTTTAGAAATGTGTTTGCAAGCGCTGAAACATTTTTTTTAAACAAGGCATGGGTTCGTTTCGGTTCTAAAGATTGCGAAAAATACCGCGATGATGTATATTGCGGCAACGTTATTGAAGCTCTCCGCAACAAACCGCAATGAGCCCGCAATATATACCTTTCAAGGAGTTTACCGTGACCACACACAAAGACATGCAGAAGTGGAAAGAAACCGCAGCGAAGGAGCTTAAGGGAAAACCGCTTACGTCACTGACCTGGGAGACGCCGGAAGGCATCACCGTGAAGCCGATTTATACGGCGGAAGACCTGGAGGGGCTTTCTACCGTCAACACCCTTTCGGGCATGACCCCCTACCTGCGGGGACCGTCGGCCACGATGTATGCCAATCAGCCCTGGACCATCCGCCAGTACGCGGGATTCGCCACCGCGCGGGAATCCAATGCATTTTACCGGAAAAACCTGGCAGCGGGACAGACGGGATTGTCCGTGGCTTTTGACCTGGCCACCCACCGGGGCTATGACTCCGACCATCCCAGAGTGGCAGGCGATGTCGGGAAGGCCGGCGTGGCCATCGACTCCGTTGAAGACATGAAAATATTGTTTGATCAGATTCCGCTGGATAAAGTGTCCGTTTCCATGACCATGAACGGCGCCGTGCTGCCGGTTCTGGCCGGATATATCGTCGCCGCCGAAGAACAGGGCGTGGAGCAGAGTAAACTGGCCGGCACCATCCAGAACGACATTCTGAAGGAGTTTCTGACCCGAAATACCTATATCTATCCGCCCAGACCTTCCATGCGGATCGTCTCCGATATTATCGCCTACTGCTCCAAGAACATGCCCAAGTACAATACCGTCTCCATCAGCGGCTACCATATCATGGAAGCAGGAGCCGATTCCGTTTTGCAGACCGCCTTTACCCTGGCCGACGGCAAGGAATACATCCGCGCCGCGATTGACGGCGGATTAAAGATTGACGATTTCGCCCCGCGGCTTTCTTTCTTCTTCGGCGTGGGCATGAACTTCTTCATGGAAATCGCCATGTTGCGTGCCGCAAGGTACCTGTGGCAGCAAATCGTCGCCGAATTCAAGCCGACTAACCCGAGATCATCTGTGCTGAGAACCCATGTGCAGACCTCCGGCTGGAGCCTGACCCAGCAGGACCCCTATAACAACATCATCCGGACCACACTGGAAGCATTAGCCGCAGCTTTAGGCGGCACGCAGTCTTTGCATACCAACTCGTTTGACGAAGCGGTCAGTCTCCCGACACCTCTTTCCTCCCGCATTGCCCGCAACACGCAGATCATTATTCAGGAAGAATCACAGATCTGCCATGTGGTTGATCCATTAGGCGGTTCCTACTATGTTGAATCCTTAACCGCGTCGA
>DFZJ01000143.1:0-10102 GCA_002382045.1 Syntrophaceae bacterium UBA4059
GAAATTTACGGACCGGAATCCGGCGGAAAAACAACGCTGGCCCTGCATGTTGTTGCAGAAGCCCAGAAGAAAGGCGGCATCGCGGCTTACATCGACGCCGAACATGCCCTGGATGTTACCTATGCCAAAAATATCGGCGTGAATACTGACGAACTCCTGATTTCACAGCCGGACACGGGCGAACAGGCCCTGGAAATCGCCGAGACACTGGTCCGGAGCGGCGCCCTTGATGTTCTGGTGGTTGATTCCGTGGCGGCGCTGGTTCCCAAGGCCGAGCTCGAAGGCGAAATGGGCGACGCCCAGATGGGTCTCCAGGCAAGATTGATGTCGCAGGCCCTGCGCAAACTTACCGGCTCGATCAGCAAATCCAAAACAACCGTCATTTTCATCAATCAGCTGCGCATGAAAATCGGCGTCTTCTTCGGTAATCCCGAAACCACCACCGGCGGCAACGCGCTGAAGTTTTATTCATCCCAGCGCCTCGATATCCGCAAAATGACCTCCATTAAAAATGGCCAGGATGTCATCGGCTTCCGGACCAAAGTAAAAGTCGTCAAAAACAAATTGGCGCCACCCTTCCGGGAAGCGGAATTTGATATCATCTTCGGCGAAGGCATTTCGCGTGAAGGCGACGTACTTGATCTGGCGGCATCAAACGGCATCATTGAAAAAAGCGGCGCCTGGTATTCCTACAAGGGCGACCGGCTGGGACAGGGACGCGATAATTCCCGGGTTTTCCTGAAAGAAAATCCGGATGTTATGGCGGCTATCGAAAACGATGTCCGCGATAAACTGGGTATTGTAGCCAAAGATCAGGAAGAATAGCGTGAAAGCATTAGATCGGACGGCTGCCCTTCAAAAAGCGTATCGCCTTTTGTCGCTTCGGCCGCATTCAGAAAAAGAATTGGAAAAGAAGCTGCGGGAAAAAGGTTTTCCCGCAGCTGTCGTTAAAGAAGCACTGGAAAAACTTCACGATTTGAAGTATCTCAATGACGCTTCTTTTGCGGGTGGGTGGGCGCGCAATCTGGCCGTCAATAAGCTCTGGGGTAATCGGAAAATTATCGCCAGCCTGCAGGAAAAAGGCTTGGCGCCCCGGTTGATTGACGACGCCATAGCTTCAGCGCGTTATGAGTTATCGGAAGAAGCAGCAATAGTGATTTTAATTAAAAAAAAGGCGGCCAAAAAGAAAACGGTTGCTTTGGACATCAAAGAAAAACAGAGAATATTTCAAAGCCTGATGGGACGGGGTTTTCCGCCGGGCTTGATCTTAAATAAATTGGGAAAGGCAGCGGAGGAAGAAACAGATGGTTAAAACGGGCGATGCGATACGGGAAAGTTTTATGAAATTTTTTGAGAGCAAAGGGCATACACGGGTTACGAGTTCATCGCTCATTCCTAAAGACGATCCCACACTGCTTTTCACCAATGCGGGCATGGTGCAATTTAAAAACGCTTTTTTGGGGCTGGAAAACCGCGGCTATACGCGGGCCGTCACCTGCCAGAAATGCGCGCGCGCCGGCGGCAAACACAATGATCTGGAAAATGTCGGCGTGACCGCGCGCCATCACACTTTTTTTGAGATGCTGGGCAATTTTTCCTTCGGTGATTATTTCAAGGAAGATGCCATCGCCTGGGCATGGGAATATCTGATTGATGTTGTAAAACTGCCCCAAGAAAAGCTCTGGGTGACCATTTTTGAAAATGACGATGAGGCTTTCCGGATCTGGCACGAAAAAATGAAAGTGCCCGAAGACCGCATCGTCCGTATGGGTGAAAAAAGTAATTTCTGGATGATGGGCGAAACCGGTCCCTGCGGCCCCTGTTCGGAAATTCTCTATGATCAGGGGGAAGGCACGGGCTGCGGACGACCCGAATGCGATGTGTATTGCGACTGCGACCGCCATCTGGAAATCTGGAATAATGTTTTCACCCAGTTTGATCGCGATGAAACAGGCAAGCTGACGCCGCTGGCCAAGCCCAGCATTGATACCGGCATGGGACTGGAACGCCTCACCGCCGTGATTCAGGGCGTCACGAGCAATTACGATACCGACCTGTTTACGCCGATCATCCGCTTTGTGGAAAAGGCTTCCGGCAAAACCTACGGCCAGAACGCGGACAACGATGTTTCCATCCGGGTCATCGCCGATCACAGCCGGGCTGTAACATTTTTAATCGGCGACGGCATTATGCCCGCGAACGATGGACGCGGTTATGTGCTGAGAAGAATCCTGCGCCGCGCCGCGCGTCACGGAAAAATGCTCGGCATCAACAAACCGTTCTTAAACGAAAGCGCCCAGGTCGTCATCGATATGATGAAGGGCACTTATCCCGATCTGGTGGAAAAAGCTTCCTTCATTACCAAAGTAATTCTCAATGAAGAGCAGCGTTTTATGGAAACGCTCGACGCGGGTCTGCGCATTCTGCAGGATGAAACAGCCGCATTAAAAAATGCGGGCAAATCCATTTTACCCGGCGCGTTGATCTTTAAACTCTACGATACGTTCGGCTTCCCTGTCGATTTAACGGCGGATATTGTAAAAAAAGACAATATAACGCTGGATACCGAAGGCTTTGAAGCCGAGATGGAACAGCAGCGCGAACGCGCGCGCGGCGCCTGGAAGGGCAGCGGCGAAGAAGCCGTGGCCGAATGCTACCTTAAAGCATCGAGCTCCGGCATCGTCACCGAGTTCTGCGGCTACGATGCGGTCAGCAAAGACGCGGCTCACGTGCAGGCCATTTTTGTGGACGGAAAACCAGCGGATACGGCGCACAAAGGCCAGCAGGCGGAAATCGTTCTGGACGCAACGCCTTTTTACGGTGAATCCGGCGGACAGGCAGGCGACACAGGATTTTTGGAAGGCCAGAATTTCAACTTCACCGTTCTGGACACCAAGAAACCCATCGAAAAATTCTTTGTGCATAAAGGCATTGTCCGCGAAGGCGAAATAAAAATCGGCGCAACGGCACGGCTGGTGATCGATCAGGATAGACGAAAGGCCATTGCCGCCAATCATTCGGGCACACACATTTTGCAGGCCGCGCTCAAAGCGGTGCTGGGGGATCATATCAAACAATCCGGGTCGCAGGTTACGGCCGAACGGCTGCGTTTTGACTTCACCCATTTCTCTAAAATCAGTGATGAGGAAATGCAGCGGGTGGAAGACATTGCCAACGACATTATTCGCCGCAATCTGGACGTGCAGACGGAAGTCTGCGCTCTGGAAGACGCGCTTAAAACAGGAGCAACAGCTGTGTTTGATGAAAAATACGGCGCGACCGTCCGCATCGTGAAGATGGGCGAGATGAGCATGGAACTATGCGGCGGCACGCACGTGCAGCGTACCGGCGATATCGGTTTGCTGAAAGTCGTTCACGAATCAGCCATTGCGGCAGGCGTGCGCCGGATTGAAGCCGTCACCGGCCGAGAAGCCCTTGCGCATATGCAGAAAGCGGAAGAAGAATTAAAACGGACGGCGGGATTGTTCAAAGCCGGTGCGTTGGAAGTTTATGACCGCACCGATAAATTACTCAAACACGTCAGGGATCTGGAAAAAGAAATCGAAACCCTCAAGGGAAAACTTGCCGCCAATGCTTCCGGCGATCTGATGAGCCAGGCGAAGGAAATCAATGGCGTGAAAGTGCTGGCCGCGGAAGTGAGTATTGCCGATGCCAAGACCCTGCGCGACTTCGGCGACAAGCTGCGCGATAAGATGACTTCCGGCATTATTCTTCTGGGCAGCAAGGCCGATGATAAGGCATTGCTGCTGTGCATGGTCACCAAAGACCTGGCCTCGAAATATCACGCCGGGAACATCATCAAGGAACTGGCCCCGCTCGTCGGCGGCAAAGGCGGTGGCCGCCCCGACATGGCCCAGGCCGGCGGCACCCAGCCGGAGAATTTAGGCAAAATATTCCCGGAGCTGGAAAAGCTGCTGGCAAAGTAGGACAGAAAACAGTTATTCCTTTTGTCATTCCCGACTCGATCGGGAATCCAGTGCTTTGCAGTAGCGTTTAACTCTGGCAGTCGAACTTATTACTAGAGGCATGAAACATGGCTTTTGAATCTTTAAATACATTTGATCATGTTCGCCTGACATTTAGTACTGCGACCAGCAGAGAAGAACGTTCACAAATCGGTCAGTTCCTTACCTCTGCTTCAATTGCCAATTTCATGTCGTCACTATTTAAACCCCATACAAAAGAAGTCAGGATATTGGACCCCGGCGCTGGTGCCGGGGTTTTGTTTGCGTCTTTAGTGAACAACTTACTTTCACAGAAAAAGCGTCCACTTTCCATTGAGGTTGTTGCCTACGAAACGGACAAACTTATATTGCCATATCTTTGGGAGACCATTGATCGGTGTACTGCCCTTTGTAATTTCCACAACGTCAGATTCAACGGAATCGTAAAAAACGATGATTTTATTGCCTCGGCAATATCTGAAACAGAAGAGTCTCTTTTTGTCGTTCCGGGCAAACGCTTCACCCATGCCATTCTTAATCCACCCTACAAAAAAATCAATGGTGATACAAAAACTAAAATAATACTTTATTCAGCGAAACTAGAAGTAGCAAACCTTTATGCGGCTTTTGCCTGGCTCTCTATGCGATTACTTGAACCAGGAGGCCAAATAGTTGCAATAACACCGCGAAGTTTCTGCAATGGTCCTTATTTTAAAAAGTTCCGAGTTGCATTTCTGGATATGTTGAGTCTCAGGCGGATTCATGTATTCACTTCGCGTAACAAAGCTTTTGGTGATGACAATGTGCTTCAGGAAAATATTATTTATTCCGCAATTCTGGAAACCAAAAAGCCCAAACAGGTCGTCATCTCAGCATCTGATAGTGATGATTTTGATAATGCCAGCACTCTGAGAATTCCTTATGAGCAAATTGTATATCCCGGTGATCTGGATGTTTTTATTCATCTCGGCATTGATGACACAGCCATTTCCGTCATGAAGCAAATGCAATATTTTAAATTTACCCTCGACAAACTGAATTTGAGTGTTTCCACCGGACGTACTGTGGATTTCAGAGCAAAGGAGTATTTACGTCAGACCCCTGAGAAAGGCGCCGTACCACTAATATACCCGTGTCATTTTCAAGATGGCTTCATTAGTTGGCCACTCGAATCAGGAAAAAAACCCAATGCCATCGCCGCGTTGCCCGACACGTCAGATCTTTTCGTTGAAAAAGGTTATTATGTCCTTGTAAAAAGATTTTCTTCAAAAGAACAAAAAAGGCGTGTGATGGCGGCTATCTATGACCCGTCAAGAATAAATGCACCGTTTATCAGTTTTGAAAATCACCTCAATTACTTCCACAGGAATGGCAAAGGATTAACTGAAAAGCTGACAAAAGGGCTTGCCCTGTACCTCAACTCTTCAATCGTGGATAAGTATTTTCGCCTATTCAGCGGCCACACACAGGTTAATGCTACAGACTTGCGTAAATTGCCGTATCCAAGCGAAAGACAGCTTATTAGACTTGGCAACCACGTACATGCAGGAATACCAGACCAAGAGACTATTGACGAGATCATACGGAAGGAGTGTGAAAATTGTGCCTAAAAAAGCAAATAAGAAGAAAGCTGAACAAAAAATACAGGATGCTTTGGACATACTCAATGCCTTGGGGTTGCCCAGGCAACAACTCAACGACCGATCAGCGCTGACCCTGCTTTCTTTACTGGCCATTGAACCTGAATCTGGATGGACGGATGCGAGCAATCCTTTAATGGGCATAACACCCATGATGGATTTCTTTTCAAAGCATTACGGAAAGAAATATGCGCCGAACACCCGGGAGACCGTACGCCGTCAAACTGTTCATCAATTTTTGCAAGCCGCATTAATTGTCGCTAATCCTGATAAAACCTCCAGACCGACCAACAGTCCTAAAGCTGTTTATCAGATTGAACCATCCACCCTCATGTTGCTGAAGAGTTTCGGCAAGCCGCAATGGAAAGGCAATTTGCAGAAATATCTGCATACAGTCAAAACCCTCAAAAAACTTTATGAACACGAGAGAGAAATGCAACGGTTACCCGTTAAACTGTCAGATGGTCATGAAATCAAACTTTCACCCGGCGGACAGAATGTTTTGGTCAAAAAAATCGCTGAAGATTTCTGTTCTCTGTTCACACCCGGAGGGCGGATGATTTATGTGGGTGACACTCAATTAAAGTGGTCTTTTTATGATGCTAAAGCGCTGGCTTCCCTTGGTGTCACCATAGAAGAACACGGTAAGATGCCTGATGTTGTTGTACACCACGTAAAGAAAAACTGGCTGATTCTGATTGAAGCTGTGACCAGTCATGGACCAGTCAATCCAAAGCGACGGCAGGAATTAAAGAAACTATTTGCCGGATCATCAGCCGGATTGGTATTTGTGACAGCCTTTATGGATCGCCACGCCATGCTGAAATACTTAAACGAAATCTCCTGGGAAACAGAGGTCTGGGTCGCCGAGTCCCCAGCACACTTGATTCACTTCAACGGAGAACGTTTCCTCGGACCCTATGAAGATTAACCATATCCCGATGCCTCAAGCAAAATCGACACACAGTAATATTTGAGGAATGCAATATGATCATCAGTTGCAGCAGGCGGACGGATATCCCCGCTTTTTACAGCGACTGGTTTGTAAACCGGCTGCGCGAAGGATACGTTCTGGTGCGCAATCCGATGAATGCCAAACAGATCAGACGAGTGTCGCTTGCCCCTTCGGATGTTGACTGCATTGTGTTTTGGACAAAAGATCCGTCTCCAATGCTGGATCGGCTTCAACTCCTCAAAGGCTATAACTACTATTTTCAATTCACGCTAACACCCTATGGAAAAGACATTGAACCGCATCTGCCGCCGAAGGCTGAAATTGTCGATACGTTTATCAAACTATCCGACAAAATCGGGAAGAAACGAATCATCTGGCGTTATGACCCGATCTTATTGTCGGCAAGCATAACCATCGACTACCATCTGGAGCGCTTCCATGATCTGGCAAGGCAACTGTCCGGGCACACCGAAAGGTGCATGATCAGTTTCCTGGATATGTATCGTCACATCCAGGGCAGGATGGCTGATCATTCCGTCAGGCCGCCCGATGAATCCGAAACGCGCACGCTGGCCGAGCACTTGATGCGGATTGCCGGAAGCTATCACATAAGCATGGCGACATGCGCGGAGGAAATCGATCTTGCCGATTTGGGCATCGAACACGGCAGATGCATTGATGATCGTCTGATTTCAGAATTGACCGGAATCAAACTCAACCTGCCCAAAGATAAATATCAGCGGGAACGTTGCGGGTGTGTTGCCAGCGTGGACATTGGCGAATACAACACGTGCCGGCACAGTTGCCGCTATTGCTACGCCAATGTCAGCCAAAAGAAGATTGAAAAAAACGAGTCTCTGCATTACAGTCAATCACCCTTGTTGATTGGAGACCATTCGTCATGACGATCAATCATATTAAAAAAGATATTGATATTTTCTTCCCAAAAGAACATCTTTAGAAGCAACATATTTTGACGAATGTTTCAGGGGTCTTAAACATGGAAACGAAATTTGATATTACATTTCCGGGCCATAAAAAGGTAGACGCGCATTTTCATGATTTTAAGATCAGCGCAGATCAGCCGGTCAGCAGCGGCGGTGACAATACCGCGCCATCGGCTTTTGAATTGTTTTTAGCATCCATCGGGATGTGCGCGGGGTTTCATGTATTAACATTTTGCCAATCGCGGTCTATTCCCACAGACAATATATCATTGACACAAACCGTTGTTCGCAACGACAAAATGCCTGTTGTGGAGAAAGTCACGATTGATATCAATCTGCCGCCCGATTTTCCCGAGCAATACAAAACCGAGGTTGTCAGGGTTGCCCAATCCTGCTCTGTTAAAAAGTTTTTGGATGCACCACCGAAAATTCAGATAGGTATTAAAATATAAGGCAAGGTCTGCCCGGTATGCCGATATGTGAGCATTAATCATATATAGTGAGCAGGCAAAAGCCTGATCAGGAAACATTCTGTCACAATAGAGGAGGTTTGAATATGAACGCCACATTTCTTATCGTTGGCTTTAAAAATATTATCAGACAAACGGTAATCCTTTTATCGTTTTTTTCTTGTTTGTGCGCAGCGGTACCGGCGGCTTTTGCCCAACCGGCCGTGCTCGGCTCCGGCATGAGTCCCAATCAAATGGTGTGGGCGTTTGACCGGGAGGTTTACGACGCTAATAAAGAAGTAACGTTCTGGTTGCGAGTACAAAGACAAGGCAATCTGAGCCGTTTCGGCACCTTTGACTATTACTTCAAGACACAAATCCTCCGACCCGACGGCTCGGAAGTTTGGAATACAATATACGGATTCAGCGAGGAAGGCTATGCCGAACAGAGATTGACCTTCCCGATTTTTTTCTATGACCGGAGTCCGAACAAGTCAGCTCCATCGTTCGGCACGTGGAAAATCAGAACGGCCGTTGTGGAAAAAGATTCCCAGAGAGAAGTCTCCGCAAGGGAGTATGCCATCGCCTTCACCGATGGAAAGAAACAACCGCCATCGTCTGAAGTCAGTTCATCCGGAAAGGCCGGCAATCCTTTTCCCGTTCCTTCTTTTCAGTACAAGCAATGGCGCTTGAAAAACTGGGGTATCGGTGTTTTTGACGAGGTTTCCACAGGCTCGAATACCTACGATAAAGAAATTAGAACGCTTGACGTCAGAAATACTTTTTCCGTCAAGGAAGCCCAGGAGGCCTGGAGCAAAGGGCACAAGTTCGGAGCAATCCTCACGGGACCACCCGTCAGTGCTTATGTCAACAGCAATAATATGCCTCTCTATCTTTTTGGCTATATTTTGAAGCATCCCGATGGAGAAAACAATGGACAGAATCCGCAATACCGCACAAGTTCCTATTGCAACAATCCCGGAACCGCTCTCTTTCCCTTTGACGTCAGGAAGCCGGGGCGTTACCGCATAGAATTCCTGCTGCGGGATCGCGACAAACCTTCGTGGGAAGAATCATCCTGGGTGCCGATTGGAGGCATTGATTTTACTCTGACGAAATAGGTTGACGGGAAATGCGGCCTCCGGAGTCAAACCAAAAAAACACCTCCGGCAAAGATGGAAGACATCGCAGGTGTTTGATGATTAAGGTATGATCATCTCGAAGCTGTCCTTCCCCTCATCCATCACGATGGAGATTACACAATGGCACATCATATTCGTGTCGGAACGAAAGAAGACATCGATGTTCTGGTTGACATCATCCAGGATTCTTTTCTGGACGTGGCCGAACGATTCGGACTGACGCCGCAAAACAGCCCGACCCATCCTTCCAATTGCCGCCCCGAATGGCTGCTGCGTGAGTTCAATCGCGGCGTCGTATTTTATATTCTGGAAAATGACGGCCAACCGGTCGGATGTGCCGCCCTGGAAAAAATAAACGATGAGGTCTGTTATATGGAGCGCCTGGCCGTACTACCGCGGGAGCGTAGAAAAGGGTTTGGCGAAGCGCTGGTTATGCATGTCCTGACCAATGCCCGGCTGCTTCATGTCCATCGCGTACAAGTCGGCATTATCGCCGAGCATCAGGAATTGTATGACTGGTATGAAAAGCTGGGATTTGAAGAAGTATCAAAAAGGCAATTTCCCCAGCTTATCTTTCAGGTTACTTTTATGGCTTACTATTTTAATTGAAGATACTATTCTTACGCTGCAGCAGGTCCCTCCAGAACGACTGTCAAAATTCAGATGGCGCTTCCCTGGGAAAAGCCCGTAGAGCTTTGTGATCATCCCGGCATTCCCCTTATGATAAATCTTTTTCATATTGACACTCACCCCTTAAACCCTATATAAGGTGCCTTGCGCAATTTTTGAAATTATTTTCCTGAAACGAGCACAGCATCAACATGGACATCATCCTTTATTTTGTAGATTTCTTTATCCACCTGGATAAGTATCTGCCGCTCATCATCGAAAGTTTTGGCATATGGGCTTATGTGATTGTATTCATTGTCATATTTTGTGAAACGGGCCTTGTGGTAACACCTGTTCTGCCGGGAGACTCCCTGCTTTTTGCTCTGGGCACACTG
>DFZJ01000143.1:10130-14686 GCA_002382045.1 Syntrophaceae bacterium UBA4059
AAAATATCTGATCAAAACGCATGAGTTTTATGAAAGGCATGGCGGAAAAACCATCATCATCGCACGTTTTATGCCGTTTATCCGCACCTTTGCTCCTTTTGTGGCGGGTGTCGGAGCCATGACCTATCCGAAATTCATCTTATACAATGTCATCGGTGGAATCGCCTGGGTTAACATTTTTCTGCTGGGCGGTTATTTTTTCGGAAATATCCCGGCTGTTAAAAGAAATTTTACAATTGTGATTGCGGCCATCATTATTATTTCCGTCATGCCGGGTTTTATTGCGTATCTCCGGCATAAATTCATGACGCGGAACACTGCAACATCGGAATTGAAGGCTGATTAATGAGATTGAAATGGATCGTCATCATTGCCGTCGCGCTGACACTTCTTCTATCACCACCCGTGGAGGCCAATAATATTTTCAAAGCCGGCCGCGACATCACGATAACAGAGGAACAAATGGTGGACAATGTTATCTCTGTCGGCGGGCAGATCACAGTGAACGGACTGGTTGAACAAACCGTTCTGGCGATTGCCGGCTCCGTGGTTTTGACCAATAAAGCCGTTGTCCGGGGCAATGTCATCGTGATCGGAGGTGTCGTGGCCAGGGGCAGCGGCGCTATGGTTTTCGGCGACATAACGGAAATAAACGCATCCACCCTGTCCTCATCCATCGCCTCGGCGCTGCGGGGTGAATCGGAAGGCTGGGCCTTAATTTTAAGCGTCATTTCCCTGTGTTTTTTCGCCATTATCATGATGATCGCACTGATGATGACGTTGCTGACCCCCAGATCTCTGGCCGTTATTGCCCATGCGATTCAGACCAGCATGGTCAAATCGTTTTTGTGTGGTTTTCTGGCGACCCTGATGATTGTGCCCTTCTTTATGCTGCTGGCCATATCCGTCATCGGCATCTTTTTAATACCGCTGGCATTTGCCGGTCTGCTTTTGGCGGCAATTATCGGTTTTATCGCGTTTGGTTCACTCCTGGGTAATTTTGTCATCACCAGAATCTTCCCCGGCTATAAAAAATCCCTGATTAAAGAAACATTGGTGGGCCTGAGTTTGCTGTGGCTGCTGGGCTGGATACCCTTCTATATCGGAATGGCGATCAAAGTTTTTGCCATTACCTTTGGACTGGGCGGCGTATTACTGGCGCTGTCCCGCAGAAAAGCCCGGCCCTAGAAATTCCATCACCGCGTTGTTGAACAATTCCGGGTTCTGAATGTGCAGGGCATGGCCGCATCCTTCAAACGGGATCACCCTGGCATCGGGTATTTGCTTTTGCATATAGTCGCAATTTTCAGGCGGATAATAATTACTTTCCGTTCCATAAGTCAAAAGGCAGGGCACTGTTATATTTTGTAAAAGCGGCCGGTAATCCTGCATCGCCATGGCAATCCAAAACGCCGCGATCACGGTGGCTTTGTTCTTTCTCGCTTCCCCGTACAGCCAGGGAAGATCCTCTTTGCCTTTGAAAACGGCGGCGGCATTGAATTCCATTTTTTCATTGTACAATGACTTGTTTAAAATCCGCTCGGCGACCACCTTGCTGTAGGCCTCCCAGTCATTGAGCATCACGGATAAAAGATAAAGATTATCCTCCTGGCCGAAGTCACCCGGCTTGCGGCTGAAAACACCGGGCAGACCGTAATGCCAGTCGTCGGACTTCAGCAGCTTCGGGGTCATATCGATGATAACGATTTTATCAATCGCTTTGCAGGAATAGTTTTTAATATATTCGAAAATAACATGAGCGCCCATGGACCAGCCGATCAAAGACACTTGAGAAATATTCAACCCGTCAAGAAGCTGTTTTAAGTCGTGGGCCAGGCGTAAAAGCGTCAGATGGTCGCTGCGGGTTTCCGATTTCCCGTGTCCGCGTAAATCGGGTGCGATAATCTGAAAGTGCCTGGACAGCTCGGGGATCTGTTTCCGGAAAAAAAGTGAACTTGCCGTAAGACCATGAATCAACACGACCGGTTTTCCGGCGCCGTGAATTTGATAATGCAGACGGACGCCGTCATCCGTTGTAAAATAAGGCATACAAACCTCTCGCTTGCACCCCGCAGGGGTGNNACCGTGAACCGTTGAACCGTGAACCTTAGACCGTCTTTCTTTACACCCAATCCTCGGAAAGCACATCGCCCCGGATGCTGACGACAACCGCTTTCAGCGGCACTTTTCTTGCCGCTTTTTGCAGGGCGGCCTGGGCGATCTGCATCAGCCCCCGGCAACAGGGCACCTGCATCATGACCACCGTCAGTGTATTGATTTTGGCCTCATCCACCATCCGGCGGATTTTTTCAGTATACTCATCTAGTCCCTCATCAAGCTTGGGGCAGGCAATGGCCAGCGTCTTGCCTTTCAGAAAACGGGAATGAAAATCGCCCGCGGCAAAAGCCACGCAGTCCGCGGCCAGCACGACATCTCTGCCGCGAAAAAAATCGGCGGCCGGATTAACCAGATGCAGTTGAATCGGCCAGTGGGTCAGTTCGGACGGTTGTTCTCCTGTTTGCGCTTTGCCGGAAACAACCGTCGCCTTTCGTTCAAATGCTGCATGAGCCGAACCGGGACACCCGCCTGCGGGACTCATGACATTAAGATTCTTGGGAGTGGATTGACCATGATGCGGTAAAACATCATCGCGTTTTTTGCAGGCAATGATTTCGGAAACCAGTTTTTCATCGAAAGGATCCGCATCGCGTTCTTCAAGCGTCAGAGCGCCTTCGGGGCATTCTCCAAGACACGCACCCAGGCCGTCGCAAAAAACATCGCTGACCAAACGGGCCTTGCCATCGATGATTTTTATCGCCTCTTCATGACAGCCCGGCACACACAAACCGCAGCCGGTGCATTTTTCTTGATCGATTTTGATGATCTTGCGTTTCATGCCATTCCTCCCGCTTTTCCCTGCGAGGCCTTCGTACGAATGCGGCTTGGCCTCATCCCATCTTTTTCATCGCGTCCACCAGTTCCTGCACGGCGGCCGCGGACTGATGCAGCGCTTTTTTCTCTTCTGCTGTCAGATCGAGCGAAATAATCTGTTCGACGCCATTTTTGCCCAGCTTGACCGGCACGCCGACAAACAAACCGGAAATGCCGTATTCCCCTTCCAGATAAGCGGCACAGGGAAGAATTTTCTTTTTGTCTTTCAGGATGGATTCCGCCATCTCGACCGCCGCCGAAGCCGGCGCGTAATAGGCGCTGCCTGTTTTCAGGAGCCCGACGATTTCCGCGCCGCCGTTGCGTGTTCGCAGGGCCAGATTTTCAATCCGTTCGGCCGTCATCAGTTCCGTGATCGGAATTCCCGCCACAGTGGAAAAACGCGGCAGCGGAACCATCGTATCGCCGTGACCGCCCAGCACCAGCGCATGAATATTTTCCACGGAAACATTCAGCTCCATCGCAATAAAGGCGCGGAATCGTGCGGAATCCAGAACACCGGCCATGCCGATCACACGCTCTTTCGGGAAACCGCTTTCCTCCATCGCCACATGACACATGGCATCAAGGGGATTGCTCACAATAATCAGAATGGCGTTGGGCGAATATTGGGCAACCTGCCCCGCCACGTTTTTCATAATGCCCCGGTTGGTGGCCAGAAGGTCGTCGCGGCTCATGCCCGGCTTGCGGGGAATTCCCGCCGTAATCATGACGATGTCGGAATGGGCCGAAGCCTCATAAGCGTTTGCGCCGGTTATATGCGCATCATGCTTCTCAATCGGCGCGGCCTCCGCTAAATCAAGCGACTTACCTTGTGGCACACCCTCAATGATATCGATCAGCACAACATCGGCCAGTTCTTTTTCCGCCAGCCTCTGCGCCATCGTCGCCCCGACATTGCCTGCTCCTACCACGGTGACTTTCTGTCTCACTGTTTGCGCTCCTTTATATTTTTATTTCATGATCAGACAAGTTTTAATGGTTGAGTAAATATAACAGAAAACAAAATAAATCAATTGCATGAACTCCATAGCCCAAACAGCTACTTAATGACCATCGGAATTCCGGCCACCATCAGGATGACGCGGCTTGCGGCGCGCGCCAGAGCTTGATTGGCAAAGCCCAGCGCATCGCGGTAGACGCGGCCCAGCGGATAAGGTGGAACAAGGCCCAGGCCGACTTCATTGGAGACGACGAGCCACTGCCCGCCGCATCTTATCTGCGCGGCTGTCAGTTCATCGATTTCAATTTGGAGCTTGTGCAGGACGACCTCATCGGGAGTGTTTTCCGGCAGCGATAAGAGGAGGTTACTGACCAGCAGCGTCATGCAATCGACGATCACCACGCCATCAACAGGCTGAACAAGATGACTGCCGATGGCGTGGGGCAGTTCGAGCGTCTGCCACCCGGCCGGCCGCGAGGCCTGATGATTGCGGATGCGTCTGGCCATTTCTTCGTCACCGGCTGTGGCTGTGGCAATAAAAAGGACGGATTTCCCTCCTTCGCGCGCAATTTGCTCGGCGAAAGAACTTTTTCCGCTGCGGGCGCCGCCCAAAATGAGCGTCAGGCCGCTTACGGGAATTTCAGGAGTCATATAAGTTTTCCTT
>DFZJ01000003.1 GCA_002382045.1 Syntrophaceae bacterium UBA4059
AGTTAATAAGTTAACAGCGTCCCCCTAATTTCCTTAAACCCCATCATCCCTGATTGTCCATAATTTCATTCATACCTGACGCTGATTTTGTTTCGTGCTAAATATACAACCGGGCGAAGGGAAATGCTACAAATTGTTTTTATTTTTTTATAATACAGTAAAGCGCCCGCAAACCGTCTGATTCAATTCTGCTGATGGAACCCGATGAATATTGCGCCTACTGATGTCAAACCGCAAGATTGAATCAACCAAAAGCCTCCTGGATTCCGGCTAAAGGGCACTGCCTGAATGACATCTGTCTTGTCATGCGAAGTCTTCCCCGACAAATAATCTCGGGGACATGCCTGTCGGGCATCCATGATTCTTTCGCGCCGGAGAAATGATTGATTTTGAATAATATGCCGATTACATCCGCAAAAATAAACCCGCCAGCAAGAAAACTTATATTTCAAGCCCCCTACTCCTTACTTATATTATTTTCTCTTGACAGGTGCCTTTTAATGGGTGACCCTACTTCCGTCGGTAAACAGTGAAGAGGTACGAAATGCCTGTCAGTAGAGTAAACAACCTGACTTTGCAGATAGTGTGTCGGAGATTTCTGATCCTGTTGAAAGTCAGCCGACCGCCCATCTGGGTTGCATTACCCCTGGTGTTCTGTATGGGGCTGGCTTACGGGCAACGGGGGCTGACCAGTCCTGCGTTTCACTTCACGCCCCTGATGATCTTTCAGATGTTCATGCTCTCATTTCCCATCTGCCTGTTCACCTTCGGACTGAATGACGTCTATGATTATGCGTCGGATCAAATGAATTCAAGAAAGAAAGGGATCGAGGGTATCGTTCTGGAGTCCCGGTACCACCGGATGGTCAAGATCGCCGCAATGGGGGTGGGAATCGCGTTTTTATGCGTTGCCGCCGCGACGGCAAATCTGGCCAATGTTTACTTCTCTGTGACCCTGCTCTGTCTGTCCTATGTCTATTCGGTGCCACCCTGGCGGCTGAAGATCAGGCCCCCTTTCGATGTCCTATCGTCCGGCATCTTGTTTTTTTTCGCCCCTTTTGCGCTAGGCTACAGCTTCGTGGATAATGCAACGGCCCTTCCTCTTCAGTCTTACTATTTTACCTGCTGCGTTATGGGTTTTCATGCATTCAGCACCATCATGGACTATGATGTTGATAAACGCAGTGGTGATCGGACCTTTGCCATCGCCTATGGAAAGCGCGCCGCCGCGCTGTTTCCGGCCGCCATTTTTCTATGCAGCCTGTTCATTGTCCGTGTGAATTATATCAGAGGCTTCTTCATGGCCTGCCTGATCATGTATATCGTGGTGGCCATCAAGCCATCGGAAAAAATCGCCAGATATTCTTTTTTAGCCATGTTTCTGGGCGCCGTCACAATTGTGAGCGTCTGGATTGCCTCTTTCGTGTTGGGGTAGGTAAAAATTTGTCAATCTGTATTTAAAAGGATGGCCAGGCGTTAATGTGATCAGACAGATAACATAAGTGGGCAGAGCAAACGATAAAGCTAATAAAGATAGCCAAGTGAAGGCAAATTAGTATAAAGAACATCCATGAACCTGAAAAATATCGTCCCGATCATCGCGCAGGAATTGGAAAAACGACGTTTTATAATTCGTTTTGCCGCTCCTTTTTTCTTTTTCCTGACGGCACTGTTCCGGTGTTATCTGGAATCCCATGTCTTTGCCACCCGGTCTTATTTTTCCTATTATGTCGCCCTGCATCACGTCCTGTGGTATTTTTCGGTTATCCTGTTCATTATTCTCACAACCCATCTCATCGCCAAGGTTGCCGTGGAAAAATTGCTCTGGCTGATGTATGGCGCAGTTTTACTGATGTTGCCGATCATAATTGTCATGATTCAGGGCAAACCGATGGTGGCCGACTATTTAACAGGTTCTTTTTCTGAAATAATCACTCATATTTTTACTATATATTTTACCTATAAAAAAAACTTGCCGCTCACGGCAGAGGTCATTGTAATTTTTATTGGCATGACTGTTGTCGGTTATCTATACAGTAAAAGCCTGTTTCGTAGCTTGGCTCTGGGCGCAGCCGTTTATATAGGCGGCAATCTACTGGCCATAAGCTGGATCATTCCCTATCCTAATTCAAAATCAATTTTCAACGTCTATTCATCGCTGCTCAATCACCCTTTCCTGGCTGTTGTTTGGCTTCATGCCATGACATTTTTTACCTTCCTGACGGCAGGCCGGGGTGGTTTAATAAGGGGCAGTTTCCGGTGCTGGTTTTCAGCCGCGGCAATAGCGGTCTTCGCGGGGGTATTTTATATGGCGATTGTGGCGTATGAGGGTTGGTTTTCTTACCCAGTTGATATTTTTTTAACAGCCCTGCCGTTTTGGACAACAGCGTTTCTCATTGCCATCTATCGCTGCCGCATGCGGTTTGCGCTGCGCCACTGGTTCTGGATCATCGGTGCGGCGGTGCTTTTTTTGCAGTGGGCGGCACTGGGGCCGATCTATTTTCATGTCGGTATGGCAGCACCTTTGACGCAACAACAAATATGGATAATGCCGCGATGACCTTTTTGCATAACGTTTTTATTGTGGAAAAAAGATGATTGCTTATTTGCGATTGCTCAGGGCAGATGTCGCCCTGATTGCCTTTGTTTCCTATCTGATCGGCGTCGAGCTGGCAGGGTCTATCCATTGGTCGGATTTAGGTGCGGCGGCTCTCATTACATTCATTTCGACAAATTTCATTTACAGCTTCAATTCCTGGGCGGATCGCCGTATCGATGCGGTCAATAAACCCTGGCGTGCCATTCCATCCGGCCGGGTCGCAGCAAAGAAAGCCTTTGTTTATTCAATGATTCTGCTTGTTCTGGCCGTTGTTTACCCCTTCTTTATCGCCCATAACCTGCTTACTTTGTTGCTTTTTCAACTGCTTCCGGCGCTGGGGCTTCTTTATTCGGCAAAACCCTTCTCTTTTCGCCGGTATTCCATCCTTTCCACGCTGACCATCAGCATCGGTCTTGTTACGCCTCTAATGCTCGGCTATTTCATGAACACGGCAGAAACCCGGCTTCTTCCCCTATTTTTTGGTTTGTTTTTTTATTGCATGAGCGTTGTGCCGCTTAAGGATATCGAAGATGCAGAGGGAGATCGGGCTTTTGGCATCCGGAATCTCTACCTGCGCTATGGCGACAAACTACTACTATTTTCAGTTGCCGCCCTCATCGCCAATCTTGTCTTGGTATGTTTTGCGCCCCTGCCCAAAATACTAAAAGTATGCGCGGCTATCATTTTGATGTCCACTATTTTGTGGATCGCAATATTTTATTTTTACCGGCTCAATATCAAAAAACTCTATGGTGTCATCATCAGCACGGTCATCGCCATGGCGATCATTATGAATCTTCTTGTGCTGGCGGTGATGAAAAATCCATCAATACTGCAAGGGAATCGTAAATCCATTCTGGCTGCCAGTCGCCCCGCCCTCCATTTGCACGGCGAAATCGTCGAAATAGGTATTATTATCCATTGCTGCCGGACCTGCCGTTTGCAAACCAATTTCCTGCTGTGTAAATGTGCTAAGACTATGCGTCGTGAAGGTATTTGTCCGGATGGTGGAATTGGGCTCTTCCCCCGTACCGGTCAGTGAGAACGACAACGACAATGCAGGATTGACTACCCATCCCGTAACGAGTGTGAAATGATCCTTGCTGAGGTTTTCCGCCAAATTCGACGACCAGCCGGCATCAGGCGGCCACTTAACGTCGTCGGCCGCCGGCGGATTGCTCCACCGCTCGTTTTTATATCTTAATATGTCCAACGGGGAACCCGTCGGCGTGTTATGTAAGTCTTTGTCACCAACATAAATTTTGATATCATTAACATATTGCCCGTTAAATGGATTGGTGTCGGCCGATTTCTCTTCTAGTCGCAGTAAGAGTGTCGACCAGTCCTTGATATATTGAGTACCCGAAGTCAAAATATCCGACAGTGGACTAATTGCAGCAAAATGAGCGCTATGGCCATCAGCATTTGGGCGGTATACTATCAGCAGATCGTGTGTAGCGCCAAACAAACCGGTAGTTCTCTTGACGAAGCTACCTTGTTTTTCTATAATATCCACCGATCCTTTAAAGGTGCCTAAATTCCAACTCCCCCCTGTTTGATTAACGGCAGTTACTTTCGCTGAGGCGCCACTTTCACTTCCTACGACAATATCACCTACCGCAATACGAGTTAGTCCTTGGTCAAAAGTGATATTAGTTGAAGTAACATCGGTGACACGGTTGTCATTAATTGGGGTTGGGGTTTGCCGAATTAGTTGGAATAGTTCCTCATTTGCCTGAAACGTTGAATATTTTTGTGCACCATCAGCATTGGCGAGTTCTCCGGAGATACCGCTATCAGTTGTACTGACCGTTACAGCGGCGCGTGCGCCGCTTGTTCCCCCTCTGACATAATATGACGAACCATTGACAAACGAAGGCGCTGAACCATTGTTGAACCCATTAATATTCTCAATAACTTTGTAAGCAACCCACTGCATACCGGACATCTCCTGTCCCCCATCTTTCTTCCATAAAACAATCATGGGGACATTATTCAAAGGGACCACCCCATCTTCGATGCCATCTCTATCAGTGTAGCTATCCTCGCCATTTCGACCCCGCAGAAATGATACACCCAACCAAGAGGAATTGGCAACCGAGTCCGCCATTTTCAGGCGAAATAACATTCCCGCCATATAATAATTATTTGCCTGAGGCAGTTTTGTTTTTACCTGGGCATCATAGCTCAAGGTATTGGCATGGTTATACCAGCTGTCGTAAAAATTGGCATAATCGGCGCTCCATTTCAGCGCCATAAGACTGAAGTATTTATCATTACCGGCCCCCCCCCAAATTGAACCGGACCCACCGTATGGTAAGGAACTGGTCAACTTCAAGGCCGCCGTCCCCGTTGTGCCGTCTGCTTTTGCTGCCCCTGCCACGTCGGCGACACTGTTGTAACCGCCGGCGGAGGCTGCAAACCAATTGCTTGTCTCAGCGCCGGGGTTGACCCCCGCAGTGACAGAATCAGCATACGTTGTTTCCTGGCCAGGCACACCGCCGGGCGCGGTGACATCGACTGGCGTAATGAAAGTTAAAGTTCTGCTGGCGCCACCGGCTGTGCCTGTAGAAACAATCGTAAAAAAATCATTGGGGATAATACCGGATGTTGGTGTCACGGAAAATGGTGTATTATTAGCCGGATCATTGGCATAGCGGACCCCGTATAATGTCGTGGTTAATTCGGTGGTAGTAACATTGTCACGGTAATCGTAGGTGTAAACAGCCTGATTTCCCTGAATCGTAAACTTGCCGTTGCGCGCCGGCATAAAAAAACCTCCTGCCGGTTTAGTCAAGATCAAGCGGTTGGTGGTTAAAGACGGATTTATATCGGGTGTGACCGTTTGATTTACCGACGGCCTGGCAATCACCTTGACCGTTGCCCATGCCGGAACAGCGCGCACCAATGGCGTACTGAGTGTAAAAGTCGAGCTGGCAAAAGCAGTATAATTATAAGTATTGACGTATGTGGTATAGGCAGTGGTGGAATTCGGGCGGGACCAGGTCAGTATCTGAATAGTGCCTGTCGGCGGAATCGCGAAATAAGGAGGCGTCCCGCCTGAAAATCGGACGGACAAGGTGGTGGCGCCTATCGCCGCCGCCGCGGAAGTTGCCACATGAAAAGGCGTCACGCTGAGAGTAATTGATCCCTCGGCCAGCGTTATTGTCCGCCCATGAATATCATTGGCTGTTGAGTTCTGGTTTTCATTATTACCGTTGTTTTCACTGTCAACAGCATTTAAAAATTGACTGCCTGTATATCTGAAACCAGATTCCGCAAGATAGTAGGCATTATGCGACATGCTGCCATATGCCTGGCTTAATCCGGATGAAGTATTCAGCGATACCATCGCCGCGCCGAGAATGGACATAACAACCATTGTAAAAATTATACCGATCAGGACAGACCCTTTTTTGTTATTATGCGCCAGAGATGGATAACGTTTAATCAGCCAAATACCGGCAATAATAATTAACATGACCAGTGGTATGCTGCCTTGGGCATAAACCAAAAGAAAAGATAATCCGACAAAAGGCAGCAGCAGCAACCGGGCCAGCGCGCAAGCCCATGGTTTATCTTGAATTATTTCAGCAATATAAGGACCTTCCCGATAATATAATTGCATCAGCGCCCGACCACCCGCCCAAGTAGCCAGGTATTGATCGCGGAACTGCTTTAGAAGGAAAACCATAGGATGGTAGGGATTGCCAAACGCGGCCGTAGCCACAAAACACCTTCCGGCTGTGATGGGCGGCGGGGTCGTGATGGTCGGAAACGAAGCGCCACCGGCATTTCCGTTATTTCTTGGACTGACTGTTGTAGTAAACGTGTAGTTGCTTCCTTCACCGACGCCGTTCATCGTTAAACTGATCACAATGTGCGATAAAAGCGTGATATCGTCGCCGGCCACCCAGTTAGCAGAACCTTTTTTATATGCGAAACTCAACCCTCCTGTAATGACCTGGTTCGCTAAAACATCACCGGTTGTATAATCCAGTGTCGAACCCAAGCTGCCCTTTTTGATCCTGATTTCCGAACCGCTTTGACCGATGGCTATTTTCTCCAATACTTTATCGAATTCAATAGAAGATGAAGGATTTGCGGCAGGATGAGGCACGGCGCGCAGGTCCAGCAATTCTCTGGTCATGCGGGACATAGCCACCTGTGCTTTTCCGGCAATGATTGTGTTATTTTTCGCAAAGAGGTATCCTTTCACCGCCGAAACAATACCAAAACCGGCAAAACTGGCCAGAATACCGATCAGTATCAGCGTAACGATGATTTCGATCAGTGTAAATCCTGCTTGTTTCTTCATGATGATCTCCTGTGTTCCAAATTCCTGATAAAAAATTATTGTGTAAACAGCGCAGTAACCGTCTGTGTATCGGTCGGATCGGTAATTGTTACCTTCAAAATTGATGCACCACCATTGCTTTCCGTGCAATTCTTCCCGGTGCAATTAATTGTTATATAACCGTTTTTCTTAACCTTGTATGAACCATAGGCATTGTAATAAACGGTGCCCGACGTGCCTACATTATTGCTCAACGTCGCCAGAGGCGTTGCATCCGTGACCAGCAGGTTCTTATATCTAGTTGTGAAATTTTCCATAACTGCGTCCAGCTTGTATGTTTTAGCAACATTATTAACGATCTGCGCGCTATCGGATAAATTATTACCCATGAACGTGACCAGCATGGTGCCGAGAATCGCCGCCAGCACAAGTCCGACGATGACTTCAATCAGAGTAAAACCGCTTGCGAAATCTCTTAAAATATCATTGTTTTTTAATTTGTTTTCCTTAATATTCATAAACGCCCTCCTGTTCTTTTCAAAAAAAATATTACTCAGGGAATAAAGCCCGTGTTCTGCGTTAATGTAATCGTGCCGCCATTAGTGTTAATAGTGATGGTTGCCGCACCCGGGCTGCCATACTGATCAAAAGTGATCCTTCCTCCCACCGGCGGAGTAACAGTCAGTTTAGTTTTTTTGCTGACCAGGTTAACCGTGGCATTTTCCTCACCGGGTATTATCACCGGCGTTATAGAAGTGTTACCCTGAAAAAGATAGTAAGTTGTCTCGGAGGTGAAATTGATGCCCCAAACGGAATCGGTATTCATCGCTCTGATTTGAGCATACCGCAGATGATTTTTGACTACTTCCAGTTGAGAGGCCAGATCATAGTCGCTGGTATTGGACATTTTGATGGCTGCAACCACAACCAATATCCCCACTATCACTAAAACGGCGATCACTTCAATCATGGTGAAGCCTTGATTACTGTGTTTGTTTTTCAATTTACGAATCATCAGCGCTCCTCCTGGGAATAAATCTGTTGCGGTTCGTAATGATCGACGGCAATGACCTCGATCATGGTAAATCCCCGCCTGCTTTTGATTTTCTTCTGAAAAAAGTTCATCATTTTTAAGTTCTTTCCGTCCGTCAGCCGGATATTTTCATGGCGGGACAGGAATTCTCCGGATCATTGATCCGTTTCCCGGCAGCCTCACAGATCAACCATATTTCTTATTTCTTTTTAATATACAACCTCATGATGGAATTGTCACAGAATTTTTTAATCAACAGCATTGATGAACTGGTAAAAAGTCACTGCGGCAACCCTGAGTCTTCTCTGAGCAAGTCGAAAGTAGGGGTAATGGTTCGAGGTCTATTCTCTATATTTCTTATTAAGTCGCGTCAGGAATGCTTTCGCCTTAACATCATCTGGTTTTATCTTTATGGCTCTTTCCAATTGTAAAATGGCTTCGCCTGTTTTCCCCATTTTTTCTAAGGTAAGCCCCATATTATAAAGAACCTCGACATTGCGTGGCGATGATTTCAGTGCCTTTCTAAAATAGTTCATCGCCTCTTCCAACCTGTCTTGCCTGAAGGCGACCAGCCCGACATTGTTAAGCGCAGTAGAGTTTTCCGGATCAATCCGGATGGCTTCCATAAAGTAATTTACAGCTTCTTCTGTGCGGCCGAGTTCGGCCGTGACGACGCCCTTTCCAATGTAAGCGGCCGCGCTTTTGGGATTGATTTTGATTACATCTCCGTATTGCGCCATCGCTTCGTCCTTATCCCCTTTTCTTTGGTAGAGAGAGGCAAGTAATAATCTGGCGCCTTCATTTTTCGGCAGTATTTTCAATCCTTCCTGAAACTGCTCAATGGCTTCTTCAATCTTGTTTTGTTCGGCAAAATTCGCGCCAACCATAAAGCAGTTCTCGGCGATTACATAAGGATTCTCTTTCAATACCTGTTGAAAATACCGGTCTGCCTCCTGTATCTGTCCATTCCGCCTCAGCGTGATCGACAGCCCGAGAATCGCCCGGTGATGGTTGGGTTTGATGCGGATCGCCTCGCGGTAGTGTTTTATAGCTTCCGGGTACCTTTCCTTGTTGCTGCTAATTACGATCGCCAGGTAAGTATGGGTATCCGGGTTTTCAGGCTTGAGCGCTACTGAAGACGTCAGCAACTTTTCTGCCTCTTCGGCATTGCCCTTCTGCCAAAGGGCCTGAGCCAAACTGTTGTGCACAGTTATTGATGTAGGCTGCAGACGCAATGCTTCCCGGAGATATTTAACCCCCTCGTCGTAATCGTCATAATTAATAAGGAATATCCCGTAATTATGAAGAGCCGTAATATTGGTCGGCTGCAAATTCAGTATTTCCCTGAATTGGGCTTTTGCTTCATCTTTATTACCCATCTGGGCATTATGTCCTGCGGTCTGAAGTTTCGCCAGAATGTTCCCTTCCGTTGCTGCATCGGCTCGCGAAAAAACCGACATCGTGTTTTTCCAGGTATCGACCTGTTTTCGTGTAGTCGCGACCAAAAGAATTGCCAGGAAGCACAACGCGAGTCCTCCCAATAGCGCGGCGGTCTTACCTTTTCTTGTCATGTCGGGAAACAACCAGATTAAAATAATAAAGATGCCGATCAATGGAATATAGGTATATCGATCAGCCATTGATTGCATACCCACTTGGACGAGACCGATTACAGGAATAAGGGTCCCCAAATACCAAAGCCAGCCAACTGGAAAAAACGGATGACGCAGCCGGAATCGCCAGGCCAGGTATGTCACCAGTATGATAAAGAAGGCCGAGCAAATCGTCTGCCACAGAGGAATATTGCCAACCATCGGATAAAAGACCGCAAGTTTGACCGGAAAAAGCATTTGGACAAGATACAGCACGACGGAATTTGCTGCATTCTCCACTCGGAAGGTCAGCGGCATAGCTTTAAGCGAAGAAACAGCCCCCGCATGTGATTGAGCAATGTATGTCACAATGCTGATGATTAAACTCATGATGAAAAAGGGGATTTTTTCCAGCACCAAACGCCAAAGCCGTTCTCTGTTTTCCGGTGCCCGGCAGTGTTTCAGATGATCGCCATTGAAGCGTCCCAATGGCCAGTAGTCCATAAGCAGAAGAAGGAAAGGAAAAGTCACGATCATTGGTTTTGACATCAGTGCCATGAAAAAAAGAAAAAAAGCGATCAGATATGTCGCAACTGCCTTATTTTTTGTATAGGCAATATAGGCGAGTAAAGATAGAAGCATGAAAAAGGTGCTCAGCACATCTTTACGTTCCGATATCCAGGCAACGGATTCTACATGCAGTGGATGGAGCGCAAAAAGAAACGCTAATATCGCGCTTCGCCAGAGGGAACCCGTCATGATGCGAAAAGCGAGAAAGATCAACAGGGTGTTGCCGGCATGGAATAGGACACTCATCAAGTGGTGACCAGCCGCATTCATACCGAACAACTGATAATCGAGCATGTGCGACATCATCGTAACGGGATGCCAATTGGCGATATCGAAAGAAGTAAATGCCCAATAAATGGATTTTATCGAAAATCCATCTTTTACATAATCATTATTTGTGACGTACAGAAAATCATCAAAATTGATGAATTCAGCCTGATAAATTGACCAATAACAAAAGATGATCAACAGAAGTAAAGAGATACCGACGATACGGGCTTGATTGGAATCGCTAATTTTCATTTTTTATCATAAAAATGGCGTACCGAGAAAATCTCTGCATGATTCTCGGTACGCCGCATAGAACTTGAAAATCTTAATTAAGGTAAAGGCCATGTGCCTGTTGCAGAACCACCACTGGCAGCACCAGTAGTGCCACTTGCAGTTATCGAAACTGTACTCGCACCTGTTGCATATGACAACCTGAATTCACCGGCCGCCGTACTGTTGTAATTGTCTGCGGACATCGCAGCAATAACATTAGCCATTGATGGTGATCCACCTGCCGACAATGCCGCCTTACCCCATGCCATATTCAGCATAGCTTTTCCTTCGGCAAGAGCACCTGCTGCCGCCTTATTTTTAGCGTCTGTCTGCATATCAAAATATTTCGGCACCGCTACCGCCGCCAGAATTCCCAGAATGACCAAGACCGCGATGATTTCAATTAACGTAAAACCTTTCTGATTTCTCAACTTCGTTTTCAACATTTCCCCCTCCTTTTGCTTTAAGTTTTGTTTATTTTATATTCTAATTTTTAACGCACACCAAGCAATCCG
>DFZJ01000010.1 GCA_002382045.1 Syntrophaceae bacterium UBA4059
GCATCAGATTTCGGCCCGTCACGCCGAAGAGATCCGACACCACCGAATCAATCTTGATGTTCGCCGATTCAAAAAGCTTGTGGGTGCGTTTCCTGTAATCTCCCACCGCATGAACATACTTCTTGCGCAACCGCGTCAGATCCCGCCATTGGCGTATGTCCTGCGGCGGAATGAAACTGCTCTTCAAAAGACCATGACGCAACAATCCGGTTATCCACTTGCCGTCCCCAATGTCCGTCTTGCGCCCGGAGACGTTATGCATATCGCGGGCATTTGCCAAAACAACTTGAACCGAATCCTCCAAAACATTATGCGCCGGCCGCCAGTAAACCCCCGTGCTCTCCATCGCCGCCACCGGACAATTATGCGCCACCAACCAGTCCCGCGGACGCATCAGATCGTCCGTGAATGTGCCGAATACCTTGACATCGCATTGTTCTTCCCCATTGCCGTCGGGAAAAATAACGCAGGCCGAAACGCTCTCCTTGTGAACATCCAATCCGCAACAAATGGGGTGCACGATCCTGATAACTTTGCTATCATCTTTCCGAGTCATGGTCTTCCTCCTGATTAAGTTTTTTGCAGAAATTGCTTATCAGTGGATTACCGTGACTCACCCATTATTGCAACCACCCCATTTTCATCCTTCGTTGTGCCCGCGCCGGGCATGGGGGTTATTAGAAATAGCATCTTGGTAACGCCAAGGGGAAACTTTGCCTTGCAACAGATTAGAATGGTTCATATTACCTCCAATAAAAAATGCTAACCAGTCAATCAACCCGACGCCGGAAATCGGGCTGAAATTTACCGCTTACCTTGTGGCCGGCGCGGGTTATTTCTGCGTTAGCCCTTCACTCATAATGATACTAATAGTTGCATTTTGCTATTTTATGTTGTAATGTGAATTCATGATGCAAACTTAATCATGGAGGTAAGCAAAATGGCAATGGCGATAAGAATATCCGACGAGTTGGTAGGCGAAGCAAAGAAGCATAGCAAAATTGATCATCGATCTTTGACTGGTCAAATTGAGCATTGGGCCAGAATTGGTAAATGTTCTGAAGAAAATTCAGATTTGACTTACGGCCTCATCAAAGAAATTTTGGTTGGGATTGAAGAGTTAGATCAAAATGAAAAAACAGAATATCAATTCGGTTGAAAGCCGATGAAAATTTATCAGTCGAGATCATTTGAGAAAAAAGTCAAGAAGTTCAATGAACATGAAAAACATGAATTAGACAATGAAATCAAGCAGATTATTCAAAATCCCTCCATCGGATCTGAAAAAAAAGGCGATTTGAGGGGTATTTTTGTTCATAAGTTCAATCTTCAGAACCGAATGTATCTTCTTGCTTACCGCTTTATCAGGGAGGAAAGGCTTGAGCTTATAATGTTGGGGCCTCATGAAAATTATTACAGAGATTTGAAAACTTATCTCAAGAACAGATAAAAAATGGGCTAACAACCGGCTCAACCTGAGCGCGGGAAGCTCGGCGGCGCTATGCGGAAAGGTCATTGGCGCGCCAGGTTAGCCGGAGCGTTAGGTTGCTAAGAGGGATCATACTATGGAGCAGAAACAAGGTATTGTAGCTGTTCTTGATGCGTTAGGGGCATCCACATACAATGAAAGGGAAATTTCACAGTTCTTAAATTCCAGAGAACGTGTCCTAGAACTTCTAAGACGAACAGCAAACGCAAAAGAAGTTCGCGGAGATATGAAAATAGATTTGGTCACAACGTTCACCTTCAACGATACCGTCCTTATCGTCTATCAGACATTGGGCCCGGTTACTTTTAAAGATGTTAAGCACTTCTGCTTACTACTTCGTAAGTTCATGGTAGATTCATTGGAACAAGGGATCCTTTTTAGAGGTTCTGTCTCAATTGGCAACTTCTATGTTGATGACGAGTCTAATACCGTCATGGGTGCTGCAGTGACCGATGCTGCTGCTTGGTACGATTCTGCTGAATGGATTGGAGTTAATGCCACACCGCATGCAACACTTGTTATTCAAGGGCTATTTAAAGGCAGGAAAGATCTTGATCATCTGCTCGTAGATTATCTTGTTCCACTCAAAAACCGTCCTTCTCTAATCCTAAAAGCTGTAAACTGGCCAAAGGCATTCTATGTAAAAGGACTTAGACCTGTCAAAGAAGGCGAAAATGCTAGAGCTAAATTCTTAGAATTCTTGACTAGATACAAAGTACCAAAGGGGACAGAATCCAAGCATTTTCACACGGTAGATTTTTTTGATCACTGTGTAAGACTTTGGATAGAGCAGAAGAAACTAAAAGCCAAGAAAACCTAACCCGCAAATCCACCGGACGGCTTACAGCCGCCGGTGATCGGCACGTTCGGTGTAAAGGAAAGATAACATGATACGACGAAAACAACGACTCCTAAGTCGCGACGAGGTCAGCATAAACAGGGAGGCCGATTATATTATTAAGAAAGCGCAGGCCCACGATAGCCGGGTTGTTGGTTTTGGCTCGTTGGTTTTCTTCTCCACACAGACTGGGGACGCTTGGATGTTGGATCCAGCGGACAGCTTGGCGGTCTGTCTTGCAAAGGATGGGGAACGTCAAAACTTCAGTATTTTGGAGACCCCTACGAACGTCCAAATAGCATGGGAGTCCCAGTACCTTATTGATAGCGAGACATTTATCGTAACCACGAAAGATGGCCGCGTCAGGACAACCTTGGGATATCCGACAAGGGAGATTGAGAATACGATTAAAAAAGAGAGATGAAGGGAAAAGGAAACACCGAACAAATCACTCCAGCGGACGGGGAATATCTTTTGTGGTTTTCATCATATCTCGTGGCCCCGCCGCTGAGTTTTAGCGTTGGCGGCACGCCTGCGGCGCGCCACCAACGGGGCGAGCTGAGCTTCGCTCCAGCGCCTGTTCTACAGGCCGCCGCAGGCGGCCTTTCGAACAATCGCTGGAGCACTTAGCAGCCTAAGAACGGCAACAGGCCCTCTGTGCCAATGTGAATGAG
>DFZJ01000140.1 GCA_002382045.1 Syntrophaceae bacterium UBA4059
ACAGGTCCATGATCCGGCGCGATGATTTTAATCGCCCAGCCGGTAGCCGCAACCTTCTCCAGCGTTTTGAGCACAACAGGCGAGTAAGGCAAAACGATGTTGGCGTAATACGTCGCCGCTTCGTAGGTCAGCTGATCCGCCGGCAGCTCGTCGGCAAACCGCTCAAAGGTTGCCAGATGCATACCGAAGGCATCCTGTGAAAACAAAATCCCGTCTTTTTCCAGATACGAAAACATGGAATCCGGCCAGTGAATCATTCTTGTTTCCATGAACTTTAAATCCATATTGCCCAGGCTGAGTATTTCGCCGTCCTTGACCGGCAGGATATTATAATCGTCATGGAAAATATCTTTCAAGGTTTTAACGCCCATCGGGGACGCAAAAACTTTTTCCGGCTTGACGTGGTCAATCACTTCAAAAAGACATCCGGAATGATCCTGCTCGGAATGATTGGAAACAATATAGTCGATCTTAGATGGATCAACCACGGAAGCAATGCGAGCCAGCATTTCGTCCATAAACGGCGCCTTGACCGCGTCAATAAGCGTAATTTTGTCCGCCATCACCAGATAGGCATTATAGGTGCTGCCGTGGGGCGTGGTGTAGCCGTGAAAATCGCGGATGGACCAGTCGATGGCGCCCACCCAATATACGTGATCACTTACTTTAATCGCGGAGTAGATATCTCCCATGCACTTTTACCTCGAATAATGATTTTGAATTTTTAATATAAGCTTCAATGGTGTGCCGTCAACCATTATTTATCATCGCCGCGCCTTCGTCAAAAGCCTTCAAATTTACGACGCATTTTTCCGCTGAAAGCGTTTTTCGAATTTCTTTTTCAAACATCCGGTGGTCCACAGGCAAAAGACCGGTTTGCGCCAGCGCGCCAATCATGACGATATTGCTTAAAACGGGATTGCCCAGTTGCAGGCCAATGGATGTCGCGTCAATCATCCAGGACTGGGCGGTTAGCCGGTCAAACGCCGTCTGGATGGCCTTATCAGTTGGATAAGCAAGTTCGCCGGTAATCACACCGATCGGATAGACGGGACGTGAATTGGATAAAACACTGACCCGGGGATTGCCATAAACGGTCAGAACACGGAGCGCCTCCAGAGGCTCCAGAGCAACAATCACATCCGCTCCGCCTTTCGGAATCTGCGGACTTCTCACCGAATCGGGCGAAATGCGCAGATGGCTCATCACCGAGCCGCCGCGCTGCGACATGCCGAACGTCTCGCCGATGGTAACAATATAGCCTGCATCCACCAGCATCCCCGCCAGAACGCGCGAGGCCATAACATTGCCCTGCCCGCCGACGCCGGTGAGGATCACATTTTTAGTTACCTTCTGACGCATTTTTTTCATCGGTCTATCCTTCAAATCACATTAATGATTCCCCTCTTTACTAAAGAGGGGCAAGGGGAGATTTTACAAAATTACCCCGATTGAAAAATCCCCCTCGATCCCCCTTAAAAAAAAGGGGGGGGCAGAAACAATCATACTTCTTTGCGTTTCTCTATTCCTTAACAATGGCTTTCTGCGGGCAGATCGATGCGCACACGCCGCAGCCGGCGCAGATCACTTCGTCAACTACCGCCTTCCTTTTGCTTCGGTCCCAGGTCAGAGCCGGACAGCGGAAAATCCGCGTGCACAGGCGGTTGCAGCCGCAGGCATCGCCCAGACACAGGGTTTCATTCACCATCACATCGAATTGTTTCCTGCCTTTTTTCTCGGGACTGAGCGCGCAGGCCTGTCTCAAAATCAAAACTTTGACTGAACCTTTTTCCGCCAGAAACGATGTTAATATTTTACCGGTAGCCGCAAGATCAAACGGATCGCTCACCGCAACCTTTGCGCCAATAGCGGTGCAGATCGCAGCAATATCCACGGCAGGAACCGCCTCTTTGAGCGCGCTTACCGCCAGTCCCGGATGAGGCTGAAAACCGGTCATGGCCGTACCGGCATTGTCCAGAACAATAAAAGTAATGTCCGCCCGGTTGTGCTGCGCGTTGATGAGTGCCGGAATTACGGCATGATAAAATGTGGAATCACCGCAAACCGTCAGAATGGGTTTATCGAGACCAAACTGAGTCAGTTTGGCAAAGCCGCTGGCCAGTCCCGTGCCGGACCCCATGGAATGCAGCGTAGGCATCGTGTGATAACCGGTCGCGGGCGAAAGAGCCGCCATCGAATAGCAACCGATATCGCCGCAGACAAATCCCTTGCGGCCATCCAGCGCAATAGCATTGTGGATATTCCAGAATGACGCGCGGTGCGGACACCCTGCACAAAACGTCTGTTCGCGCGCCGGAATCAATGCCGCGGCGTTTTTTAATTCAGCGGCATAACCGGCGGGAAACATCTGGCGTTTGACCTTCATTATTCTGCCCAGCGCATCGGCCACGATATCCGGATTCAACTCTCCGGCGGCAGGCAGCGTTTGATCCATTTTACCGTAAAAGGTTTTACCGCTCATCTGACTGATCATCCCCGCCGCCAGAACTTTTACGTTTTCTTCCAGAAACGGCATGACTTCTTCGATGATTAAAATCTTATCCGTTTTCAGCAGGTGCTTCGTAAGCAGCGCGGGCGGCAGAGGCCAGGTCGTGGCCAGTTTCAGAATGCCGACTTTCTTTTGCAGTCCGAGCATTTCAACAGCTTCTTCGGAGTAAAGAAAACAGGCGCTGCCGGTAATAATCAGCAATTCGGGTTTTGCGGGACCGATATACCGGTTAAAGGGACTCTTTTCAAACAGGTCTTCAACAACTTTAAGTTTTTGCTGATGCAGCAGATGCTTGGCCACAACCGGCGTGCTGATCATCGGCCCGCGACTCGAATCCATCACCGAACCGTCATACTCAAACTTTGCCTGCCTTGATTTGGCGGGCAGCTTGCCGCAAATCACGTTGCCGCTGGCGTGCGACATGCGCGTCACCGAACGCAGCATCACGACATTACCGATTTGCTCCGACAATTCAAACGCCCACTTCGTCAGATCCTTGGCTTCCTGAAAATCCGCCGGTTCCAGAAGCGGCATTTCCAGCATTCTTGCAAAATAGCGTGATTCCCCCTCATTGACACTCGACAAAGCACCGGGATCTTCACAGGAAACCAGCACCAGTCCCCCGCGCGTACCGGAGGCGGTCAGATGCAAAAGAAAATCAGAGGCCACATTCACGCCGTTTTGTTTCATAACAGCCATCGAACGCAGACCGGCAAAAGAAGCGGCAGCGGCCACTTCGATGGCCACCTTTTCATTGACCGACCATTCCACATAGAGATTTCTTTCACGGGCAACAGGCGCGAGCGACTCGATCACTTCGGAAGACGGCGTTCCGGGATAGCCTGTAGCCACATGAACGCCGGCTTCCAGCGCGCCGCGCGCAATGGCTTCATTCCCCAGAAATAAAACTTTTGATTTAGGTGGTGATAACAATTTCGTCATACGTATCTCGTCGTTCGTATCTCGTGGCTCGTAACTCGCAGGGAACAGTCGTGACCACCCTACGGATAGCAAGATCTTTCCCTACCCTTATTTTAAATACTTCTTTACCACCGGATCGTCGCTGTTCAGATACAATAATTTTTTCACCGAACGGCTTTTTTCCACAATATTTTTTAATGCTTTTCTCTTTTTGTCCGCCGCCGCGTTTTTCAACTCCCGCATGGCCGACGCCGGAGCTTCGCGGATTTCCAGCAC
>DFZJ01000195.1:0-1416 GCA_002382045.1 Syntrophaceae bacterium UBA4059
CTCACGATTCAGAACCGGGGCAAGGGCGACGCCTTTGATGTCCGCGTGGAAATCAAGGCAACCGGCAAAACGGACGGCCTGACCTTCGAGCGTAACGTGCTGATCGGAACCATTCCCGCCGGACAGACAGTGAAGAAGGAAATAACGCTTGCCGCATCGGAAGACATTCCCACGGCCAGTATCAGCCTGACGGTGGATATTCGCGAAGCCAACGGCTTTGATCCCGATCCCATGAAGGTGTCCTTTAAAACCAGAGCCTTTGAGCCGCCCAGACTGGTGGTGGCCGATATGCGGATCAACGATCAGAACGGCAACGGCCGCGTGGAGCCGATGGAAATGGTGGAAATGACCGTCCGCGTTCAAAATGCGGGGCATGGCGACGCGCGCAGCGTATCGGCGGATGTGCAGTTGGGGCAAAACGTCTTTCTGGCGGGTGATGCCCGGACGCATTTCGATCTGGGCGGCATTGGCTCGGGCAAATACCGCGATTTCAAATTCATGTTCTATACCAATAAACGGATTGCCGGCGGCGAAAAGATCCCCATTGCCGTAAGCCTGAATGAGGTACGGCCGAAATTCAATTCCCGCAAAGATTTGGCTCTGACCATGAACGCACCCCAGCAACGAACACAGGAATTTGTCGTCAAGGCTGATGAGGGACCGCCAAAAGAGAAGATCGAACTGGCCACCGGCCTTTCCGTGGATGTGGATATGAATATTCCCCAGGGCCAGAAGGCGGGCAAGTATGACGTGGCTGTTGTGATCGGCAACCGCAACTATGCGGCCGCAGGCTCGCCCGATGTGGAGTTTGCCAACCGTGACGCGCAGGTGATGAAAGAGTACCTGACCCGCACCATGGGTTATGATCCGTCGATGATTCTCTATGCCGAAGATGCGGCTCTCTCCAAGTTCAATGAATTCTTCGGCAGCGAACGAAGTCACAAGGGTAAGCTTTTCCGGTTTGTGAAACCGGGTGTATCCAAAGTATTTGTTTATTATGTGGGACACGGCGCGCCTGATCTGGAAACCAGCGAGGCGTATTTTGTCCCGGTTGATGCCAACCCGCAGGATTTGAAATCCAACGGCTACCGCCTCCAGACGTTCTACGAAAATCTGGCGAAGATTCCGGCAAAAAAGATGACAGTGGTGCTGGATGCCTGCTTCTCCGGCAATTCCGACAAGGGTATGCTCTTTAAAAATATCAGCCCCACACTGGTGAAGGTGAAAAAAGAATACCGCGGGCCGCAAAACGCTGTGCTGATGACGAGCGCCGCGGTCGATCAGGTGTCCGGCTGGTATCCGGAGAAGCGCCATTCGCTGTTCACTTACTTTTTTCTGAAAGGTCTGCAGGGCGATGCGGATGCCAACAAAGACGGCAAGATCACTGTGGGCGAGATGGATGCCTATGTAAAGGAG
>DFZJ01000195.1:1429-13339 GCA_002382045.1 Syntrophaceae bacterium UBA4059
CTCCGCTGGCGGAGGTGTCACGAAGTGACGGAGGTGGTTTGCGATTACATAAACTGCAACGGATTTATTGATGTTTCTATTTTAAGCACACCTCCCCCAGCCCCCTGAGACTGTGTCGCAATTCTCTTTTGTCATTACGAGACGCCTCTCAGGCGCCGTGGTAATCTTATGTATACGGCAACTTACGAGATTGCTTCGGTCGTTTCACTCCCTCGCAATGACATTGCGAAACAGTCTCTCTCCAGAGGGGGATAATAAGACCATGTATATGGGGCTTTATGATGTGGCTTCCGGTTCGGGTTTCTCTAAAAACGGCGGCAGGGGGCATTGGAGGGCCAGGGCGACAACGCGCAGCAGTTCCCCTTCTTCCGGCGTGATGGTTTTATCCGCAAACGCACAGTGCGCGCAGGCGTCCATCACCGATTCCTTGATTTTGAAGGACGCATCGCCCAGATGCGTGAGCGCGGTGTTCACTCTTGTGTAGAAGGTGTTTTCTTCAAATATGAAAACGGGTTTGCGGGCGGCCAGTTCCGGAATCCTGCCAAGTCCTGCCTGAAAGGCATGCTCCGCTTTGACTTTGTCGTCCGCGTGTCCGGCCCGCGCCAGTGCACCGAGCAGGACGACGATGTCCAAGCCGATATTGGAATACGAGAAAATCGTCACGCTTTTAAAGAGTTCTTCGGAAGGGTTTAAATATTTTTCCAGAATCCATTGAACGGATAATTCCAGCAGCGTCAACTGGCCGTCGGCATTGATCAGCCCTTGCAGAATCAGCAGGAAATTTCTTTTTTCCATGCTGGTCATGCCGGATAAAGACGGCATGGCTAATTCCATGATAGGCAGTTTAAGTCTGTTGGGAAGGCCGGACAACTGACTATTCAATTGAAAGACCATGTCCGTGTTTCCCTGTAAAACCAGGGCCCTGCCCAGTATGTTGACCTGTTGATCGTGGAGAGACGCATCGTTGCCTATTAGAAGCGCATAGATAATACCGGCGGCGCCCTGCGGTGTTTTAACCGTCTGACGGATATCTTCCGGTATGGACGTCATAATGGCCTGGCTTTGTCCAAGATGTTCCATCGTCGGGTTGCCGATGGAAGCCGTCACGAAGGCAGGCATTGACGCAGCAAGCGATGCAGCGGGGCGTTGATGGAGCGCGGCGCCTCCAAATGGTTCCGTGTACATGGGTTTGGGCCCGCACGGGTCGTCAATGACTTTTACAAACTTGCCGTCAAAGTTCGGATCCAGAAGACGAATGCGCGTGACCAGCGGCGGATGGGTATCCAGAAAGGAAAACCAGGAGGCGGGATTGCTTTCGCCGAAGAATAAGTGCCTGGCCTGCCGTGCCTCAGGCGCCTTGATCGTCGCGCCGAAAGCGGCGCCGCCGATTTTTTTAAGCGCGCCGGCCAGCCCCAGCGGATTACGGGTGAACTGCACGGCGGAAGCGTCCGCCAGAAATTCCTGCTGCCGGGAGATGGCGGATTGCATCAACCGGCCCAGAAAGGAGCCGGTGTGGCCGATCATAACCAGAAAAATTCCCGCGGCGATGGCGGGGAGTCCAGCCCGAAAAGAAACTCTTCCGGCGGAAAGAAATTTCTGGCCGGCAATGCCCAGGAAAAGAATGCCGAAAAGGATGCCGATTAACTGCACGTTGAGGCGCATGTCTCCGTTGAGAATATGGCTGAATTCGTGGGCGACGACGCCCTGCAGTTCGTCGCGGCTCAGTTTGGTAAGCGCGCCCCGGGTGACGGTTACCGCCGCGTCACTGATTTCCAGACCGGCGGCAAAGGCATTGATGTTGTTTTCAGAATCCAGGACGAAGATCAGCGGGACGGGAATGCCTGAGGCGATCGCCATCTCTTCCACGACGTTAATGAGGCGGCGCTGGGCCGGATCGCTTGCGTTTCCACTGATGCGGCGGGCGCCCAGCATTTCCGCCACGGCGGCGCCGCCTTTTTGCAGGGTGTGCATTTTGTACAGGCTGGCCGCGAGG
The DNA here is from genome assembly GCA_002382045.1 of Syntrophaceae bacterium UBA4059. Classification (GTDB taxonomy): domain Bacteria; phylum Desulfobacterota; class Syntrophia; order Syntrophales; family Smithellaceae; genus UBA8904. The sequence continues at coordinate 3,423 of DFZJ01000195.1, forward strand.
ATGACGATGACAATGGCCATGGACATGAAAATGAAAAACGCGGGATCAAAAAAAGTAAAAGTGGAGAGTTTGCGATGGTAGGTGTAGGCCTCGCCACTGTCAAACGACGTGTAAGCGCTGGCGCTGATGTAAAGATACCAGGCCAGACGGATTGCCATGGTCGTGACCGCGACAATAATCGATACCGCAAGAACAAACAGGATCATCTGATTCCTGCAGCTTTTGCGGGCATGCTGCTGCCTGGCAAAAAAATTAGTCGAACGGCTGACCATGATCAGGTAAATGATACTTTGGGCGCTTGCCGCTCTTCGGCTTTTTCCACGACTTCCAGGAGGGCGGCCTTTTTAAATTCAAAGGTTGAGGAGATCACGTTGTTGGGGAACTGTTCCCGCTGGGTATTGTAATCGGTTATGGCGTCATTATAGGCCTGTCTGGCGAAACTGATTTTATTTTCGGTGGAGGTCAGCTCTTCCATCAGATCGCTGATGGTTTTGTTGGCTTTTAAATCCGGGTAGGATTCCACCACCGCCATCAATTTGGAAAGCATGCCGTTAAGCGACCCTTCCGCCCGGGACAGTCCCGCCATGGCCGCGGCGTTGCCGGGAGAGGCCGCCGCAAGTTTGCTGGCGTCCAGCGCCGTGTTGCGCGCTCGAATGACGGCTTCCAACGTGCCGCGTTCATGCGCCAGATAGCCTTTGGCCGCTTCCACCAGGTTGGGAATCAGATCATAGCGGCGCTTCAACTGGATGTCGATCTGGGTGAAGGCGTTCAGGTAAAGATTGCGCAGCGCAATCAGGTTATTGTAAATTCCGACAAAATAAAAAGCGACGGCGGCGATCATAACGACCAGAACGATCAATGGAATCATTTTACCCTCCTTATTATCCAGGCGCGTTCCCGCGCAACGTGATGGATGAAGTTATTTACTATCGGTTCAGGTTTTGTTTTTCTTGATATCGCTGGTAATCACCAGATTGTCACGATGAATCACTTCATCATAGTCTTTGTGACCCAGAACGGAAAAAATCTGCGATGTTTTCAACCCCAGAATCTTGCGGATGTCGCCCGCGCTGTAATTGACCAGTCCCTTGGCCAGCAGGGTTCCTTCGCTGTCCACCAAATGGACGGGAGCGCCCGTGGCAAACTTTCCCTCCACGGCGGTAATGCCGGAGGGCAACAGGCTTTTGCCTTTGAAAAGCAGGGCTTTTTTCGCGCCGTCATCGACGATCAGCCGGCCGCAGGGACGCAATGTAAAAGCGATCCAGTACTTTTTGCTGTTAAGCCGGGACGTTTGCGGCAAAAACAGTGTGCCGACTTCTTTGCCCGCCAGAATATCCGACAGGACTTTTTTCCTTTTGCCCGGCGCGATAATACAGGGGATGCCGATGGACGTAACTTTTCTGGCGGCGAGAATCTTGCTTTTCATGCCGCCCGTGCCGACGGAAGACGTTTCATCCGTGGCGCCCGCCTCGATGGCGTCGGTGATTTCGCGGACGATGGGGATGAGCCTGGCTTTTTTGGATTGCGACGGATTGCAGTCGTAAAGGCCGTCGGTTGCCGTCAGGTTGATAAATAGATCCGCCTCAATCACATTGGCGATCATCGCGGCAAGATTGTCGTTGTCGCCGAATTTGATTTCATCGACGGCGACGGAGTCATTTTCATTGATAATCGGCGTCACATGCCATTCCATCAGCGTGGAAAGTGTGTTGCGGATGTTCAGGTATCTTTGCCTGTCGGTCAGGTCCGCAAGCGTGAGCAGAATCTGCGCGACATAGAGGTTGTTCTTTTCAAACGCTTTGGAATAGACGCGCATGAGTCTTCCCTGGCCAATGGCCGCCGCCGCCTGCTTTTCGGGAATGCTCTTGAGTTTGCCTTGGATGTTCAGGCGATGTTTGCCCGAGGCGATCGCCCCGGAGGTGACCAGGATAATCGAAAAGCCCCGACGCGTCAGATCGCACATTTCCTGCGCCAGGGAATCGATGATTTTCAGGTCCAGACCGTCGGCGCCGGTGAGCACCGCGGAGCCGATTTTAATGAGAATTTTTTTTGCGGATGCAAGCGTTTCCAGACGAATGTTATTCATGGTTTTTCAAGTCTTGTTTAAGACGGTCACAATCTTTCTTAAAATGTCGGGCAAGCCTTCGCCTGTTGCGGCGGAAAACGGATGCAGTATTATCCCTTTTTTCGAAAATTGCGCAACTGATTTTTTGACTTTTTCCTTGACCTGGGGAAGATCGATTTTGTTGAGCGCGACAATCTGGGTCTTTTCCAGCAATTGCGGATTGTAGAGTTTCAGCTCTTTGACGATGGCGTTATAATTTTTCAACGCATTGTTGTTGGGTTCTTCGGAAATGTCGATCAGATGCAGCAGCACCGACGTTCTCTCCACATGACGAAGAAACTGAATGCCCATTCCCTGGCCGTCATGCGCTCCCGCAATCAGCCCGGGAATATCGGCCACGACAAAGCTGGGGCTGTCCGCGTATTTGACGACGCCCAGATGCGGTGTGAGTGTTGTAAAAGGGTAGTCGGCAATTTTGGGACGGGCTGCCGAGACCCGCGAGATAAACGTGGATTTGCCCGCGTTGGGAAAGCCGACGAGTCCCACATCCGCCAGCAGTTTGAGCTCTATTTTAAGCCAGCGCTCTTCTCCCGCCATGCCTTCCTGCGCGAAGCGCGGCGTCTGGTGCGTGGAGGTCTTGAAGTGGGCGTTGCCCTTGCCGCCGATGCCGCCTTTGGCGACGATAAAAGTTTGCCCCAGCTCCGCGAGATCAGCCAGGATCTCTCCGGTTTCGAAATCCTTCACAACGGTTCCGGGCGGAACAAGGACTTCCAGGTCTTCGGCGCCATGACCGGTGCGGTTGTTGCCGGAGCCGTGTCTGCCGTTTTTGGCGATTTGCTGCTGCTGGTATTTTAAATCCAGCAGGGTATGATGGCTTTTCGCCGCGCGAAAAATGACATCGCCGCCCTTGCCGCCGTCACCGCCGTCGGGACCGCCTTTGGCAATAAACTTTTCCCGACGGAAACTGATGCAGCCCGGGCCGCCATGTCCCGCTTTCACAAAGATTTTTGCTTCGTCAACAAATTTCATAATGTTCCAAAATAAAAAGGCGCTTGCTATAAGCGCCTTTCGATATCCTGAATCCGGTTCGTTTTTTCTATGAGGCGTAAACGCTGACCTTTTTCCGGGTTTTATCCAGTCTCTCATATTTCACGATGCCGTTGATCAGCGCGAAAAGTGTGAAATCCTTGCCCAGGCCTACGTTGTTGCCCGGATGAATTTTTGTGCCGACCTGCCGCACGATAATGGATCCCGCGTGAATTTGTTCACCGCCATATACTTTGACGCCGCGTCGTTGCGAATTGGAGTCTCTACCGTTGCGGGAGCTTCCCTGACCTTTTTTATGTGCCATGATGTCCTCCGCTTATATCGAAATCTTATTTATTTTCATGCTGGTTAATGCCTGACGGTGTCCGGTCTTCTTGCGATAGCCTTTACGTTTCTTCATTTTACCGATAATCAGCTTGGGGCCCTTGGTCTGGGCGACAACTTCGCCGACAACTTTGGCGCCTTCCACGAAAGGCTTGCCGATTTTGACGGTGTTTTCATCCGATACCATCAGGACTTCATTAAAGACAATCTCGGTTCCTTTTTCGCCAGCCAGTTTTTCAACAGACAGAACATCGCCTTCGCTGACCTTGTGTTGTTTTGCACCTGTTTTTATGATTGCGTACATATACTTATCCTTAGTTAACGTTAAGATTGGAGCTTATAGACAAATTACGCCTGTTTGTCAATAAAATTTAGTGGTTTTGTCAATATTTTTGAAAGTTATCCGCAAATACCGTTAAAATGTTGATATAAAATGGATTATTTATTGAATTTTTTCACAAAAAATGAATAATGCCACCGGAACATGTAGAGGGTTGCTTGATTCCGCATTCTTGTTGCGGGCAATGGAACAATTAATGATGTCAAAAGAACGATCATTAAAAGGACAAAAGCAATGGGAAAAATGAAACTGAGCGGTAAACTGATGGGTGCTTTCGGACTCGTGGCGCTGATGATCCTGGTTGGCGGTATCGTAGGGACATTCGGAATATTTCAAGTATCGGGCAAACTTCAAAACATTTCTGAAGTCAGTCATCCAGCCACGTATCACATCGGTGTGATTTCAGAAATGCAAAGCAAAATTCAAAGACTCAGCCGGTCGCTTCTGGTTCCGGAAACTTTCAATAATATCAGTGAAAAGGAGAAGCAGATCAAAAGGATCGAGAAGTCATGGCGTGATGCGGACGCTTCCTGGAAGTTGTATGATCAACTGCCCCGTACGGATAAAGCAGGTGCTGTGTGGGAAAGCCTCTTGCCGGCCTGGGAATCCTGGAAGAAGGCCGATCAGGAATATGTCGGCCTGATCAAGGAAGGCAGGCGGGATGATGCAATCAGAGTGATGGGTGAACAGGTAGAACAGTCATTTGGCTTAAGTCAGAAGCTGCTCAGGGAGTTGTCGGACGCTAATGTGACGATGGTCCAGAGTGCGGGGCAAAGCGGGATGTTCCAGGCATTGTTGCTGAAGACAATCGCGCTGATCGGAACGATTCTGGGAATCATCATTGCCATTGGCCTGGGTTTTTATTTTGCGCGTTCGATTACGCGTCCTATTCGTCAGGTGATTGCGAAACTGACGGAGACGTCGGATCAGTTCGCGGAAGCGGCGGGGCAGATCGCCTCGTCCAGCAATCATCTGGCGGAAGGGACTTCCGTTCAGGCTTCCGCCGTCGAAGAAGCGTTTTCCGTGGTTAATCAACTGGCATCGGAAAGCGTTTCCCATAACAATCAGGTTCAGCATCTTAAAAAAACGACGTATGAAGCCGACATCCTGTGCGAAGAAACGCATAAAAACATCAAGTTAACGGCTACCACCATGACGGATATCAAAGCCTCCAGCGAGGAAACATCCACCGTTCTCAAAACGATTGAGCAGATTGCTTTTCAGACCAATCTGCTGGCGCTCAACGCCTCGGTGGAAGCGGCGCGTGCGGGTGAAGTCGGCGCGGGATTTGCCGTCGTTGCCGATGAAGTGCGCCATCTCGCGATTCGATCCGCCGAAGCGGCCAAAAAGACCACGCAGTTGATTGGCGGAACCGTTGACGCCATCTATAAAGGTGCGACGCTCATAGATTCAACGTCAGAGAAATTTGACCAGTACAACCTGATAACCAAAGATTTCGTCTCCATCATCGAGCGTACATCGGATTTAAGCCAGGAGCAGTTGCCGAAATTCCAGCAGATTAAAAAATCCGTGGAAGAAATCAATCAGGTCGTGCAGGCCAATGCCGCGAGCGCCGAGGAAATGACCGCTCAGTGCGAAGCCATGAAAGAATACATCAGGGAGTTGTCCGCTGTTGTCGGTGAGGCAAAACAGCGGATGCCGGATCTGGTATCCGGGCGTAAAAAAGACCGTTTAGAACTTCCCGGGCACGGTGTCAGTGATGAATTTGCGCCGTCTGTCGCTCATGTGACTGAGGAGGTCCAGCTATGAAGAATTTGAAGTTGAGTGCAAAATTAATCGGTGGTTTCCTGGTGATGGCGGTGATGCTGCTGGTCGGCGGTTTGGTCGGATTTTCGGGTATTACCACAGTCAACGGTCATCTGAAAACTTTTGTAGATGTTCGCGTTCCCCAAACATACGAGCTTTCCGAAATCAACGATGCCCGGCAAAACATGATGGGGATGGAACAGTCACTTTTAGTGCCGGAGATATTCAATAATGCGGGCGAGAAGGAGAAATTGCAAAAGAGTATCGAGGAATCGTGGCGCCGCGCGGAAGCTTCATGGAAACAATACGATGGGCTGCCCCGGTCGGATGAAGCCAATGCTATATGGAACAAACTCAAACCGGCCTGGGAATCGTGGAAGATGGCTGATCAGGAATTTATCGGACTGATCAAACAAGGCAATCGTGAAGAAGCTCAGCGTGTCATGAGTACGCGGGTGGAAGAGTTTTTCAATCTAAGTCAGAAACTGCTGATGGATCTATCGGATATCAACATGAAGTTGGCCGGGGAGTCAGGGCGCGCCGGGATGACACAGGCAGGCGTCTTGACGATAGTCGCACTGGTCGGCACATTTGTCGGAATTATCCTGGCCGTCGTCTTTGGTATTTATTTTGTTCGTTCGATTACAGGTCCGATCAATCATGTGATTAAAAATCTTAGCCAGACGTCCCGGCAGTTTGCCGAAGCCGCGGCACAGATTGCCGAGTCGAGCAATCACCTGGCGGAAGGGACATCAATCCAGGCAGCAGCCGTTGAAGAAACCTATTCCGCGACGGAAGAACTCAAATCTTTAAATGCGAATTACATGCAGGCTATTGAGTCGTTGAAGGCAGCATTCAAAACAAGTTCAGAAATAGGATTTGCTGCCTTTGATATGATGAAAACAGCCAGGAAAGCGATGAGGGAGATTAAACAGACCAGCGAAGAAACATCGCAAATTGTTAAAACGATAGAACAAATTGCCTTCCAGACCAATCTGCTGGCGCTCAATGCTTCGGTAGAAGCTGCCCGTGCCGGTGACGTGGGCGGTGGTTTTGCCGTGGTTTCCGACGACATTCGCGGTCTGGGAGCGCGTTCCACGAAAGCCGCCAAGAACTCTATCGCATTAATCAGTAAAACGGCCGGTATTGCCGGAAGCGGCAACAACTTCATAGGCCTGAGCATCAGGAAGTTTGTTGATTATGGAAACGTCTCCATACCGATGGGCGCTTATGCGAATGATGCTATCGCCATCGCCATGAAGCAGCTGGAAGGCGTCAATCATGTCAACGCGTTGATTGAATCGATCAGCAAGTCGGCGCAAACCAATGCGGCCGCTGCCGAAGAAACCTCTTCCGTGGCCGAAGAAACAACCGCTCAGGCGATGTCTGTGAAATCTGTCGTTGATGAATTGGCCGAAGTGGTGGGCTACACCGGTAACGGCATGTAAGCATATTGTGCCATGTCTGCGGGGATGAACAGGGAGAAATCTGCTTGCATAAAACACATACCGGCATGTAATAATACGCTTGCGAATCGTGTTGCCAAAGAACAAAAGCGGATGCATGAAAAGGATTATTACGTGTTTTATCGTCGTGAGCGGTGTTTTATTCTGTGCATTTTCCGCCGGTGCGGCAAGTGAGCCGCGACAATTTGTCGAGGAATTGCTGATCGCGGAAGGGCTTGATCCGTCGCAGGAGCGCGGCATGATGCAGGATCCCCGTGTATCCATCCATCCGGAGATCATCATCAAAAACCTTTTCTTTTCCAGTCCGAAAGGAACAGCCGGAAAGCCCGACGTCATGGAGGTTCACCCCCGGCAAATTAAACAGGGAAAAGCTTTTATGAAAGAGCGGGCAGGCATATCTGGTACACATTGCCAATCATTTGAATATCGATCCGCTGAGTATTTCGGGATCATTTGCCGGGGCGCTGAAGCGCGCCCCGGTCTTTTTTATTACCACGGATCAATAAAAGAATGACAGGCGTCCTCTTTTTTCCAGGCTGGGGCGGATTTCAACCCCTGCATGATCCACTTGCGCGTGTCCGCCGGATCGATCACCGCGTCGATTTCCAGATGGGCGGCCATGTTGATGGCTTTGCCTCTTTCGTATAACTGGCCGACCAGGAACTCGTAAAGTTCTTCCCGTTTTTGAGGATCTTCAATGGCCGCCAGCTCTTTTTTGAAACCCGCTTTGACGGCGCCTTCCAGTCCCATCCCGCCGAATTCTCCGGAGGGCCAGGCGGCCGTGAAGAACGATGCGTGGAATCCCCCCCTGGCCATCGCCATGGCGCCCAGGCCGTAGCCTCTGCGCAACACAATGGTAAAGTAGGGCACAGTGATATGAGAGCCGATGACGAACATGCGGCAGACATGGCGCACCTGCGCGCGCTTCTCGATTTCCGGTCCGACCATGAAACCCGGCGTATCGCACAGTGACAGGATCGGCAGGCCGTGCGCGTTGCAGATCTGCATCAAACGGGCGACCTTGTCCGCGCCTTCGGCTTCGATGGCGCCGGCCATGACCATGGAGTTGTTGGCGATGACGCCGAACGGACGGCCTTCAATGCGGATGAGCCCTGTGACCATGCTGGGGCCGAATTTAGGCCTGATCTCCAGAAAAGAGTCGGTGTCCGCCAGGGCTTTGATCAGCGTCTTGACGTTGTAGGCCCGCTTGCGGCTCTCCGGAACCATGGTGCGCAGTTTGAGCGGGTCAGAGGCTTTCCAGGATGATGTGGCGCCCTGAAAATAGGAAAGATATTTTTTAGCCGTGGCGACGGCTTCCACATCGTCTTCCACTTCAATATCAACGACGCCGTTTTGCGTCTGCACGTCCATCGGGCCGACGTCCTCCGGTTTGAAAACGCCCAGCCCGCCCCCTTCGATCATAACCGGTCCGCCCATGCCGATGCTGGAATTTTTGGCGGCAATAATGACGTCGCAGCAGCCTAAAAGCGCCGCATTGCCCGCGAAGCAAAACCCGGAGACAATACCGACGACCGGCACGTACCCGCTGAGCCTTGCAAACGCGCCAAAGGTGGTCAAGTCCAGTCCGGCCACCATGACGCCTTCCGCGTCAACATCACCCGGCCTTCCGCCGCCGCCTTCTCCGAAGTAAATGAGCGGCAGTCGCTGTTCATAGGCCAGGTGCAGCATGCGGTCCTTTTTTTTGTGGTTGAAGTAACCCTGCGTGCCCGCCAGAACCGTGTAGTCGTAGGCCAGCACCATGCAGCGAGCCTTGTCATCACCAAACTGCGCGCCGTTGACGGACCCGACGCCCGCGATCATGCCGTCCGTCGGCGTTTTGCTGATCAGATCCTCCACCGAACGCCGTCCGCGCTGGGCGGCAATGGCCAGAGCGCCGTATTCAATGAAGCTGCCGGCATCGCAAAGGTCCATCACGTTGGCGCGGGCCGTGCGCTGATTTTTTTCTTTTCTTTTCGCGGCAACGGCGGGACGATTTTCATCCAGNNTGTTGTCCGGCCGGCAGGTTTTTAGCCTGTGCCGCTTCGTTTTTATTTTTTTCTGTTTCCATGTTCCATATACTCCCCGTGTTTTCTTATGATTGACAAACCAAATCCCTTGCCAATATAGTAAGCTCCGACAGTTTATATAACAATCGTTAGATAAAATGAGCGGAAGTGAAAGTCAAGGATAAAAAATGGCTTTAAAACAGGGAAAAGCTCTCAAAAAAAATATGGAATCTGAGTCCCGGCAGCATATCTTGGACGCGGCTCTCGGACTGTTCGCCCAAAAAGGATATGCCGCGACCACGGTGCGGGAAATTGTGGATGCGGCGGGAATCACCGCTCCTTCTCTTTATTATTATTTCGGCAATAAGGAAGGCCTTTACATGGAGCTGATGCAAACGCATTGTGCTCTGATTGATTCAGCGCTGGATCTGCATTTGCACACATCCGAAAGCGCCAGGCGCCGTTTGAAAGATCTGGTGGACAAGATTTTTCTCCATGTCATTGAAGACAAAGATTTCTTCCGGCTGATGTTTGCGATTTACTATGGTCCGTCTCAGGGCGCGCCTTATTGCGATTTTATTTCCTATCATGTCAAATTTCACGCGGCGATTAAACAGATCATCGAAGATGGCATCGCATCAAAGGAATTTCAACCCGGCAACGCGGGGCACATGACCTGGGTTGTACGCGGTGTGGTCCAGTTGGCCCTGGAGGAACAAATCAAAGACGATCGGGAAAAAATAGACCGGGCCGGTTTGCAAAAGATTTTGGATTTGATTCTGGATCGTTTCGAACGGCCTCTGTCTGACGAAGCTAAAAAAACCGGATAACGTAAACGCCATCTTTAAATATGGGCGGGTACGCAAATATATTCTGAGGAGGCCAAAAAGCATGGATTTGAA
>DFZJ01000195.1:13386-46275 GCA_002382045.1 Syntrophaceae bacterium UBA4059
TTCCAGAATGGATTTTGTATCCTGGCCCAGTGCGGGCGACGGCCAGGCGGGCTCGGCGGGTGTTTCTGAGAATTTCAGGGGAACGCCAATGCCCAGTTCAGTAAGCACACCCGGCCGAAACTGCTCAATGACAATATCCGCCGACCTGACAAGCGACAAAAAAATACCGACGCCTTTCGGGACTTTAAGATTCAAGGCCAGGCTGCGCTTGGACCGGTTGACGGCGACAAAGCCCGCGGATTCGGATTCGATGCAGGGAGGATAGTACCGCATATAGTCCGGCGCGTTCATGTCCTCAATCTTGATGACATCGGCGCCCATGTCGGCAAGCATCATCGTGCCCAGCGGCCCGGGGTAGAGCCGGGTCAGGTCCAGAATGCGAATGCCTGCAATGGGCCGTTTAGGGGTTTTCCGGCCATGGTCTGATTGCTCCTGGCGTGGCGGGTCTTTTCTGACTGGAAGAGTTCCCGCCACGGTTTTGGGTCTTAAATCGCTTCGATGGTGGACGTCGGTTTTGAAGTAATATTATAAGTGACCGAGACGACTTCCGGGATGTCTTTGGTGATCTTTGCGGCGATCTTTTCCAGTACGTCAAACGAAAGCCTTGTGGGTTTGGCAACGCGTGCGTCCAGACTGTCCCAGCAGCGGATTTCGATCTGGTTGCCGAAAACATTTTTATAGAAAGTTTGCGTGATGGCTTCTCTTTTTTCTTCGGGATCGGTGAGACCCTTCAACGCGGCAAAAAAAGCTTTGGCCGAATTGACCACTTCAACTTTTATCCCCAGCTTTTTAAATGCGGCGGCCACCTTGGCCGGTTCGTTCTCCCGCATAATGCCATTGTCAATAATGTAGGTTTTGAGGCGAGGCCCCAGCGCCTTGTGTCCCAGAGCGGTCACGACACAGGAGTCCACGCCGCCCGACAGGGCGTTGATAGCCAGACCGGGGCCCACGGCTTCCCGGATAGCCTGAACTTTATTTTCAATAAATTTTTCCACATTCATGGTGCTTGCTTTGATTTCTTTCATCTTGATCATGGCGGCTCCTTTTTGTCTTGGAATAGGTTGCAAAATGGTTTAAACGAAATTGCCTTGCGTTTCAAGCATTAAAGAAGAAAGGGACAAAATGGTTCTCGATGGGGCATGTTTTTGAACATTTTAGTTGTAAATTGGACACGTTCGGTTTAGAAAACAGCGGCGTTGTGTTGCAACGGGTCAAATTACTTATTCTGAAAGGAGATTCCTATGGAACCGATCAAAATCATGCCTTGTCTGGATATGAAAAACGGACGGGTGGTGAAGGGTGTTCATTTTGTCGATATAAAAGAAGCGGGAGATCCCGTGGAGAATGCCGCGTTTTATCAGGCCGAAGGCGCGGATGAACTGGCCATGCTGGACATTGCGGCCACGCTGGAAAACCGTAAAACCCGTCTGGAATGGGTGAAGAAAGTTTCAGCAGAACTCCGCATTCCGCTGACGGTCGGCGGCGGTATTTCCTCGATTGAAGATATCGAAATGGTTTTGGACGCCGGGGCGAGCAAGGTGTCCATGAACAGTGCGGCGGTAAAAAATCCCGAGCTGGTGCGTCAGGCGGCTGAAAAATACGGGTCGGATAAAATCACCGTGGCCATCGACGCGAAAAGAAACAAGGCGATGCCTTCCGGATTCGAGCTGGTCGTTTCCGGCGGTACGCTGCCGATTGCCAAAGACGCAGTGACGTGGGCTAAAACCTGTCAGGAACTGGGCGCCGGTGTGATTCTGCCTACCAGCATGGACGGAGACGGCACCAAGGCCGGCTGCGATATTCCCTTTACCAAAGCCATTTCTTCCGCTGTCAATCATGATTTATAGCGTCACGGGAAAATACGATGAGTAAAATAGGCGACTTTTTAGTTTGGTTGCGCAAAAGACCCTTTGATTCCGGCCGGACCGGTATTGCACCGCCAAACTGAAGGACTAAAAAATCTGAATAAGGAAGGTGTACGAATGCTGCTGATGAAAAGTTGTGTGTGGGTATTGACGGGTTTCCTGATGCTGCTGCCTTTCGGGGTCGCAGCGGCCGGGTATGATGCAGGCGTGCAGGCAAAGGTCATTCTCCAGACGGAAACGATGAGCAACGGCGAACCTATCGATTATCAGGACACGGATCATCCCAGGGTAACCGTCATGGTCGTGGATATTGCACCGGGCGCTCAGACGGGCTGGCACAGCCATCCTGTTGCTGTTTATGCTTATGTGCTGGCCGGGAATCTTTCGGTGCGGATAGAGGGCGGCAAAACATCCGAGTTTAAAGAAGGCGAAGCCATTATTGAAGTCGTCAAGCTCAAACACAACGGGATCAATCATGGAAAAGTTCCGGTCAAACTGGTGGTTTTTTATCTGGGCGAAAAAGACAATCCCAATGTGATCAAGGCGGACAAACCCTGATTTCGCCGTTCGTCAATTGTATCTCGCCTCTCGTGCAGCATAGAGAACGGTCGCGATAACCTGAAGGTCACAAATCATTCCCGGTTGACGGGATACGAACGACGCTTCACGAGTAACGATCTTATTCGCCGATGATTTTGACGAGTACTCTTTTCTTTCTGCCGCCGTCAAATTCACCATAGAAAATCTGTTCCCACGGTCCGAAATCCAGTTTGCCGCCGGTGACGGCGACAACTACTTCGCGTCCCATGATGTGTCTTTTTAAATGGGCGTTCCCCTATGATGATGGCCATGGGGTTCGTTAATCATTATCCGCCCAGATAGGCTTCTTTAACACGGGGACTTCCCGTCAGCTCTTTGCCGGCGCCGGAAAGGACGATACGGCCGGTTTCCAGGACATAGCCCTGATGCGCAATATGCAATGACATGTTGGCGTTTTGTTCGACGAGCAGAATGGTTTTTCCCGCCTGATTGATTTCCTGAATGATCTTGAAAATTTCGCGCACCAATACGGGTGAAAGTCCCATGGATGGTTCGTCGAGCAGCAGCATTGGCGTGTCGGTCATGAGCGCGCGGCCCACGGCCAGCATCTGCTGCTCACCGCCGGAGAGCATACCGCCCAATTGCTTTGTCCGTTCACGCAGGCGGGGGAACAATTCAAAGACATGTTCCAGGTCGGCGGCGATTTTAGCTTTGTCCCTGCGCTGCCAGCAGGCCAGTTTCAGGTTTTCCAGCACCGTCAGATTGCCGAAGATGCCGCGGCCTTCCGGCACGTGGGCAATGCCCGCGGCGACAATCTGATCAGCGGCAATGTTCATCAAATCTTTTCCCGCATACGCAATGCTGCCTGTGTAGGGAATCAGGCCGGAGACGGCTCGCAGAATGGATGATTTTCCCGCACCGTTCGCGCCGATCAGTGTGACAATTTCTCCTCGTGCCACCTCAAAGGAAATGTCATCCACTGCCTTGATGCTGTCGTAGGAGATGGACAAGCTTCTAACCGATAGAAGAATATCGATTTTGGTCATAAAACGACCTCCTCGCCCAGATAGGCTTCCATCACTTTGGGATTTGCCTGAATTTGAGAAGGCAGCCCTTGTGCGATGGTTGCGCCGAAATCCAGCACCACCAGACGTTCGCAAATACCCATGACCAGCCGCATCTGGTGTTCAATCAAAATGATGGTGACGGAAAACGTCTGGCGAATCCACCGGATGAATTCCATGAGCTGGATAATTTCGTTGGGGTTCATACCGGCGGCCGGTTCATCCAGCAGCAAAAGCCTGGGTTCGGTGGCCAGCGCCCGGGCAATTTCTAATCTTCGCTGCAACCCGTAAGGCAGGTTTTTAGCTTTTTCATTGGCTGATTCGTCCAGCTTGAATATCGACAGTAAATCCATCGCCTGATTGGTGATGCGTTTTTCCTCGGCGTGGAAGCGGCCGATATGCAAAAGCGCTTCGGCGGGGGTGTAGGCAATCTGGCCGTAGTGCGCGATGCGGACGTTGTCCAGCACGGAGAGTTCGCGGAAGAGCCGGATGTTCTGGAAGGTGCGGGCAATGCCTGATGAAGTGATCTGATGCGGGGTCAGGCCCACCAGTTCCTTGCCTTCCAGTTTGATGCTGCCTTCGCTTGCCCGATAGACGCCGGTAATCAGGTTGAAGACAGTCGTCTTCCCTGCGCCGTTGGGGCCGATGATACCGATCAGTTCATGCGGCAAGACGGCCAGGTTGAAGTCGGAAACCGCGCAGAGTCCCGCGAAGCGATGCGTGATTTTGTTGATTTCAATCAGTGGCATCAGGCGCCTCCTTTTTCTTCTGCCGCCAGAGTTTTTCCGTTACCAGGTCGCGAAGCGGCGTGAACAGGCGGGCTTCTCTCATGCCCATGATGCCGCGCGGACGGTAGATCATTAAAAGCACCAGCATGAGCGGCATGAGCACCATCCGCCAGATGCCCAGTGGACGAAGGATTTCCAGCAGGATGGTATAAATAACCGCGCCGAGAATCGATCCGGAAATAGAGGCGATGCCGCCTAAGTAAACCATGATCAGAATGTCGGTCGATTTGAGGATGTCAAACATGCGCGGGTTGATAAACTGCAGCGCATGGGCAAACAGGCCTCCGGCAATGCCCGCAAAGAAAGATGAAACGACAAAGGCGATGATTTTGACCTGGCGCGTGTTGACGCTCATCAGGTCGCTGGCGATTTCATCTTCGCGGATGGACAGTACGCCGCGTCCGAAATTGGAATAAACCAGATTGCGGATGACCCAGACGGACAAAGCCGTCCAGAAAAAGACCCACGGCAGGGTGGTAAGCTTCTCCATCCCCAGCAGGCCGCGCGGCCCGCCGACGGCGTCGATATTTTCCAGAACGGATTTGACAATCATGCAGAAGGCCAGCGTGACAATGGCCAGATAATCGCCTCGTGTTTTAAAAGAGGGGATGGCCACCAGGAAACCGACCAGAGCGGCGCCAATGCCTCCGGCCAGAATCGCCAGCGGAAAAAAGACGCCGACTGCGCCCGGTGGAAAAACGTAAACCGTTAAAAGCGAGGCGATGTAAGCGCCCACGGCCATGAATCCGGCGTGTCCCACGGAGAATTCGCCCATGTAGCCGTTGATCAGGTTCAGGCTGACAGTCAGGATGATATTGATGCCCACGTAAATTAAAATCAGTTGCAGATATAAATCCACAAAGTCAAAGGTGTCGACGGCCATACAAAAGGCAAGGCCCGCCAGCACAAAAACCGGCCAGAAATATTTGTTTCCGGTGAGGGTATGCCAGTGGGCCGGCAGGGTATAACAGGCGGTTTTTATGGAAGCCATACTTACACCTTTTGCGGATGGGGCTTGCCCAGAATGCCGTAGGGTCTGACAATTAACAGAATCAGCAGCAGTGTGAAAGCCACAAAGTCGCGGTAAGTGGACGGTAAAAACGCGGCGACCATAATTTCCACGCCGCCCAGAATAAACCCGCCGATCATGGCGCCGCGGATATTGCCGATGCCGCCCACGACGGCGCAGATAAATGCTTTCCAGCCGACCATGATGCCCATGTAGGGATCAATTACGGGATACGCCAGGCCATACATCACGCCTGCCGCGCCGCCCAAGCCCGTGCCGATGGCAAATGTGAGCGAGATGATTTTATTCACCGATACGCCCATCAGCGGGACAACGGTCTTGTCCCACGAAATGGCGCGCATGGCCATGCCCGCTTTGGTGTGCCGCACGATAAAATCCAGAATCAGCATCAGGCAAAGCGATAGGACAATGACGATCATCTGCAGGGAAGAAAGGGAAAGTGACCCGACCGTCCAGGTGACATTTGTGAGCAGCGGCGGAATATGTTTGGGATAGGGAGAAAGCGCCAGTGTGAAGTTTTCCAGAAAGAGGCCGACGCCCAGAGCGGTGATAATGGCGGACACGCGCGGAGCGTTGCGCAGCGGTTTGTAGGCGAAGCGCTCAATGACCACGCCCAGAAAGGCCACCCCCATCATGGATAAAAGCAGCGTCGGGATAAAGGACAGATGGAGATAGACGGCAATAATAAAGCAGAAGAAAGCGCCGACCATGAACAGATCGCCATGGGCGAAGTTGATCATCGTCAGGATGCCGTAAACCATGGTGTAGCCCAGGGCAATCAAGGCATAAATGCTGCCCAGTTGCAGGGCATTTAAAGCTTGTTGAAAAATATAAGCCATATTACATCAGGGTTTGGCGTTGGCAAACCAGGTAAACTTCCCATCCTTTATTTTTAAAATCACGGCGCTTTTGATCGGGTCGCCGGAGCCTTCTTTAAACTGCATGTTGCCCGTCACGCCCTCATACTGCGGAATTTTAGCCAGCGCGTCGCGGACGGCCTGACGGTCGTTTCGGCCTGCGGTTTTGAGCGCTTGCAGCAAAAGGCCGAATGAATCGTAGGTCAGAGCGGCTACGTCATCCGGCGTTGCACCGTATTTTGTTTTATAGTTGGCGATGAATTTTTTGGTTGTTTCCGTTGCGGCGTCGGCGGCGTAATGCGTGCTGAAATAGTAATCGTTGCAGTCAGAACCGCAAAGTTTAATGAGTTCCGAGCTTCCCCAGGCGTCGGCGCCGATAAACGGGACGGTGATGCCCAGACGTTTGGCCTGCTGAATCTGCAGAGGCACTTCGCTGTAATAGTTGGGCAGGAAAATAATTTCCGGTCCGGCCTTTTTGATTTTCGTGAGCTGCGATGAAAAGTCTTTATCATTGGTTGTGTAGGTTTCAAACGCGACAATCTTGCCGCCGTTTTTCTCATAAACATCCTTGAAGATTTCAGCGATGCCCTTGTTGTATTCGGAGGCCACGTCATAAAGGACCGCCGCTTTTTTCAGCTTTAAATTGTCCAGCGTGAATTTAGCCACGACCCCTCCTTGGAACGGATCGATAAAGCAGGCCCTGAAAACATATTTTTTGGAGGCGTTGGTTTTGGAATCGAGTGTGGCTTTCGGCGCGGTGGACCAGGGGGTGATCAAAACCACTTTGCCGGTTTCGGCGATTTCCGCGGCGGGCAGCGCGTAACGGCTGGCATTGGGACCGACAATCGCCAGAACTTTGTTTTGCGTAATCAGCTTTTGCGCGGAGGATGCCGATTGATCGGCCTTTCCGGCATTATCTTCGATCATTAATTTGATTTTATATTTCTGGTCGCCCAGTTGAATGCCGCCCGCGTCGTTGACTTCGGCTGCGGCCATTTCCGCCGCGTTTTTGCAGGAGGCGCCGACGGCCGGAATATCGCCGGTCAGTTCGGCAATGACGCCGACTTTGATCTGGGAAGAATCTTCTTTGCTGCAACCGCAAACGCCCAGAGAGAAAATCACCAGAAGAATAATTAAAACAACTGATTTTTTCATGAACCGTCTCCTTGCTTGACTCGGATAGTATGCCAACCGTTTATAGGGGAAGGGCGGTTCTCTGTCAACGAAAAACTACTATATGATTCAGATATGGAAACCCGGCAGGCTGATGTGACGCTCCAGCCGGCGCGCCGCGATGACAATGATCGAAACCAATGCCAGATAAACCAGCCCGGCCGTCATGTAAGTCTTGAAAAACTGGAAGTTGGTCGAAGCGATTTCCTGCATCTGGGCAAAAAAATCAGGAAACTGAATGAGGAAGGCGACGGAAGTATCTTTAAGATTCTGGATGACCTGGTTGGTCAATGACGGGACAGACAGGCGCATCACCTGGGGCAGAATAATCAGACGGAATATTTCAGGATGTGTAAAGCCCTGGGTCTGGGCGGCTTCCAGTTCCATCTTGTCCAAACCGTGATAAGCGGTCATCAGGTACCGGGCGTTATAAGCGGATACATTCAGGGTAAAGCCGATGATGCAAACGGTGAACGCCGACAAATGAATCCCGAACTCCGGCAATCCGTAATACATCAGAAAAAGATGGACCAGAAGGGGCGTCCCGATAAAGAAGGAGATGTAACGCTCCGTCCATGTCCGCACAGCATTCGTTCTGCTGAGGGTGAGGTAAAAAACAGCAATCCCGCCGAAAAGTCCGGTGACGGACATAATGACCATGAGGAGAAGCGTATTTTTCAGGCCGGCTATTATCTGGGGCGAAAAAGCGATCAGATCATTGATTAAAGCATCCATGCCGGTCACCTGTGGTCAATCACGCTCAGGAAAAACTGCCTGACGCGTGGATCCGGATGATCATAAAAGAGCCGTTCGGCAATATCCTCCGCCGCCACCGCCCCTTCATCCATAAAGACAATGCTGTCGGAAATGTACTTGGCCAGAAAGGCATCGTGGGTGACGCAAAGCATGGTGATGTTGTCCAGGTAGAGCTTGTTGATGACCGTGACCACCTCCCGGGTCATTTGCGGATCGAGAGCGGAAGTCGGTTCATCAAGAAAAATCACCGCAGGGTCCATGGCCAGCGCCCGGACGATGGCTACCCGCTGCTTCTGCCCCCCGGAAAGCTGTGCGGGATATTTGTTCCGGTGTTCAACCATGTCTACGCGTTCCAGTTCATATAAGGCTTTTTCAACGGCTGCTTTGGCCGGCATTTTCTTGAGCTTGCGAAGCCCCAGGGTGATGTTGTCCTGCACCGTCAGATGCCTGTACAGGGCAAAATGCTGAAATACAAACCCGATGTCCTGCCGCAGCTTACGGACGTCCACACCTGGCCGGGTAATGTTTTCTCCTTTGAAGATAATCTCTCCTGAGGTGGGTTGGATGAGAAGATTCAAACAGCGAAGCAGGGTGGATTTGCCGCATCCCGACCCCCCCATCACCACTTTGGACTGACCTTCATGGAGCTCCAGGCTGATCCCTTTGAGGATATCCTTATCATCAAATTTCTTCACAAGATTTTTAACTTCAAGCAAAGCCATGGTTATTCTTTCTTATCCCGCAGCCAGTCCGGGGATCCGGAATTTTTTCTCGAGGACCATAAAAAACATCACAAACAACTTGTAGATGACAAAGTAAATAATCCCGACAGCCAGATAGATTTCAACCCCCCGCAAGGTCACTGCGGCAAGGCTCATGGCCTCTTTCATGATTTCGGGTATGCCTACGGTGTAGGCGAAAGGCGTATACTTCAAAACGGAGGTAAACTCATTGATCATGCCCGGAATGGACATTCTGAACATTTGCGGAAGGATGATATACAGAAAACTCTGTATCCGGTTCATACCCATGGCTTCGGCAGCCAGGATTTCATCCTGATCAACGGCGGACATGGCGCCCCGGAATATTTCCGCGAGATACGCTCCGGAGACAAGCCCCAGGCTCAATACCATCGACGTGAACGGTGGAATGCGGATGCCGATTCCCGGCAGACCGAAAAAGACGATAAAAAGAAGGACCAGAACGGGTACCGAGCGAAACACATAAAGATAGACGGCAAGGAAAAGCGCGACAGGCTTCCATTGTAATCTGCTCAAAACTGCCATTAACAGTCCAATGGCCAGGCCGGCCCCGATACTGGCTATCGTCACCAGAATCGTATATCCCGCGCCTTTGGCCAGAGCCATTAGGATATCCCAGAATGTCATTGGTCCGGTTTGCGCCCTTCTATTTCATCCACTTGTCGATGATGGCCTTGAGTTTATCCGGGCCCAGTTCGGTCAGGTAGCGGTCGAAATCAGCCCGCAAAGGCGACCCTTTGGGGAAAGCGAAACCAAAGACATCGAACCCTGTCAAAACGTAGCTGTCCTGAAGGTCCATTTTTTTCTTGTAAACCATGGAAACCCCGCCTTCCACAAAGGCCAGATCCAGCTTTCCGTTTTTCAGGTCGGCCAGAACCTCATTGTAGGTCGGGTACAGTTTAACATTGCTCAGCTTATAAACACCCTGCGGTTCCCACTTGTCTTTGATGAAGCCGCTGTAAGCCATGCCACGGGGGTAGCCGATGGAATATTTTTTTATTTCGGAAAGGTCTTTGATGACAATATTTCTACTCTTCAAACTGACCAGATTCCAGGTATTGTCCATATAAGGTTTGGAAAAATCCATCACCTCTTTGCGTTTGTCGGTAATCGATATGGCCGAAAAAGCTACATCGGCCTGTTTTCCGATTACCGCTCCGAGCATACCCTGCCAGTCGTAAGAAGTGATCTTGTACTGAAGCCCCCGGGCCTTGCAGAAACCTTCAAATAATTCCAGGTCCAGACCCTGGTACTTTCCGTTTTCTTCAAACATATTCGGCGGCGATGTCGGACAGACGGCGACTTTAATCATGGATGCTTCTTCTTTTTTGCTGCAACCGCAGATTCCCAAAGAGAAAACAACCAAAAGGACAATTAGAAGTGTTGATTTTTTCATGAAGGGACTCCTTGTTGAAATCGATATTTTGTTCACCGTTTATAAGAGATACCTCCGGGAGTGTCAACTATTTAAATAGCATTTTTTTGACAAACCGGGCGATGGCGGGCGATGCGGTCAGGCCCGGCGATTCAATGCCGACCAGATTGATAAAACCGGGCGCGTCCTCGCGGATGACAAAATCAGCAAACGCATCATTCGGCCCCTGAAGTTTGGGGCGGATTCCAGCCATGTCGGGGTGGACATTTTCCGGTTTCAGAAAGGGCAGATACTTGCGGGCATGCTCGTAAAAAAGGGCGGCCTTTTCCGACGGCACGCTATAGTCCTCCACGCGGTCAATGTAAGTCGCATCCGGTCCCAGCTTGAGTCGTCCGTTTAAATCCATGGTGAGATGCACGCCCAGTCCCACGTGATTCTTAAGTGGCGCGGGATAAATCA
Organism: Syntrophaceae bacterium UBA4059; assembly: GCA_002382045.1. GTDB lineage: Bacteria > Desulfobacterota > Syntrophia > Syntrophales > Smithellaceae > UBA8904. The sequence goes on from DFZJ01000195.1 coordinate 24,055, forward strand.
GTCGTTCTACCAGCCCCGGCTTCACACCGGAAATGCCGCAATAATCGCCTTTACAATAATAAAGGTGATAATTACCGCCTGTCCGGTTGGCCAGGGTATCGGAGGAGAGCCCGCAGGCGTTGATGACAACGGAGGAAACAAAAATAAAGTCTTCTCCCCGATCGTTTTGGGCCAGGATGCGCCAGCCGTTTTGCTCCCGTTCAATATTCAACACTTCCGTCCGGCAGACCAGATGGGCTTTCCCGGCCTGCGCCCGCGCCAGATATACATTCATCAGATCATGGGCGCTGATAATGCCGGTTTCCGGAGAGTAAAGGGCGGCTTCGGCCTGAATATTCGGCTCCATCCGGGCGATCGGATCTTTTCCGATCATTTCCAGGGAGGTGACACCGTTTTTGCGGCCCTGCGCAAAAAGCTTCTCCAGTTCTTCGATTTCTTCGGACCGGGTGGCCACAATCAGCTTGCCGGTCTTTTTGTGGGGAATGCCTTGACCGGCGGCAAGATTATAAAGCAGCGGTCTGCCTTCAACGCACAGGCCGGCCTTGAGCGATCCTTCCGGATAATAAATCCCCGCGTGGATGACCTCACTGTTGCGGGAACTGATCCCGCCGCCGTGCGATGTATTTTTCTCCAGGATGAAGACGTTTAAATCCGGGCGCGCCAGTTCGGCGGCTATGGACAGCCCCACGACGCCTGCGCCTATGATGGTGATGTCTGCTTTTTCCACGTCCAATCCAAATTGTATATTTTTACGTCCCCCTTAGTAAAGGGGGACTGAGGGGGATTTTCTTCTCTTAAAATCCTCCCTGACCCTCCTTTATACCCTGACCACCTAATGACCCGAAGGTCACACGAGGTGGCGCGAGGGCACAAGTAAAGGGAGGGGGTATCTTGTTGACATGAGAAACCACACCAATCTTCTTCAATCGCTGCTCTGTCCCCTGCAACAAGTCTATACACGATTTTAAGGACTCCTGCAAAAAATCTTGAGCGTAATCGCCGGGCATGGTAATAAACGCAATCTGAGGAAAGGCTTTGTTGAAATTTGAAGATTGCCACTTACAATGTCAATTCGATCCGTTCCCGCCTGCATATTGTTTTGCCCTGGCTGCAAAATAATCAGCCGGACATTTTCTGCATGCAGGAGACAAAAGTCGAGGACGCCAAGTTTCCCCTCGCCGAATTTGAAGCGCTTGACTATGTGGTGAGCTTCCGGGGCAACAAGCAATACAACGGTGTGGCCATCGTCTCCAAAAAGAAACCGCAGCAAGTCAGTTTCGGCCTTCAAGACGAACCGGCTGATTCCGACCGGCTGGCCTGCGCGCAATTTGATGATCTGTTTATTCTAAACGCCTATGTGCCTCAGGGGCAGGACGTTGACCGCCCGCAGTTTGCCTATAAACTCGCATGGCTTCATCGCTTGAAAAAATATCTGCAAAAGAATTTCAAGCCGGATCAAAAATTAATTTTGTGCGGCGATTTCAACGTCGCGCCGGGGCAACTTGACGTGCATGATCCCAAACGTATTCTGGGGCATGTGTCTTTTAATCCGGAAGTCTGGAAAGCCTATGAAGACGTTGTTTCCTGGGGATTGACGGATGTTTTTCGCAGGCATCATCCCGATGAACCGGGACAATATACTTTTTTTGATTATCGCGTCCGCGATTCCGTCGGCCGCAATCTGGGTTGGCGGGTTGATCATATTCTGGCGACATCACCGGCTGCGACATCCGTCCGGTGCACCATTGATCTGGCGACGCGTCTGGCCGAAAAGCCGTCTGATCATGCGGTGATCTATACCGAGTGGAAAGGAAAAATCTGATGGGTCAAAAAGAAGACATCAAGCGCATTAACGAAGAAATTGCCGCGCGCTTCGGCAGAATTGAAGCAGGCGTATCATCCGCCGAAACCATTGCCGGACTTTTTGAATCCCTGCTGACCGGGATTGAAGAAGCATTCAGGGTCCCTTTTGTCTGGCTGACTTTAATCGATAACATAAGCACTGCGCCGCTGATTGATGCGGTTAACGCGTCGGATTTTTTAAAAAACAGGCTGAGTATCGTATCAAAGGAACTATGTGATAAAATTCTGCCTGAAGGATTGAAGCCGGTTCTGGCCAATAAAGACTTGCAGCCTTTTTATAAAATGATGCCGCCCAGCCGGAAATATTTTGTCCGGTCGATTGCGGTAGCGCCTTTTGCGCTGGACGGTCAAATCGTCGGAACCTGGAATAACGGCGATGCGGATCCGGAACGCTACGCGGCGAATATGGACACGGCGCTGCTTTCGGCGCTGGCGGATAAAATATCCATGAAACTGACGGCGCTCGCTGCCGGTAAAGACGCAGCATCTGACCATAACCTTAATAATGAACAACCGGGAGGACTTCATGGTTGAAAAGTGGCTTAAAGAAATAAAGACAGCGTGTCCGCCCGACCAGCTCGGAATGATTCTGGTGCATAACGGCATCGTGCGGGCGACATCCAAAGAAGGCGAGCCTGTCGGAAGTATGAAGCTTTCTTATGATAAGGCCGCGCTGGAAAAAGCGGTGCAGCGTTTTAAAAGCGTGGACGGCATTGTGGACATTCGGGCCTGGATCAATGAAGGGACGCTGAAAATCGGCGACGATATCATGGTTGTCTGTGTAGCGGGAAGATTCCGCAAGGACGTTCTGCCGGTTTTTCAGGAACTGATCGGACTGATTAAGACGGAGATCGTGAAAGAAGAAGAGTTGCAGGGAACGGTCGTGACCACCCACGCGTGACCTTCAGGTTATGCGGGTGGCAAGACCGTTTCCTGCCTTTCGATGGGAGAATGCCCATGAACAAAGTGCTCATCCTTTTTGCCCATCCCCGGTTTGAAAAATCAAAAACCAACCAAGCCCTGCTTTGCGGCATTGATCAGATCGACGGCGTCACGTTGAATGATCTCTATGAGCAGTATCCCGATTTCAACATAGACGTTGAGCGCGAGAAAGAACTGCTGCTGACGCATGAAGTCATCATCTGGCATTATCCCCTTTATATGTACAGCGCTCCCGCCATGCTCAAACAGTGGATGGATTGGGTGCTGGAGTATGGTTGGGCGCACGGCAGCGGGGGGAATGCCCTGAAAGATAAGATCGTCTTTAATGCTCTGACGGCCGGCGGCGCCAGAGAATCTTATGCGGCGGGGCAGCACAATCGTTTTTCGATTCGCGAATTTCTTATTCCCTTCGAACAGACCGGCGCCCTGTGCAAAATGATTTACCTGCCGCCTTTTGTCGTCCATGGCACGCACATGCTGACCCATCAGCAATTGGCCCAACAAGTCGCGCTTTATCATGAATTGCTCAGACGGCTGGCGTCAGGCGCGTTTTCCATAGAACCCATCCGCCAGTATGATTATCTCAATGACTGGCTTTTAACAGGTCAAGGACAAGCGAAACGATGAACAGTGCTTTCCTGCAGGATGCATTAATTTATCTGGCTGCCGCGGTTGTTTTCGTGCCGATTGCCAGAAAGCTCGGAATGGGCGCCGTCCTGGGCTATCTGATCGGCGGCATTATCATCGGCCCTTTCTTTCTGGGTTTTATCGGCCAGGAAGGCAAGGACATTATGTATTTTGCCGAATTCGGCGTGGTGATGATGCTCTTTCTGATCGGTCTGGAGATGGAGCCGGCGATCTTCTGGCGGATGCGCCGGTTAATTCTGGGCGCCGGCATGCTGCAGATGGGCGCAACGACGCTCCTGTGCTTTACCGCTTTATCCATGATTGGTTTTACCTGGCCAGCGGCGCTGGCCTGCGGGCTTGCGCTTTCGATGTCTTCCACGGCCATTGTCATGCAGACGCTCAAGGAAAAAGGATTGACCAAAACCGAAGCGGGTAGAAGTTCTTTTGCCGTGCTGTTGTTTCAGGACATTGCCGTTATTCCCATCCTGGCGTTTCTGCCGCTTCTGGCCATAACCGGTGTAAAGCCGCCCTCGGACGGGCCTGCATCATTGATGGCAGGATTGTCCGGCTGGACCCAGACATTAGCATTGCTGGTTGCCGTCAATGCGGTTGTGCTGGTCGGCCGTTTTGTTTTTGTGCCTTTTCTGCGCTTCATTGCCCGCATTCGCTTACGTGAACTTTTTACGGCGGCGGCGCTGCTGATTGTGATCGGTACAGCCTATCTGATGATGCTCGTGGGATTAAGCCCCGCCCTGGGAACCTTTCTGGCCGGTGTGGTGCTCGCCACGAGTGAATTCCGGCATGAGCTGGAGAGTGACATCGAACCTTTCAAAGGCATCCTGCTGGGTTTGTTTTTTATTGCTGTCGGAGCCTCCATTAATTTCAAACTTATTTTTGATCATCCGCTGCAGGTGGCGGCGCTGGTCTGCGGTGTTATTGTGATTAAGTCCGCCGTGCTGTATGCAACGGGAAAGGTTTCCCGGCTTAGTCTTGATCAGAATATGATTTTTACGCTGGGTTTGGGACAGGTGGGCGAATTTGCTTTTGTCCTGTTTGCGTTTATTGCCCAGCTGCAAATATTATCTTCACAATGGACGGATATGATGATGGGAGCAACGGCCATCAGCATGACGATTACGCCGCTGCTTTTACTGATGAATGAGCGGTTGATTCTGCCGCGCTTTGGAACAAAAGAAGCGGTCCGGGAGAAAGAAGCGGATTCCATCGAAGGCGGCCATCCGGTGATTATCGCGGGCTTCGGCCATTTTGGAAGCACCATTGGAAGGTTTTTGCGGGCAAACGGCGTGGACGCAACCATCCTGGACAATGATTCGGATCGGGTGGATGTCTTAAGAAAGATGGGGTTTACGGTTTTTTACGGCGACGCGACGCGTCCGGATATTTTAAGATCAGCCGGCGCCGAATCCGCGAAAATTCTGATTGCCGCCATTGATTCGCCCGAAATTAATTTTGATCTGATCGAAAAGACAAAAAAGGAGTTTCCTTCTCTAAGGGTGATGGTGCGGGCGAAAAGCCGTCTGGATGCTTATGAACTTTTTGATATGGGCATCGATGATGTTTATCGCGAATCCCTCGACACCTCTGTGCGGCTCGGTGTGGATGTGCTTTGCAAACTGGGCTTCCGCAAATACGCCGCCACCCGCGCCGGTCAGAACTTTATCCGGTATGATGAAGCGGCGCTGCGTACATTGGCGGCGCATCGTCATGATCAGGCATCCTATATTTTCAACACCCGCGAACAAATTGAACTGCAGGAACAACTGCTGACGATTGATCGCGAAACGGTTCACAATGTCCATGACGACGCCTGGGACAGCGAAAAGCGGGAGGAGTGAAGGGTGAAGGTCCATTTCCTTCTTAACGCATGGCATCCTTTTATCACCAGGCTTTTCATCCCTCTCCATATAAAACGAATACAGACCAGTAAAAGGGGTTCGGATATTTTGACTTGATCTCTTTGCGCGCAAACTTCAATGCCTCAGCATTGCTTTTGCCGGACTTTATCTGGCCGTAAAATGACTTCATGTATTCTACCGCCGCCTCGGAGGCCACTTCCCAGAGGCTGACGACAACACTTCTCGCGCCGGCATGCTGAAAGGCCCTTGCAAAATTGGCCACGCCCTCGCCTTCCGTCATCTTGCCCTTGCCTGTGGAACAGGCGGATAAAACGACCAGATCGGCGTTCAACTTCAACCCCAGCACTTCACTCAACGTTAAAAATCCGTCATCGCCTTCTTTATTTTCCACCTGTCCCAGAATGATGAAAGGCTCCCTGATGCCCTGAATTTTCCCCGGCAGATCGGCGTGGGTGGCAAAATGCAGGTAGCGATAATTACCAAGCGAGGCCTTGCGGAAATTGGTTTCGCTGGCGGCAATGCCCAGCAAAATAGCGGGAGGCACAGGCCCAACGCCAAAGAGGGAAGCAATGGCCCTGATCTCGTCCTCCGTTTCGGGAAGCGCAGGATAAACCACTTCTTCAGTTGCAGGTGCGTTCCCCTGTAGATCGGCCTTGGCCAGCAGCGTCACGCCGCGATAGGCGTATTGTTTTAAATTGGGACTTGGCGCCGGCGCCGGCTTTCCCTGCTTGTAGGCTATATAGCGCGGGTCCGCCCGGTCATAAACGGGATTGCCGATGGCGAAGAGTGTTTGACCCGTCGCCTGTGGTTTCAGCATTCTGGTCAGGGCCAGAGAGGTTGCCGATTGGGCGTAGGTGATGGTCCACTGATCTCCGACATAGAGGTTTGCGCGTTCATTCTGGCCTTCCTTGACGACCAGCGCCTCAAACGGCAGAAGCCCGAGCAGGCTGTCGGGAACGATAATCAAGCGCTGCGCTTTTTTGTTTTCGCCTGCGAAAACTTCGGCCAGCAGCAGATCATAAAGTTCTCCGGCTGATTTTGCTGAAAACCCGGCAAGCCGGCCGGAATTCAAAGGCTCGATAAATTTTTGTACCTTTTCGTCCAGTTGATTGCCGGCAAGATTGATCTGGTAAATTTTAATAGCGCCGCCTTGCCGGACATCAAAGACAAAAACGGCGTCGCTGCTGATGCCGAATTCGATGACGGCTTCGGAATCACTCAGGGGCAATGATCCTGCGGCAACAGGCCGCGGATAATGAAGGGCTGCATACAGGGGATAATCCTTACTCATAACCTGGATGAGGGAATCAAGTTGCGACGCCAGATCCTTTTCCTTCTGCACGAGTTTGTTAAAGGCTGCCTCACCTTTGGCATAGGCGCTTTCCTTGTTCTTCTCGATTACGGCAAGCTCTTTAACAATCGCTGCTTCTTTTGCTTTGATGTCCGCTGGAATTTGCGGATCTTCGGATTGCCTCACGGCGCCGGCCATCGTTTCCAGAAACATCCGGGCTTTGGACAGTTCGGCAAAATAAAAGGCGCTTGCGGCGGCATCCCTGCCATAGGGCCGGAAAGCATCATCCTGTGTTTCTCCTCTGACGGCCATGGCCGCAAGAACGGCCATCAACTCCCGGTACGGCGCAAGGCGGCTGATATAACCTCCGCCCGAGAAAAAATCGCTGCGCTCGCCTGTGGCGCGTCTAATGTCTTCAATAAGGGAGACGGCCTTCAGCAACTCCCTTGACGATTCCCGCAAAGCGCCCTTGCCTTTGAGGGCCAGACCATACTGAGTCTGGTACTCCAGCGTGCGGTTCCGGCTGTCCCGCCAGTTGGGCGGCAGTTCTCTAAGCAAGGCCAGTGCTTCATCATATCTTTGTGTGGCGAGATAAACCTCCACCAGGCCGGCATGGATCAGGCGGGTTTTTGTAATACGCCTGCTAAGATTTCTCCGCTCGATAAATACTGCTTCCGCATCCCGGTATCTCTTCTGCCGGAGATAAACGGCGCCGATATTATTGAGACGCGCGGCGATGTTATGCGGATTGTCCAGTTTCCTTTCGATCTGCAGGGCTTCGTTGAGATTGTCCAACGCCTTTTCATAAAGGCCGAGCCGGAAATATTCCATTCCGATATTGTTCAAACCCAGCGCAATTCTTTGCGGTCTTCCTAATTGCTTTTCCAGTTTCAGCGACTGCTGATAATAGTTCAGCGCGGCGTCGGACTTGCCCAGACTTGCATAAACATGGCCGATGTTATTGAGGTTGGTGGAAATCATAGCCGAATTATCCAGCGCTTTGCTGATTTTCAGCGATTCTTCATAATTGGCCAGGGCTTTGTCGTATTGATCGAGGGCCTTATACATTGCGCCGATGTTGGTATAGGTTATCGCCAGATCAGGACGAAGATTATTTCTCTTCTGAATAGCGAGCGCCTCCTGATAATAGGCAATGGCTTTATCACGCATATTCAAATCGCAATAATTATCGCCGATATTGGTCAGTGTTGTCGCCATTTCCTGTTGATTGTTGATCTGCTTCGTGAGCCGGAGCGCCTCCTGGTAATAGGCCAGCGGCTTGTCATATTGGCCGAGGGCCGAGTAGGCATGGCCGATCAGGTTGAGGCTTACGGCAATGCCCTGTAGATTATTCTGTTCTCGATTTATCCGGAGCGACTCGTTGAGGACGGACAAAGACCGTTCATATCTGCCAAGAGCGTTCAGCGATTTGCCCATATTGAAAAGAACGATGGCCGCGCTTTTTTTATCATCCAACTCCCGGAATATTTTCAGTGACTCTTCGAAAAGACCCAGGGCCTTTTCGTACTGGTTGAAAGTACGGTGGTAAACCGCTCCGGTATTGAACAAGTTGGTGGCAATCAAATCCTTGTTATTGGCTTTTCTCGCTGCGGCCAGCGCGTCTTCATAGTACTTGAATGCTTTTTTGTCGTCATCCATTGCCTCATAAACCGCGCCGATGCCATTGAGGTCGGCGGCCACGCATTCCCAGTCGCCTGCACAAAGAGCAAGCGATCGCTGGTAATAATGGAGCGCTGCCTTATTGTTGCCCGCTGTGGAAGCCTTTTCTCCCAGCTCCCACAAAGTCTCCGCTTCGTTTTTCCCCGCTGACACGGTATTGACAATCATTAAAGTAAAAATGAATATCAGCAAAATAATGAAGTTTTTTGTCTTGAACATGTAGGCTCCTTAAACTTTTTCTTTGATCTGTTTTTATATTGAAGCTGCCGCTATTTTGATTTGAAATCAAGTATTTTCTTCATTGGTTCAGCCTTCAGCCGTTTAATAAAATTGCACTTTTGGTTTAAATATGTTAGTCCCGCCTTACAAAATGGCAATGCAGACCGGTGCGGCCGGGAGTTGCAAACGAGGCTGGGGGCGTTCATTCAGCTGAAGAAGCGGCCCGTTATGTCCGCGCTCAAATAGTGCTAAGTTGAAATTACGAGATACGAACGACGAGATGCCACCCTTCGGGCGGCAAGCGAGATACGAATGAAAACAGCGGGTATTGATATCGGTTCCATCACGGCGAAGGCAGCCCTTGTGGAAAACGGGGAAATTATCGGGACGAAGATTATTTTTACCGGCTATAACGCAGAGGCGGCCGGAGGCAGGGTTTATGAGGCGTTGCTGGCCGAATCCGGTCTGGACACATCCGCCATTGATAAAATTGTTTCCACCGGCTACGGCCGCAATTCCGTTGCATTTGCCGACAAAACCTTTACGGAAATCATGGCGCATGCCGCCGGCGCGTATTTTCTGAATCCGAAGATTCGAACGATTATCGATATCGGCGGACAGGACAGTAAGGCCATGGCGCTCGACGAAAAAGGCAAGGTTAAAAATTTTGTCATGAACGACAAATGCGCCGCCGGAACAGGCCGGTTTCTGGAAGTGATGGCGCGGGCGCTGGAAGTCAATCTGGATGAATTCGGCGCCATGTCGCTGCAATCGAAACAGCATTCAAAAATCAGCAGTTTGTGTACGGTTTTTGCGGAATCGGAAGTCATCTCGCTGATTGCCCGCGGTGAAAAAAGACCCGATATCATTGCCGGTATCCATGAATCCATTGCCGCCCGCGTTTCAGCCATGCTCGCGCGCGTTGGCGTTACCGAACCGGTGATGATTACCGGCGGCGTCGCCCGCAATGCGGGCGTTGTGGATGCGCTCACGAAAAAACTCGGCGTAACGATTGAAGTGTCTTCCTATGCGCAGGTCAATGGCGCGATCGGCGCGGCGGTGCTGGCATCAACCCTTTAATCTTATTCGCATTAGTGCCAACGGAAAAAGATTCATTAGGACATCTTCGGGCAATCTGATATACCTTGTCCCCTATAAACATAAAAAAGGAGATCATTGTGCTTGCTGTTGGAGATAATATTGATGCGTATTGCTTAAAATGTAAGCTGGTTTTGGCTCATGTCATATTGTTCAAAGTGGATGAAGCGGTGAATCGTGTAAAATGTAAAACCTGTGGCGCCGAGCACAAATACCGGGGAACCATGCCGGGCGCCAAAAAAACGGCCGCCGCCCGCAATCCCGCCGCTGTCCGGACTAAAAAGCCTGTTGCGTCCAAGGTGGTGGTTAATAACGCGCCCCAGCAATGGGACCTGAAAAGCCGCAATATGCCGCCCGAAACGCCCATACGGAATTATTCCATCAAGGAAATTTTCAAAGTCAATAACGTCATCAATCATCCGGTATTCGGGGTGGGCTTTGTCGAGAAAGTGGTCACGGACAAGAGCATTTACGTATTATTTAACGATTCCGTGAGATTGATGGGCATGAATGTCTCCTGACGCTTCGGCGAATCATCCGGAGACTCCATTCTGCTATCCATGATCTGAAATTCATACGCCGGTTTTAAAACGGTTGCGATAATAGTCTCGGCATCCTTAAATTGGGTGCCGGCAGTAATTTCTTCCGTAAAACAGGGATATTAGCGGACGTAAACCACAAAGTCGATGGCCGACGTGCTTTCACAAAGCCCCATATTGGGGGAACCCATCACGTCCATCGCGATATCTCCCCGGACGTTCTCGTCAGGTCAGATATGTTTTCAATTTTAAAAAATAAAGCACAAAGCAGGGAGGAAATATGGAAGATGTCTTATCGGCCTGTACGGTGACGATGAATATTCCCGTGGCCTGGGGCGAGATGGACGCCATGGGGCATGTCAACAACATTATCTATTTTCGCTATTTTGAAACCGTGAGAATTGAGTACTTCAATCGCCTGGATATGATGGGCTGTCAGCGCGAAACAGGCATCGGACCGATTCTGGCTTCTACGGAATGCCGCTTCAAGATGCCCCTGCAATATCCCGATACAATTATTGTCGGAGCCAAAATATTGAGCATGGAAGAAGACCGGTTTGTGATGGGCTATGAAGTCTTCAGCACGAAACACAAAAGAATCGCCGCCGACGGCCAAGGCGTTGTGGTGACTTACGATTACAAAAACAATAAAAAAGTCAATATCCCGGACGCATTAAGAGTAAAGATTCTGGACTTGGAGAAGATGGGGGCATAAGGGTTCAGCGGTTAATACCCCTCAGGGGCACAAGAATTTTGGTTCATCCGGTTGATGCGTAATTTTATCTCATTACAAGTTTTCAATATTAGTACGTGTTGAAAAGAAAGATTACTAATTGAAGGAGAGTAGCGCTCCTGCTTTCCAGCACAGTGCAGTTTGCGGGGTCTTCTAAAGTCGGTGGTTGGGGGCATTGATATAATACGTGATGACTCGGGTATTGTATCGATTTACCTATTTTCCAACTACTAAGTCACCTTGGGAAAAACCTCATCTTCCAACTTTAACTTCAGAATATATTCGGCTAATGACATGCCGTCCAAATGCCAAATGCCCATTTTTTTAGAAAATTCTTTCGCGGGAATATGTAGATCAGAAGTTGTCCAAAAGGCAAAAACAACAGGGCTCAGAACACGGACTTTCCCTTGTTTACGAAGTTCATCAAGTTTGAGAATTGCACCACCAATAAACTTACGGATTTCAGTTTCAGCAATATAGTTCTTTTCAGCGTATCTCTTTGCCTGTCCGATTACTGTTAAGGCGGCAGTTCGTGGTAATGGATTGTTGGCAGAATACGTCATTAAATCTAAAGCGTAAAAATCAACTCCTCCATCACAGGTTTTCTGTGTGTTTTCCGCAGTTGCTCCTAATTTTTCGAGGATTTTTTTGCAGACTATTTCAAAGTAAAATGGATCGATATGTCTGAGTTTATCTGCAATGCCTATATGTGCTTGGTTGATTCTTCGGATGTAAGGATCATTATCATCAAGCTCATAAGACGGAACTCCTCCATCTTCTATTAAGAATGCAATTTTATTTCGTAGTATTTCATCTACATAAGACAGATGCTCTTCAGCTAGATCAGTTCTTTTTTCAATAGATACGCCCGGAATTGCTTTTTCAAGAGCATAAATGACAGCGTCGTAGAGTCTCGTCCAACTGCCATCAGTGAATAGATAAGTCTCCACCCACTTAGCTATATCCTGTGAACTCGCCATTAAATCATCACTCTGTTGATCCCAGCAATGCTTTCCTGTCTTGCAGAGCCTGCTCTATTCTTTTGAGTAGTAACTCTAATGCGGCAATTGCATTCTCATCAATTTTCCTAAGCATCTCGGGAGTAAGTGAGTTTATTGCATTTGATGCAGCAACAACTTTTGGTTGCCATTCCTCAGGATGGTCAACTTCGTATTTTGCTAGAGCACGTGTTAGAGACCCCGCAGCCGATCTGAAAATATTCAAGGCTTGTTCATCCTTAATTATTATCCCTAAATCACGAACGGATTTTGCTTCAGGTAGTTTTGGGCTGTCATCGTCCGGGGGGGGGATTATCCAACTATAAAATTCCTTTATGTTTTCCTCGTTAATAAATTGCTCTTTTTCATCATTCCAATTTAACCAGTTTTTTACATCAGGACGTTTAAATGATTCTTCAAAATAACTATACATTTTGGGAACAGCAAATTCACCGAATTCCTCGTCTGATTTCATTTGTTCTAATGCAAGAAAACAGCGGTAAGATGTATTCGCTGATCTAGTCGACAGACCTAAGCTTTGAGCTGATTCTTGAGGTGATAAGCCAGCTTTGCGGAGGGCATGGACTGCTTTTGCTTTTTGATATGCACCCCACTCCTTAACACCTGATACATGCCGTAACCCTGGAAGTATCAATGTTGCTGTTTCGGGTGCGACTTTATCATCAAGAAGTAAACCATCTAGGTTGGTTAAATTATCAATTTGCTCATCAGAAAATGTTTCCTTTCCATTGTCGTGAAGATCAATGAGCCATTTTAAAGCTGTTACACGTCTATTCCCTTCAATAATAACGTAGTAATCTTTATCGTCAATTGCCTTACCTCGCCATTTCCTAACCACTATTCTATCCATTGGAAGAAATCCAACAGTTTTGATTGTGTCTTTTAATTCAGACACATCAAATATTGATGATTTCATCTTTTCTTTAGTAGCTGCTTGTATTTTGGGTTCTAAAAATCTATTTTCAGGAATCGTGTTTAACTCTTCACCTAACTCAGAAAAACGTGGATTGTTTGGATCCAGCAACAGTTGATTAAGATTAAGTCTAACTGGTGAAAGAAACGAACTTAAAGTTGACATATCTTATTACCTCACTTTATAGGAAAATTCTTTCTCTATGTTTTAATGAAAAATAAATGTTCATCAGTTTGTTTTCCAAAGGATCTTCAGATGCAACTCCGTTCAGCCTACCGCATAAGAGCTTGGCACTGAAAAATGTTTATATCGATCCGCGATAATAACCCAAACTCCGACAAATAATATGGGGACTCCCCGCATTAATGGTGGGTTTTTTTCTTGTTAATTTCGATGCGAAATCTACACCAATCACCTTGATATGTCTATTAGTTCTTTCAGGAAGTACGCATCAACCGGATGAACCAGAATTTTCTGTATGATTTTATTTTCAGGAGAATAAGGTAATATGGAGATAATAGGACTATCAATGCAGAAGCTACTTTACCGTCGCCAACCTGGCTCGATGGATGCCTTCAATGTTTAACCGTGAACCTTCAAGAAATCCCCAACCACCTGACCAGCTGGTAAGCCGCTATTCCGCCCAGATAGGAAACCATCAGTGTCATGGCGATTGTCGCGTAAAACCATTTGTTGCTTTTCATCTCCTGGCGCAGGACGGCGATGGTGGCCGCGCAGGGGATAAAGAGCATCATGACAACCAGAAAAGCGGCAGCCGACGCCTGGCTCATCACCGTCGGGAGAACGACGGCTAATCCGTCCTTGCCCACGGAATAAAGAACGCCCAGCGTGGCGACGACGTTTTCCTTAGCGACAAGTCCGGTTAAAAGCGCGGTGATCATTTTCCAGTCCAGTCCCAATGGCACCCCCAGCGGTCCGAGAAGTTTTCCCACGGAAGCCAGCCAGCTTTCCTCTACAACACCTGTCGGGAAATACGATAAAAGCCAGATCAAAAGCGAAACACCCAGAATAACCGTTCCTGCCTTGCGGACGAAGGAAATGGTACGTGCCCAGATGACCATCAGAATCGTTTTTAACGCGGGGCGGTGATAAATCGGCAGTTCCATGATGAACGGCGCATCCTGTTTCCAGAGGGTTTTATTGACAAAAGCCCCGGCGATGCCCAGGACCATAATATTTAAAGCCAGGATGCTCCACGATACGTAAGCGGCGTTTTCCCCGAAGATCGCGGCCGAGATCAGCGTCAGGACGGCAAGCCTGGCGGTGCAGGGAACAAAAGGAATCAGCAGCAGGGTGATCATCCGGGCTTTGCGCGTTTCGATGATGCGGGCGCCGAGCACCGCGGGGACGTTGCAGCCGAAACCCAGGAACATCGGGATGAAACTTTTCCCGTGCAGGCCGACGAGATGCATGATTCGATCCATGACAAAGGCGGCGCGCGCCATATAGCCGATATCTTCGAGCAGGGCCATGACGGCAAAGAAGATCAATAATACCGGCAGGAAAGTCAGGACGGAGCCTGCGCCGCCAATGACGCCGTTGAGCAGCATTCCTTGCAGCCAGGCGGGCCAGCCGCTGGTGGCGGGTGTGCAAAAGGCAATGAACTGCGCGATTAAATCGGCCAGCCGGGTTTGCAGGGGCACGCCGATAGAATAGGTCAGGGAAAAGACAATGCCCATGACGGCCAGTAAAATCGGAATGCCGAAAATCGGACGGGTCAGAACATGATCGATTCGGTCGGTGAGCACGACTTCGCCCATCTTGAAGCGCGACATGGACGCGCGGGTGACTTTTTCAATCCAGTCATAGCGGCCGTTGACGACCGCGTGCAAAGCGTCTTCATGTTTGCTCAGCAGGGATTGGACATGCTGCCATGCGGTTTTGTCGTCAAGACGTTTAACCAGAACCGAGGCTTCCGGATCGCCTTCCATGATTTTAACGGCAGTCCATTCAGCGGTATAGGGTTCAGGAATCAGTGGACGGATGGTTTGTAAAATCTCCTGATAGATATGGATGTGATCCGCGGAGACTTCCGGCCCATTAGGCTGAATTTTAACGCCACCCACGGCAAAAGCGCAAATCTGATCCACCAGCTCCTTGATGCCGCTGTTTCGCTTTGCCACCATGGGGATGACGGGAATGGCCAGTTCGTCCTGCAGGGTTTTCATGTTGATCTGGATGCCCTCGCTGGAGGCGACATCGAGCATGTTGATGGCGGCTATGACCGGGCGGTTGAGCAGCAATACTTCGGAGAGCAGGTAAAGACTTCTTTCCAGTGCCGCGGCGCTCAGCACCAGGATAACGAGATCCGGTTTTTCCCGGATGATGAAATCGCGGGCGACCCGTTCCTCTTCGGAAAACGACGTCAGGCTGTAGGTGCCGGGTAGATCGACAATCCGGATCAGGACATTATCCGCGCGGTGTTCGCCTTCCTTTTTCTCCACGGTTTTGCCGGGCCAGTTGCCGACATGCTGCGATAGACCGGTGAGAATATTGAAAATGGTTGATTTTCCGACGTTCGGTTGTCCGACCAGCGCGACTACGATTTCCTTTTCCACGGCCGGTTCGCAGACCGCTTCAGCCGGGTCGATTTTATAAACCGATATTTTGGAGGCTTCTCCGCGTCCCAGCGCGATGCGTGTTCCGGATACCTGGACAACGATCAGCCCGCCGCTGACTTGAGCGATCCTGAACCTTGCGCCCGTGACGATGCCCATGCCGGCCAGATGGCTGGTCAGAGCGGAACCGCCGTCAAGGGCATGAATAATGCCCTGATCGCCTTCGCGCAAATGGGTGATGAGATCCGGAGGCGCCATGTTTCCTATCTTTCGGGCGTCAACGGAGCCAGACTGACGCGATATTTCTTTAATATTTGTTCCGGGCCATAAGAACTTTTTGTTTTGCGCAGATTTTTGTTGCCCATGTCTTCTTCCAGATTCAAATAGCGATACTGCGGCTGCAATTTAATGGCCGTGTCATTAAACATAAACTCATAAATGCCATGATATGTTTTGGACGCTTTGGCAAAATGCAGACAAAACATATCGACGTTGAGAGCCTCGCCGATGATAAATCCGGCCGGTTTATTCTCAATATAATACAGGGTACCCCACAACGCAAGCTCCTGGAATTTCTGTAATGCTTCCCCGCATACCGCAAAATCGGTTTTGCCTGCCTGCGTGATGGATTCTTCCTGCCATCTTTGCAGGACGGTCATGGCATCGTGCAAATTATCCGCGCCGAGAGGAATATCCAGTGGATGATAAGCGCCAGCGAACTGATTCAGATGATTGCGGTGGCGTGTATATTGTTTGCCGGCAAATGACGCCATGTTTTTTGTCAGGTAAATATAATCCGATTCACTGTCGTCTGATGATACGCAAAAATCATTGGCGGGGAAAAAAGGCAGCCATTCTTCCGCGATGGGAAAGAAAAAATTGCTGCCATTCAATAAACGTTTGAGCGTGTCCGGCGAACAGGTCTGTGGGGTATCGAGCGGCATGATGTAATTCTGCCCCTGCCGATTGTATGCCGAAATGAACGTGCCGCAATCTTTCGTCAGGACTTGATAATGGCTGATATTGCGGAACAAATAGATGTTGGCAAACGTGTAGTCTGAAATATTCAAATGCATTTGCCGGAAGCGGCAGGAAAGAAAAAGCCTGTGTTTCAGGTCAATGGTTTCGATAATATCCATAAAATAAAATGTCTAAATCCTTTCGATCCATTCGTTTAAAGATTAAAATAATGCTGATGCTCGCGAAGCCAGCGTCTGTGCGCTTGGTAATCCGGGACCACTTCTACCACCAAGTCCCAGAATTTTGAAGAATGATTTTTCTCCCGGATATGCATCAACTCATGCACCACCACATAATCAACGACCTCGGGCGGCGCCATCATCAGGCGGAAGCTGAAGGATAAATGATTATCTTCCGAACAGGACCCCCACCGCTTCGAGGCTGCCGATATCCGAACGCCGCCTGATTTCAAATTAAGCATGCTGCCGAAGAAATCAACCCGCTCAGTTAAATATTGCAGTGCTTTTTTCCTGTACCAGGAAATAAAGTAATGTTTTTTCATTTCCGCATTGGCGGGGCAGTTCAGAAAAAAGCGGCGATTCCAGAAAATAACGCCTGCATTTTCCAGGGGTTCAAAATATGCTTCCAAAGGATAGAGTTGGCCCAGATAATAAAAATTTTCACCGGTCACATAGGATTTTTCCTGAGGGGATACCTGCAGAGCGGCCTGTCGGCGGATCGCCTTATCAATCCAGCTTTCTTTTTCTTCAACAAAGCGGTTGATTTCTTTAACCGGCGTATAGTACGGCGCGTAAATCGTTACTTCCGAGTTGTTGCCGATTTGCAGTGAAATCGTTTTCTTCCTTTTTCTGCTGCGTTTGAGTGAATATTTGATGTCCATAGGCCTTATGCGGCAATGACTTAGCATATTGAGGCGGCAAAANNACGGTTCACGGTTCAGGGTTCAGGGGTTCAGGGTTCAGGGTTCACGGTTCACGGTTCAGGGTTCAGGGTTCACGGTTCAGCGGTTGCGGGGCACAAGCAGTTTAAAGTTCCGACCGGTTGAATGCTCCGCCAACAACGAACAACGCTTCACCACCCATACGGGTGGCGCAGCGGGATGCGCGATGCGAAATGCTAAAAGGGACGGCTTTTCAATCACCGGTAAATATGGTAGGTATGTTGTAAAATTTTGAGTGGGAGTTCAATGGAAACCATCAACAAGCGTCCCTGGGGCTATTACCAGGTTTTATCCGATGCCCCGGATCATAAAGTCAAAAGGATTGTGGTCGAGCCGGGCGGCAAATTAAGCCTGCAGCGCCATCGTTTGCGTTCCGAACACTGGTATGCCGTTGCGGGGGAAGGCATTGCGATCATCGACGGACGGGATCAAACGCTGCGTGCCGGCTCTGCCGTGGATATCCCGCAGGGCGCGACGCATCGTCTGGAGAATATTTCCGGCGCACATCTGGTCATCATTGAAGTCCAGACAGGCGCCTATTTCGGAGAAGATGATATTGAGAGGCTGGAAGACAAGTACGGACGGGTTTGAATAAAGTTTGCGTCGTGTTTCCTCCTGATGATTTGCCGGTCACATGAGGGATCCTGCCGCCAATTTCCCTGTGCATTTCATCTTTATTTTTATGGATAAATGCATTAATATGCAACTGTAAATAAAAATCAAGAGGGGGTTTATATGAGTACAATCAAGGATGTTCTCAAAGCGAAAGATCATAAGATCCATTTCATTTCACCTAACGCAACAGTCTATGAAGCCCTGGAGAAGATGAGTGAGCAGGGAATCGGCGCTCTGGTGGTCATGGACAAGAAAAAAGTCGTGGGCATCATTTCTGAACGGGATTATGCAAGGAAAATTATCCTCCAGAAGAAAACCTCCAAAAAAACTCTGGTGAAAGAAATCATGTCTTCCGATTTGTTTTCAGTCACCACCGATACCAGCCTGGAAGATGCCATGGTGCTGATGACGGGAAAACATGTGCGTCATTTGCCTGTTTTCGAAAAAACAAAATTTGTCGGCATCGTTTCCATTGGTGATGTGGTAAAATCAATCATTTCCCACAAAGATTTTCTCATCTCACAATTGAGCAATTATATTACAGCAGGATAATTGTACGGGAAATGAAACGCTGATATCAGGCCGGGCATCATGACCGGAAAGTTATCAAGGCAGGGTCGAGGGGCCCTGCCTTTTTTAAAGCTCAGGCATTTTTTAGAACGATGCCTCCCACGATGTTGGATACACTTTCACAAAGATCAATCGCTTGTTCAAGCCGCTCAAAGATTTCCTTCCATTTAAGCAGTTCGACGGCATCGGTTTCTTTCATAAAGAGATCGGTGATCGTGGCTCTTAAAAGGACGTCGCCTTCATTTTCCAGGGTGTGAATCTCCACACAGCCGTCCAGAATCATCTGGCTGTTTTTCATGTTACGCAAGCCATGAACGACAACTTTAATTTTTTTGACCGCCAGAAAAAGAATCTCCGCCTGTTTAATGATTTCATCATCCGGCTTTTTAACCTTATACATGTGCAGGCGGCTGGCGGTGCCTTCGATGGCATCCATAATGTCGTCCATTTTATTGACCAATGCGTAGATGTCTTCACGATCAAGGGGCGTCAGGAAGGTCTTGTGCATTCTCTCGTATGTTTTATGAGCAATGCCGTCCGCTTCGTGCTCAATTTCCTTAAGGCGGGAAACTCTCGATGCGGAATAATTTTGATTTTGGGTCATTTCAAGAAAAAATTGACTGCCTTCTTCAATCTTGGTGGCCAATTCTTCAAAGAAATCGAAGAAATTTTCTTCTTTAGGGAAAAGACGCATAAGCAATACCTCCTGTAATTTTACCCGAGGGTAACCTTTCTTCAAATACTTTTAACACATGTTAAGTGACAAAAAAACGTTATCTTCCGGCGCCGGACAGCTTGTTGCTTTTGCCCGGTCGTTTGCCGCCTGCGGTGGCGATATCTTTTTGTTTCTGTTTTTGAACCGGATCTTTTTCCACATAAATTTTTCTGCCGGTTGCCGGATTGATTCCCGTCCAGTACATGAGCGCGGAGGTGGTGGAGGGAAGAGGGGTGAAAATCTGCACCTGCTGCGGCGTGGTGTGCAGTTCACGCGCGGCAAATGATTTTAAATCGCGCATGTCTTCTTCCGTACAGCCCGGATGAGCGGCGATAAAATAGTAAGTCAGAAATTGCTTAAGTCCCGCTTCCGTATTCATCTTTTCAAAAAGGTTTTTAAAATGAACCAGCGCCTCCGACTGTGGCTTGCCCATCAGTGCCAGCACGGCGGGTGTGGCATGCTCCGGGGCGACCTTCAACTGTCCGGAGATATGATGTTTAGTCAGCTCGCGCAGATAAGACGCGCCATGTCTTTTATCCGCCAGCACCAGGTCGTGACGGATGCCGGAAGCGACAAATACTTTTTTGACGCCGTCAATGGCGCGAAGACCCTTCAGCAGGTGAATTTGCCTTGCGTGATCGGCTTTAAGAGAGGGACAGGGCTGCGGATACAGGCACCGTTTATCGGGGCAGGCGCCCCGCTCGGGCTTGCGGGAGCAGTCGATGCCATACATGTTGGCCGTTGCTCCGCCGACGTCCACAAGATAACCTTTGAAATTCGGGAGCGCTGCTATCTTTCCGGCTTCAGCCAGGATGGATGCTTCGCTGCGGCTGAGAATCGTCCGGCCTTCGTGCAGGGCGATGGAGCAGAAATGGCATTCACCGAAGCAACCCCGGTGTGTAGTCAGAGAGAAAGCAATGGTTTCCATCGCACGGACGTGACCCTGCGCCTGGTAAAAGGGATGGACCATGCGTGAAAAATTCAGTCCATAAATGGTATCCAGTTCGGTGATGGAAAGGTGCTGACCGGGCGGATGATGCACCAGATAGCGGTTGCCATGCTGCTGATAAAGGCCGCAGGCTGTGACCGGGTCATTGTTGGAATAGAAAATCTTAAACATATCCGCGAAGGCTTTTTTAGAGGCGGCAGCATTTTCGTAGGCAGGCAGTTCCCGATAGCCGTCCGGCGGTTCGCTTTCAATTGTGCAGGTGCCTCGAATGTTCTTGATATTTTGCCCTGCCGCCAGCCTCCCTGCGATTTCAACCACGGCCCGCTCCGCCATGCCGTAAGCCAGAATATCGGCGCGAGCGTCAAACAGAATCGAGCGGCGCACGGCATCCGACCAGTAATCATAATGGGCGATGCGACGGAGGCTTGCTTCAACGCCTCCCAGAACAAGAGGCTTTGTGTTTTTAAAATATTGCCGGATGAGATTGGCATAGACGACGGAAGCGCGGTCGGGACGGCGATTGTTCTTGCCGCCGGGGGTCAGGTCATCCTCGTGCCTTCTCTTCTTTGCGGCCGTATAATTGGCTACCATGGAATCCATGCAGCCGCCGGTGAGGCCCCAGAAAAGACGCGGTTCGCCCAGCCGGCTGATGTCGGCGGCGCTTTTGATGTCCGGCTGTGCGATAATCCCCACGCGATAGCCCGCGTTGGCCAGCACCCGGCCGATGACGGCCACACCGATATGGGGACTGTCGATATAGGCGTCGCCTGTGACCAAAATGACATCAAGCCTGTTCCAGGCTCTTTTTTTTAATTCTTCAGGCGTGGTCGGAAGAAACATTTTAAAGGACACCGATCATTATCAAACCCAGGATCAGCGCGGCTCCCATGGCCAGCATGGAGAGACGTCCCGTCCACCGGTGCACCCTGCGTCGACGGGGTTTGTTTGCTGTTTTCAGCAGGGCGAAACCGAGATAAAGCGTTATAGCTGTCAAGATAAAAGCGGCAAGGCCGATCCATTGATGGGGACCCGCCAGATGGGTGCCGCCGGAGGTTGTAACATGGGCGAAAGCCATCGCGGCGGCGGAGGCAAGTAAACAAAAACCAGTTGTATTGAAGCCTCTATGCCATTTTAACCAGAATTTCCTTTTTCGCCCGAACAGGGCCAGGCCGACACCCGCTGTGAGACACAACAAAGCGGCGATCATCAGGGACAGGTGGGCAAGGATCAGCATGGCGTTTTCTCCGATAAGATTTTTTGTCAGGCGGTTTGATAACGAATACTTACAGTGCCAGCTCCATTCCCTGGTGGACGGCAAAACATTCCAGCGAGGAATTCTTTTCAGAGATGATGCGGCGGCAGGCGGTGACCATGTCGTCAATTTCAGCATCAAAACGGTCCTGGTTGTGATGGAAAAGTCCCAGTTGCTTGACGCCGGCGTCCAGCGCGAGTTTTGTCGCCTGCTCGATGGTGGAATGTCCCCAGCCGCTTCTTTTCGGGTATTCTTCGTCCCGATATTCAGCGTCATGAATCAGCAGATCGACGCCGCGGCAGTGTTCGAGATAGTCGTCATACGCAAGCCCTCCCTCATGCCGCAATCCCAGTTCGTTGTCGGTCAGAAAAACAAAATTTTTGCCGGCCTCTGAAAATTTGTAACCGGTTCCCTGATTGGGATGGGAAAGCGCAATCGGCGTGATGTTCAGATCGCCCATTTGATAGGTTTCACCGCAGATGTCCGCGTAAGTGACATTGGCGTGAATCGCATCGTAGTTGATCGGAAAATAGGGGGCGGACATGATGCGCGCCAGCATTTCCTTGATGGAGTCCTGAGCGAAAGCGCAACCCCAGACGGTGATGTTGGTATCATGCCGGTAGAGGGGTTTGAAAAAAGGAAACCCCATAATGTGATCCCAGTGCGCGTGCGTCAGCAGCAGGGTTAAATCCTTCCGACCTTCGGCCAGAAAGGCATTGCCCGCTTCGCGGATTCCCGATCCGGCATCCACCAGCAAAATGTCGTCACGACCATTCCTGATTTCCAGGCAGGTCGTGTTGCCGCCATAGCGCAAATAAT
>DFZJ01000046.1 GCA_002382045.1 Syntrophaceae bacterium UBA4059
ACGGCGGAAACCGCCCCGCATTACTTCACCTTAACCGATGCATCGCTTCAGGATTATAATACCAACCATAAAGTCAGTCCGCCGCTCCGCGGTCCGGCGGATGTGGCCGTCATTAAAGAAGGCCTCGCTGACGGCACACTCGACGCCATCGCCTGCGATCACGCGCCGCATGGCCGTACGGATAAAGAAGTGGAATTTGAATACGCACTAAACGGAATCAGCGGCCTGGAAACGTCTCTTGGCCTGAGCCTGAATCTGGTGCATGACGGCGTTCTGACCTGGCCTGCACTTGTTGCCAAAATGAGCTGCAATCCGGCGCGCATTTTAAATCTGTCCAAAGGAACGCTCGCGCCGGGCTCTGACGCGGACATCACCGTTATCAACCCTGAACTGCCCTGGACAGTGGATGTCAAGGCCTTCCAATCACGCGGGAAGAACTCGCCTTTTCATGGCGCCAGATTGAAGGGACGCGCCGTTTTAACCATCGTGAGCGGCGACATTAAGTATGATGGACTGGCGTCAAAATCATGAGCACCAGAGAAAGCCATAAAACCGCCGGATTTGTTTTGAAGAGTTTAAGCTACGGCGAATCGGATTTAATCATCACTTTTTACAGCCGTGAGTTCGGCAAAATCAAGGGAATCGCCAAAGGCGCCAAAAGAAGTAAAAAACGTTTTGCCAACGTCTTTGAACCCTTTTCGTTGACGAATATCATTTTTTCGCGAAAAAATCGCGACGCCCTCGCCTTTATTGAATCCTGCGATATTATCGATCATTACTCCCTCATTCGTCAGGATCTGGAAAAAACCCTGACCGCTTCCTATTTCATTGATCTGACCGATCACTTCAGTCCGGAAGGAAAATCCAACGATAATCTGTTTATGCTGCTGGCGGATTTCCTGGCCTGGCTTACGCGGGAAAAGGCTTCCGACACGACGATTCGATTTTTTGAAATGCGCCTTTTGAAAATTACCGGCTTCGAACCGGCGCTCACGGCCTGCGTAAACTGTAAAACGCCCGTGACCAACGGCACATCTTACTACTTTTTTCCGAAAGATGGCGGCATTACCTGCGCCGCGTGTGCCCGTCCGGAAAGATACGATCAAAGCGTCTCGGCCGGCACCGTCCGTACACTGCTTCTGGGGAAAGACATGGACATTGAAAAAATGAAAATGGTCAGCATGCCGGAGGGCCTTGCCTGCGAATCCCGCAACATCCTCTGTGGTTTTATTACGCACCTGCTGGGCAAAGAAGTCAAATCCCTCAAAGTCATGGAACAGGTGCGAAGGTATTGCTCTTAAGGGAGGTTCGTATGCGCCGACCGGAACTGCTTATCCCCGCCGGCAATCTGGAAAAATTACGCGCCGCTCTGCTCTATGGGGCCGATGCTGTTTATGTCGGCATTCCGGGTTTGAGTTTGCGCGCGGCATCCGCCGAAATGTCCTGCGATGATCTCGCCGCGGGTATTGCCGAAGCGCACGCTCAAGGCGTCAAGGTTTACGGCGCCCTCAATACGTTCGCCCGCAACACCGATCTGGATACGGTGCGAAAAATTATTCCCGGGTTGACGGCAACAGGCATAGACGCACTGATTGTCAGCGATCCCGGCTTGATTCGATTGATCCGTCAAATTGCCCCGCAGATCACTTTACATCTGAGCACGCAAGCCAATACAACCAATATTGAAGCCGTCCGCTTCTGGCAGGATCAGGGAATCCGGAGGATCATTCTGGCGAGGGAGCTTACTTTACGCGAAATTGGAGAAATTGCCGCGGCAGTCCCCGGCATGGAACTGGAAATATTCATCCACGGCGCCATGTGCATGTCTTATTCCGGACGCTGCTATCTTTCCGCCTGGCGCAACAAGCGCAGCGCCAATCAGGGTGACTGCACCCAGCCCTGCCGCTGGGAATATCGTCTCACGGAAGCAACGCGTCCCGAGGATCCTATCCTTCTGGAAGAGGATGAACGTTTCAGCTATTTACTGAGCTCAAAAGATTTGTGCCTGATCGAATATCTGCCCGATGTATTGGCATCCGGCGTCACCAGCGTAAAAATTGAAGGACGCATGAAGTCATCCTATTATGTGGCGGTCGTTACCCGAACGTATCGGCAGGCGCTCGACGCGCTGATCCAACAAAAAGAAAAATACCCGTGCGATCCGCAATGGCAGGAGGAACTGGGCAAAATATCTCATCGCGGCTACACGACGGGTTTTTGTTTTGCCGAAGAAATGATAAACGAATGCAGTCCTCACATCAAGAATATTCAGACGCATGAGCCGGCGGGAATTGTATCAGACTACGATGAAATCCGGAAACAAATGCTCATTTCCGTCCGCAACCATCTGAAAGCGGGAGAAAACATAGAATTGTTATTACCTCACGAAACATTTACGATTGATACACAAACCATCCTGGATGCTGACGGAAATAAAATCGATCAGGCTCACGCGGGCAACCAAATTTATCTTCCCTCTCCCCGCCACACGCCGAAAGGTGCACTGCTGCGCAAGGCAACGCCTGCTGGATCAGTCGATCCGTCAGCGTCGGTATTCCGAGTGTCCTGATTCCCCGATAGGCAAGTTTCAGCTTGACCCGTTCGCACACGACTTCCATCAACCCGTTTTTCCGCTCCAACTCCGCTTTCGTCCGCCTTCGAACCGTCGTATCCGCTTCCTGTTCGTCAGGCCAGCGCTTTGCCTTCGGCTTCCTCCAGATTCGCAGTCACCTGCGACACCCTTGCCATTCGGCTAAATCTTCCCCTTGCCGGGTGAGTAATGGACTTTCACCACCAAGTCTGTGCGCCCTGCCGGGCGCGCCAAAATGAAAGACCCCCGAGGCTCGCCGCGGGGGTCTTTTTATACTGACAGGCTATGACCTATAGCCTGATTACTTCTTAACGGTATATTCGGCAGTTACCGCTTCTACACGACGATTCTTGGCCTTCCCTTCTTTCGTTTTATTGTCCGCAATAGGTTTTTCTTCGCCATACCCCACTGCCTTCAAACGTTTGGCGTCAATGCCGCCTTTTTTAACCATATATGTCTTGACAGCATCAGCGCGTCTCTGGGAAAGTTTTTTATTGTATGCGTTGCTGCCAACACTATCCGTATGTCCCTCGATCACGACATTGAGTTCCGGATATTGTTTCATTACGACGACCAGATTATCGACATCCTTGAAGGAGTTTTTCTTGATGATGGCCTTATTGGTATCAAACAATACTTTCAGGGTCGTTTTCCCCTTTTCAATAATTTCAGGAGCTGCTGCCGCCGGGCGTTTTACTTCTTCGACAACCACCGGAGCTGCCGCCACGGGAGCTGCCGGCTGGGCTTTCACTTCTTCGACAACCGGAGCCGCTGCTGCCTGAGGTTTTGCTTCCTCAACAACCGGAGCAGGCGCCTCCACAACCTTCTTTGCGCCGCCAAAAGCAAGGGTCAGGCCTACCGTATAGAGCAAATTGTTATGAGAGTCATCGAAAGGAATAACATGGCGAACATCGCCCCGCAGGGCAACATTTTCCGACAGGTAATATTTCAAGCCGGCGCCATAATCTGCAACGATTTTATTTTTTTTGTCTTCAGTGGTTCTATCATAAGAATCGGCATAGTGAGTGCCTCCAGCGCCAACAGCTAAAAAGGGTACCAACTTGTTATTCGGCAGAATGTTAAAAATTCCTTCAATCCCGTAAAAAAGAAAATTTGTTTTTTCCTTGCCGGCGGCTCCCTCTGCTCTAATGTTTGTTGGAACATAGAAACCAAAACCTTCTAAACCAATATACTTGGTAAAATTGTATCCGGCACGCAGACCCACAGCCAATGAGTTATCCATGTCTTCGTTGCCTTCGAACATATAACCACCAATAGTGGGAGTAATGTCAAACTCTCCTGCTCTCACTTGCGCGTATCCTGTCGAGACAACTAACGTCACGAACAGCATTACAACTAATGAAATAATTTTTTTCATTTTTTTCTCCTTTTCCTCCTCTTCTCAATACTCTGATTTACAATCGGCTTTCTATGAAGAAAAGTCAATCACCCTTNNAGAATCATGTCCGCGATCGTTTCACCGATCAATGAGTAGGGCAGCAAAACCTCGTTCGCGCCATTAAACTTTAAATCTTCAATCTGCTCAGTAGAATCCGCGGTGGCCACAATCATGGCATTGGGCGCCAGCATCCGGCACGTTTTAACCAGCGAAAGGTTATTCGTATTTTTAAGCAGCATGTCCGGTATCGTGGAGAGAATCATATCGGCTCCGGCAATATGGGCATGATCCAGCGTGTCCATGCTGCTGATATCGCCGAATATTCCTTTCACATGACGGTCTCCCAGCTCTTTGAGGACTTCCAGGTTGAAATCAATCACCAGTATTTTCTCCAAAAGATCGGGGGCTCTCTCTTCGATTTTATCGATGAGCGCCCGGGCGCTGCGATGATAACCCAAAAGCACAATCGGATAATGTTCTCCACTTGCTTCAGCCGGATGCTGTGCATCCTTGGAAGGAAATCCCATTTTAGTAAGCAGGCTGTCAAAGATCAGATAAAGCTGATGGTTCCCATTAATAAAATAAGAAGACAGCACGGAGGTAATTGCCATGGCATAAATAATCAGCGACATCAGAGGTTGTCGGATATGTCCGTAGCTCACGCCAAGAGCCGCGACCACCAGAGAAAATTCACTGATCTGGGCCAGGTTCAGGCTGGTGATAAAGCCGGTTCGACGGCCGCTGCCGCAAAGCGTCAGAATCGGATAGATAGTAAGGAAGCGGGATACAATTACAAACAAGACGATCAAAACCGCCGTGAATAATGTTGCCGCATCCGGAAAAGGTATCTTCATGCCGATCGACAGGAAAAAAAGCGTGAGAAAAAAATCCCGGAGCGGCAACACTTTAGCCGTAACATGCACACCGTAGGGAAACGACGCAATGGCCGCCCCGGCAATCAAGGCGCCCATTTCCATCGACATGCCTATCCATGACCCCAGTCCCGCCATAAAAGTGCACCAGGCGATGGACATGGCTACCACCATTTCCGGCGTTTTGGCGATCTTCGCGAAAATCCAGCGCAGCAGGTACCGGCTCAATAAAAAACCGATCGCAAGCAGCACAAAACCCTTCCCGAAAGCCAGTGCCACCAAATGCAACTCCGGGTTTGTGAAGTTCGGCTGCAAAGCCAGAATCAAGATGGCCCACAGGTCCTGAAAAATTAGAATGCCCAGGCTGATCCGGCCGGGTAACGTATCGAGTTCAAACTTGTCGTACAGCAGTTTAACCACAATGGCCGTGCTGGACAACGCGCAGAAAAGCGCCAGATAAAGTGCGTCAATTTTGCCGCCGCCGAGCGGGTAACCCAGCAGCGCAAAAAACCCCAGACCGATCAGAACACAAAAGATAAACTGACCGATGCCTGCATAGACCAGCTTCCTGCCGGAGGAAATCAGTTTGGCGGGGTTGAGTTCCAGACCGATGATAAACAGCAAAAGAATTAAACCGATTTCGGAAATGACTTCTATATTGGCCGGATCGGATACCAGCTTTAAACCGATTTGCGGCCCGATGAGAGCACCCGCCACCAGATAACCGAGAATAACCGGCTGCCGGCACAGCTGAAAAATAAATCCCAACGCTGTCGCCGCGAGAACAGCAATGCCAATGTCCGGAAGAATACCATGCATAATGGAAATCCTTTCGATGCGTTAATGAATGTTCGCCCAATGCATTTAAAAGTTGCTCATGCCTGCTTTTAATCGGTTTAAGAACTTCGGGGCGTGATATTTACTTCATTGTTTTTTAGTTCATAGAAAACTCGACTGGCGATGTCAATGAAAAACTATCCTGCCTGGATCGTCTCTCATGCAGTTGTTACCAACCGATGCCGGTTGACCGATCCGGTCTTTTACCCTTTAATATTGATTCTGTCGCCCTTTCGTGCTAGGTAGCCACAGATTATTTTAAAGAAACGGATCCCCATAACGGGTCTGTGCTTCTTTTCGGCAACTCTCTAAGGAGGATATTGTGAATTTTCAGGAATTAATATTTGCACTCGAACAATACTGGCACTCTCAGGGCTGCGTCATCCAGCAGCCTTACGATATGGAAGTCGGCGCGGGAACGTTTCATCCCGCTACCTGCCTGCGTGCGCTGGGACCGGAACCATGGAACGTAGCCTATGTGCAACCATCGAGGCGACCGACCGACGGCCGCTACGGCGAAAATCCCAACCGGCTTCAACATTACTATCAATATCAGGTGATTATGAAACCGTCGCCGGTCAATATCCAGGAGCTCTATCTCAACTCGCTCAAAAGCTTCGGCATTGATCCGCTGGAACACGACATCCGTTTCGTTGAGGACGACTGGGAATCTCCGACACTGGGCGCCTGGGGACTGGGATGGGAAGTGTGGCTCGACGGCATGGAAATCTCGCAGTTTACCTATTTCCAGCAGGTCGGGGGCTTTGACTGCAACCCTGTCTGCGCTGAACTGACTTACGGAACGGAACGCATCGCCATGTACATTCAGGGCATCAACAACGTCTATGATTTGCAGTGGACCGATAAAGTCAAATACGGCGATGTGCACCACAAAGGCGAAGTGGAGTTTTCGACCTATAACTTTGAAGTAGCGGACATTCCCATGCTGCGAAAGCTCTTTGACATGTATGAGGAAGAGGCCTTGCGCGTCGCCGAAAAGAATCTGGCCCTGCCCGCCTATGATTACTGTTTGAAATGCTCGCACACGTTTAATCTGCTCAATGCCCGCGGCGCGATTAGTGTGGCCGAGCGAACCAGTTACATCGGCCGGGTCAGAAATCTGGCGCGCCTGAGCGCGGAACGCTACATGAAACAACGCGAAGAACTGGGGTATCCCCTTTTAAAGAACGCATAGGACATCTGGAGATAAAATGAGTAACGAACTGCTTTTTGAAATTGGCACCGAAGAAATTCCCGCCGCGTTTTTATCCAAGGCGATCATGGATATGGATGACATCATCCGCAAGACACTTACCGAAAAGCGAATCGCTTTTGATGGTATCCGCTGTCTGGCCACGCCGAGGCGTCTGGTCCTCACCATTGCCGATCTGGCGCCCAGACAGGACGACCAGACGGTAGAAAAACTGGGACCAGCCAAAAAAGCCGCTTTTGATGAAAACGGCCAGCCGACCAAAGCCGCCACAGGTTTTGCCAGAGGGCAGGGGCTGGAAGTCTCCCAACTCGAAACCATCACCACCGAAAAGGGCGAATATCTCGGCGCCCGGAAAACCATCGCCGGGCAACCGACAAAATATCTGCTGCCGGATATTCTCAAAAGCTTTATGCTGGCCATCCCCTTTCGCAAATCCATGCGCTGGGCAGCATACGATTTGCGTTTTGCCCGTCCTGTTCACTGGCTGCTGGCTCTTTACGACGGCGAAATTGTTCCCCTGAAAGCTGAAGATATTGAAAGCGGAAATACCTCCTGCGGTCATCGTTTCATGAGTCCCGCTCCTTTTGTTGTTTCAGGATTTGAAGATTATCTGAATAAAGCCAGAGAACATTTCGTCATCGCGGATCCCGCCGAAAGGAAAAAAATAATTCTCGAAGAAGCCCAAAAGGCGGCAGCCGAAATCGGCGGAAAACTTTTCTATACGGAAGATCTGCTGGAAACCATCAGCTTTATTGTCGAATATCCGGTCATTGTGCGTGGACACTTCGATGAAAATTATTTAAATATTCCTAAAGAAGTTCTCACCACCACCATGATCTCCCATCAGAAATATTTCCCCGTCATCAGCGACGAGGGGAAACTTTTGCCTTACTTCATCGCCGTCAGCAACACCCGCGCCCGCGACATCGCCGTGGTGGCCAGCGGAAATGAAAGAGTGCTGCGGGCGCGTCTGGCCGACGCTTCGTTTTTCTTTGAGGAAGACAAAAAAGTTCCCCTGGAAGACCGGGTCGAGTCTCTAAAAAAAGTCGTCTTTCACACGCTCTTGGGAACATCGCACAAGAAAGTGATGCGCTTCCGCAAGCTGGCGGTCAAGATTGCCGCCAAAGTTAAACCGTCCGTCAAAAAAAACGTGGACCGTGCCGCGCTTTTGGCCAAGGCTGATCTGGAATCACTCATGGTGGGTGAATTCTCGGAACTCCAAGGCATTATGGGTCGCGAGTATGCGCTTTTAGCCGGCGAAAAACCGGAAATTGCCAATGCCATTTATGAACATTATTTGCCGATTATCGCCGGCGGCGATTTACCCCAAACGGATGAAGGCGCCATCGTCGCTATTGCCGATAAAATAGATACCATCGTCGGCTTTTTCGCGGTGGGAATACCTCCGACCGGAACGGCGGATCCCTATGCTTTGCGGCGTCAGGCGCTGGGTATTATCAATATCATTTTGTCACGGCGCTACCCCTTGAGCCTGAATTTTCTGGTTGATGAAAGTCTCGCATCACTGAAAGACGTCCTGAAAAAACCGGCCGAAGAGGTCAGGAAAGATGTTCTGGATTTTTTCAGGGGCCGCCTGCAAAATCAACTGATTGCCCAGGGTTATGCTTACGATACGGTGGATGCGGTTCTGTCCACGGACATCGACAATCTTGTATCGGTTATCGAAAAAATTCAGGCGCTCACGGCTTTCAGGCAAAATCCGGAATTTGAACTGATCTCGGTTGCTTTCAAGCGGGTAGATAATATTCTCAAGGATTTTCGCGAGGCTCAGGTTGATGTCAACCTGCTTTCCGATGATGCGGAAATTAAATTATTTTCAGCATTGGAAAACATTAAAATGCGCGTAGAAAAAGGCATTGCTGAAAAAGATTTCAACGCCGCATTAAACAAACTTGCCGCTCTGCGTCCTCCCGTGGATGCTTTTTTTGATCACGTCATGGTCATGGACAAAGATGAGAAAATCCGTTTCAACCGATTATCGCTTCTGTCGGAAATATCAGCGCTGTTCCATAAAATTGCTGATTTTTCAAAAATTGTGACCGCCGGCTGATTGATCGACATTTAATCGCAAGCTTTTCGGGCCCATAACGTGAACATCAGTTTGATTGACAATCATTTAAGTGCTTGCTAAGATAACGACGTTTTTCGATATAGAAAAAATTACGATGGAGAAATTTTCAGATGAGTCCACTGGATAAACCAGATCCAATAACCAGCATGGATGAAAAGCTGCGACTGCGCAAAAGCCTTCAGGATATCACCAACCGGATACATGCGGCCAAGAATTTCCGGCAAATACTGGTTGACTTGAAAGACGGTATCCTGAATTTATTTAATGCATACTCCATGACGCTTTATGTCGTCGATAAAAATCGTAATGAAATCTATTCCATGTTTCTGGCGGGTTCTCAGTTGAAGGAAATCCGCGTCCCGATCAGCAATCAAAGCATTGCCGGATATGTTGCCAATACCTTCAATATTGTAAATATCAAAGATGCATACAATCAGGCGGAACTCAAAGCCATTGATTTTGAGCTGACCTTTGATTCCAGCTGGGATAAAAAATCGGGATTCAAGACCAAACAAATTTTTGCCGCTCCGATTTTTTATGAAGATCAGCTGATGGGCGTCATCCAGATCCTCAACAAGAAAAAAGGCGACAACAAATTCACGGAAGAAGAAGTTGGTCTCGTCATGGAAATCGTCGAAGTTTTAGGGGTTGCTTTTTACAATCAGCAGCGTTTGGAACGTCGGCGCAAGACCCGCTTCGATTTTCTGATTACCCGCGGTTTACTTAAAGAGGAAGAACTGGAAACAGCCTGGGAGGAAGCGCGCAATGAAAAAGAATCCATCGAGCGATATCTGATGCGCAAGTATAGAATTTCCAAAGACGCTATCGGCCACTCCTTTGAAGAATTTTACCGCTGCCGGTTTATTGATTATAATGACAAGATCGTGATCCCCGGCGATTTAATTCTCACCCTGAAAAAAGATTACCTCCAGCGTGAATTGTGGGTGCCGCTGGAAAAAATTGACGGCAATATTCATGTCATTGTCGATGATCCCAACAATGTCTTGAAAAGAGACACCATCGAAAATCTGCTGAAAACAAAAAAAGTAAAGTATGACGTCGCCTTGCCGGAAGATATTTTAAAATATATCAACCTCTTTTTTCACTCTCCCGAAGACGAGCATTCTTTTACCGAACTGTTAGGCCAGATGGATGATCAGGATCAAGGCATGGCAGACGATGAAGGCTCCGACGTGGTCATGGAATCCGACAGCGTGATCATGCAGCTCGTTAATAAAATTATTAACGATGCTTCCGCCCGCCGGGTATCTGATATTCATATCGAGCCCAATATCGGTAAAAAAAATGTGGAAATCCGGTTCCGTGTTGACGGCGACTGTGCCATTTACCAGGCACTTCCCTTCAGCTACCGGCAAGCGCTTGTCTCACGCATCAAGATCATGTCGAATTTGGATATTACCGAAAAAAGAAAGCCGCAGGACGGTAAAATCAAATTCCGACGCGCCGGCGGCGATGAGCTGGAACTTCGTGTGGCCACCATCCCCAC
>DFZJ01000053.1 GCA_002382045.1 Syntrophaceae bacterium UBA4059
GCAGGATCAGGTTGAAATAGGATTTTTCCCGCCGGAAGTTGACTTCTCCCAGTGTCTCCTGCATCAGGCGCTGGGTGAGCGTTGAAACCATCAACGGATAAAAAGTAATCTGCTGCATTTTGAGGTTCAGCAAAACCGTCAGATCGGCCTTAAGCATTTCAGCCGTCTGTTCGGGGAAGTTGAAAATCATGTCGGCGTTGACGGTGTCAAACGACCCCATGGTTCGCCGGAGGCGGAAGGCAATATCTTCACCTGAACCGTATTTGTCATAACGGGCTATTTTTTTGAGTAAATCATCATTAAAAGTCTGTACCCCCACGGACAGCCGGTTAACCCCCGCTTGCTGAAGAATCGTGATGTTGGCATCCGTCAGGTGATTGGGATTCGTTTCCACCGATACGGAGGTGACGGGAAACAATTCCCGGGCCAGAAACAGGGTCTCCGCCAATTCATCAATCAAGACCGTCGGCGTGCCGCCGCCAACGTAAATACCGCTGAAACGATAGCCTTTCTGACGGTAAAGAGCCATTTCATTGCGCAGGGCGTGATGGTATCTCAGCGCCAGGGTTTCATCCAGGCGAATGCGATGAAACGAACAGTAGGGGCAGAGTTCTTCGCAAAAAGGAATATGGATATAGAGCAGACGCTGTTTTTGATCGCTGCAGGCAGGCATTTCGGGAACAATGCCGTCTGTAAAATTAAGAGCGAGGGCAAACTGTTTCCTTGTTATGTGGGTAACTATTTGATTAATCACAAATCATTCCATGTCTTTCATCAAATTCACATCATGGCGTATCTGTTTAACAAAAGATGGAAGGAATTTGCAAGCTTCGTTTACTTGAAATAACATCCGATCGGTGTTATACCGCCAAAGAAAAACACCCCGATGGTGAAATATATGGCCCCCAAAAGAGTTTTAACCCTTTGGAATGATGAAGGTGTTAACGAAGCTGACACGTCTGTTCTGAGAAAAAAGTCGGTCGAATTAAAAACACCCTTGAGTAAAGAAGATCTGGCGGAAATTAAGGCGCTGATTGATTCCTTTACCTGCCGCGATGACGCGTCCGGTCTTGCCGGGCCGCAAATCGGCATTAACAAAAGGATGATTATTTTCCGCAATAAGACCGTCGATGATAAGAAGAAAAAAATGAGCCCGGATGATTATGACGTGCTGGTCAATCCGCGCATTACCCAGGCGCGCGGTGAAAAAGTGACGGCGACGGAAGGGTGTCTTTCCTGTCCGGACATTCAAATTGAAGTCAGTCGCTTTCCTGAAGTAAAAGTCCGCGCCTTGAATGAAAAAGGCGAAAAAATCAGCAAGCGATACCTGGACTATACCGCCCGGGTTGTGCAGCATGAAATCGATCATCTCGACGGCAAATTAATTGTGGATTATGAGGGTAATCTTTATTACCCGAAAAACAAGCAGGCCTTAATTGATAAACTTTTTAAATAACGAGCATGCCGGGTATCCTCTATGAAAAAAACGCCTTTATACGAAAAGCACGTTGATTTGAAAGCTAAAATTATTGATTTCGGCGGCTGGGCCATGCCCGTGCAATATACGAACGTGATTGAGGAACATAAAACGACCCGCGAAAGCGCGACACTTTTCGATATTTGCCATATGGGCGAAATTGAGGTTAAAGGACCGCAGGCGCTTGATCTGCTTCAATTTGCACTGACCCGCGATCTGGCGGGACAAAAGACGGGCCAGGTCAAACTTTCGGCTTTGCTCAACGATCGTGGTGGTATCATCGATGATTTAACCGTATATAAAATGTCTGAGGATTTTTATATGCTGGTGACCAATGCTACGACCCGCGAGTCTGATTTCCTGCGTGTCCAATCCATTCTTCAGGAAAAGAAGTTTGACTGCCGGATGGAAGACGTCAGCAATAAAACCGGCAAACTGGATTTGCAGGGGCCCCGTTCAGAAGATATTTTACAGAAGTTGACCCCTGCTGATTTAAAGGGTATTCGTTTCTATCATTTTATCGAATCTCAGGTGGCGGGCCTACAGGCGATCATTTCCCGCAGCGGCTACACCGGTGAAGACGGTTTTGAAATTTACGCATCTGCCGATCACATTGGTCTCATCTGGGACCAATTGATGGAAACGGGCGCTGTATCCGGTTTAAAACCGGCGGGACTGGGCGCCCGCGATACCCTGCGTCTGGAGTCAGGCATGATGCTCAACGGTCAGGATATGTGCGAAGCGGTCAGTCCGCTGGCCGTTCCTTATGGCTGGCTTGTGGACTGGAACAAGGATTTTGCGGGGAAATCCGCACTGATGACCCTGAAAAATCAGGGTCTCAGGAAAAAGCTGATCGGGTTCGAGATGACCGGACGCGGTATTGCGCGGCATCATTACAAGGTCACAAAAGGTGACAGAGAAATTGGCGTGGTTACATCCGGCACGTATGCTCCAACCTTGAACAAGGCGATTGGCCTGGCTTTTGTTGTTATCGAATTTGCCGTCCCGGATACGGAGGTATCTATTCACATTCGTGATGCCCTTAGTCCGGCAAAAGTCGTGAAGCTCCCATTTTATAAAAGGCAAAAATAATTCATTAAGGAGGATCGTGATGTCCAAATCAAATCCCACCGACAGATTGTATTCCAAAGACCATGAATGGGTAAAAGACAATGGCGACGGGACGGCTGCCGTCGGCATTACCGATTACGCTCAGGAAATGCTGACGGATATTGTGTTTGTGGAATTGCCCCCGATCGGCAAAAAAGTAGCGAAGGGCGAACCGATGGCTGTTGTCGAATCCGTTAAATCCGTATCCGATGTCTTCGCGCCGGTTGGCGGCGAAGTCATTGACGTCAATAAGATACTGGAGGAAACACCGGAACTGATCAATCAGGACGCCTTCCATGAAGGCTGGATTGCCCGGTTGAAACTCAGTAACGCCGAAGATCTGAAACCCCTCCTTAACGCCGCCGCTTACGATGCTTTGATCAAAGAGGAAAAACACTAGACAAAATGGACTATTGCCCCCACACGCCTCAGGATATCCATCAAATGCAGGCGGTCATCGGCGCAGGAAGCATTGAAGAACTGTTTGCCGATATCCCGCAAAAATTTCGTATAAGACAAATGCCCGGCATACCGGCTTCCTTATCCGAGCAGGAAACACTCGGACTGATGCAGGCAATCGCCGCGAAAAACCGGATGCCGCGCGTCACACTGACCGGCGCCGGCGCTTATGTTCATTACATTCCCGCGGTCGTCGGCCACATCATCGGGCGCGCCGAATTTTATACGGCCTATACGCCCTATCAGGCGGAAATCAGCCAGGGCATTTTGCAGGCCATTTACGAATACCAGACCATGATTGCCCATTTGACCGGGACGGAAATTGCTAACGCCTCCATGTATGACGGCGCCTCTGCGATGGCGGAAGCGGCGGTGCTGTGCGCCAAAATGTCCAACCGTTCGCGGATTGTCGTTGCCCGTTCGGTTCATCCTCAATACCGGCAGGTTTTGCAGACTTATTCATGGGCTAACGGCTATACCATCACGGAGATGCCTTATACGGCAACCGGCCAGTTGGATTTGGCCGCACTGCAAAACGCACTGGATGACAGTGTCGCGGCGGTTGTCGTGCAAAGCCCTAATTTTTTCGGCTGCATTGAAGAGATAACACCGATTGCGGACGCCGCACATAAAAATGGCGCGTTGCTGATTGCCGGATTTACCGACGGCACGTCTCTGGGTGTGCTGAAACCGGCAGGGGCCTCCGGTGCGGATTTTGTCGTGGGCGAGGGACAGAGCTTCGGTAATCCGGTCAACTACGGCGGCCCTTATCTGGGAATTTTTGCCGCACGGGAAAAATTTCTCAGGCGCATCCCGGGCAGGCTGGCCGGTGCGACGGTTGATAAAAACGGCCGGCGCGGATTTGTGCTGACGCTGCAGACGCGCGAACAGCATATCCGCCGGGAAAAGGCAACGTCCAATATCTGCTCCAATGAAGCGCTCTGCGCGCTGGCGGCAGGTGTTTATCTGGCCGCTCTGGGCAAGAATCTGGGCAAACTCGCCGCGCTCAATATTTACAAAACGCAATATTTAAAAAATAACCTTTTGAAACTTGCGGGTTGGAAAGAAGTTTTTTCCGCCCCCGTTTATAATGAATTTGCCTTGCGTTGTCCCGATGCTCAGGCGGTCAATGAAAAGTTAAAAGCGGCGGGAATGATCGGCGCTTATGATTTGCAGAAAGATTATCCGGCGCTGGAGAATACATTGCTTTTCTGTGCAACGGAAATGCTCTCTAAAGACGATATGGATCGTGTGGCGGAGATTATCAGTTAGAACAAGACGCAGCACAAGGGGTTGCAACCACCACTGAAGGGTGGCGAGCCCCCTTGTGCTAAGAGGTAAGGCAATCTAAGGGGAATAGAAAAATGGAACTCATTTTTGAAATCAGCAAACCCGGACGCAGTGCGGCGGATATACCCGCAAGCGATGTGCCGGCAATCGATATCGATGAAATAATCGGCGGGCAGTACCGGCGGGCCGATCTGGATTTGCCGGAAGTTGCGGAAGTCGATCTGGTGCGGCATTACACCAATTTGTCGCGGCGAAACTTCGGCGTCGATCTCGGGTTTTATCCGCTGGGCTCCTGCACCATGAAATACAATCCCAAGATTAATGAGAATGTTGCAGCCCTGCCCGGCTTCACCGGTTTGCACCCCGAAGCAGCGGATGAATTTGCCCGGGGCAATCTGGAATTGATGGTTGACATGCAGAAACTTTTGAGCGGCATCTTCGGCATGGCTGATTTTACGCTGCAGCCCGCAGCCGGCGCGCACGGCGAACTGACCGGCGTCATGATGATCAAAAAATATTTTGAAAAGAAGGGCGAAAAACGCCATCTGATGTTGATTCCCGATGCCGCGCATGGAACCAATCCCGCCTCCGGCGCCCTGTGCGGCTTTGATACGGTGACCCTGCGTTCCAATCCCGAAGGCGGCGTTGATCTTGAGCATCTGGAATCCTTGATGACGGAGGATGTGGCGGGATTAATGCTCACCAATCCCAACACGCTGGGCCTTTTTGAGCGCAATATCGAAAAAGTCGCGGCCATTGTCCACGGGAAGGGCGGCCTGCTCTATGGAGACGGCGCCAACGCCAACGCCTTTCTGGGGAAAACACGGCCCGGCGATCTGGGCTTTGATGTCATCCAATTAAATTTGCACAAGACATTTTCCACGCCGCATGGCTGCGGTGGTCCCGGCAGCGGCCCGGTGGGTGTCAGCGCCAAACTCGTGAATTTTCTGCCGGTGCCCCGTATCATTAAAAGGGATTCAACCTGGGCTTGGTCTTCGGATTTTCCCGATACGATCGGCCGGGTGCGCGCCTTTTACGGAAATTTCAACGTCATTGTCAAAGCCTACACGTACATTCGTTCGCTGGGCGCGGAAGGGCTGACGCGCGCCACGGAAATGGCCGTGCTCAATGCCAACTACATCAAGGAAAGATTGAAACCCTGTTTTGATCTGCCTTTTGACCGTGTGTGCATGCACGAGTGCGTCTTTTCCGGGAATCGTCAGGTAGCCGAAAGCGGTGTGCATACCAGTGACATGGCCAAGCGGCTGATTGATTTCGGTTATCATCCGCCGACCATTTATTTTCCGCTGATTGTGCCTGAAGCCATCATGATTGAACCGACCGAAACGGAAAGCAAAGAGACGCTCGATACATTTTGCGATGCCATGATCGCCATTGCGAAAGAGGCAAAGGAAAACCCGCGGCGGGTGAAAGACGCGCCGCTTTCCACGCCGGTGAGCCGTCTGGACGAAGTCCTGGCTGCCCGCAAACCCGACGTTTGCTGGAAAAGATCATAAGATGAACGCAAAACCGCAAATCCTGCGGAAACCTCCCTGGCTCAAAGTGCGTCCCCCTTATACTGATGGTTGCCGTCAAATCAGATCAACACTTTCCGGTTTGGGGCTGCATACTGTCTGTCAGGAAGCGGCCTGCCCCAACATGGCGGAGTGCTTCGCCTGCGGCACGGCCACTTTTTTAATTCTCGGCAACATCTGCACCCGAGACTGCCTTTACTGCAATGTTGCTCACGACCGGCCCTCGCCAGTCGATGAAAAAGAAGTTGAGCATCTGATCTTGGCAACAAAAAAAATGAATCTGAATTATGTTGTCATCACATCCGTGACACGCGACGATTTGCCGGACGGCGGAGCGCAGGCCTTTGTCGATTGCATTACCCGGCTCGGTCAAGCCGTTCCCGGCTGTAAAATCGAAGTGCTGATTCCCGATTTTCGGGACAAGCCCGGGGCGCTGGAAAAAGTCATGGCCGCAAAACCCGATGTCATCAATCACAACATGGAAGTTGTTTTGCCGTTGTTTGGCAAGCTGCGCCCGCAGGGCAATTATCATCATTCACTTCAATTGCTTTCCCGTGTCGCGTCAACCCCGATGGTGTCCAAAAGCGGCTTTATGGTGGGTTTTGGTGAAAAGAAGGAAGATGTTTTGCATCTGATCGATGATCTGGCATCCGTTTCCTGCGCCCGACTGACCATCGGGCAGTATCAGCAGCCCACGCGAAATCACTGGCCGGTTGCCAAATATTACCATCCCGATGAGTTTGCCGAATTCCAGGAAATCGCCTATTCCAAAGGTTTTCAATCTGTCGCGTCAGGGCCGCTGGTGCGCAGTTCCTATCGCGCGGCAGCAGGCGGCGACCCTCATCCGAAAATGCAATTAAACTCAAATCTAAATACTGCTGCCTAAATACTGCTTGACAGTAAATGACGAAAAGACTTAAATTGAAACCGCAAAAAGACGCAGGCCAGATGCTTTCAATATCCTTGTTATTAACGTGCATTCACAAAGAAAAAAGTGAGGAATGATATGTTAAAAACAGCCTTCCGAAATTTTATTTCCGCGCTGATGATCGCCAGTCTTTTTTTGGTTTCCCCGGCATTTGCAGGACAGAAAGAAGACGCCATTGCTCTGGTTAAAAAGGGGATAGCCTTCTATAAAAAAAATGGTGAAGCGAAAACAATGGAAGCGATAACCGACAAGGGCATGCTGCAAAAAGGCGATCTTTATCTGTGGGTGATCCAAACGGATTTCAAAAAAAAGGCTATTGTCGTGGCCCATGGAACCAACAAGACCATTCCCGGCAAGGAATGGTACAATGTCAAAGACCCGGACGGTAAATATTTTATTCGTGAGATATGCGACAAGGCTCAAAAAAAGGGCAATGGATGGGTGGAGTACCGCTGGGCGCATCCCAGATTAAAAAAAGCCAAGCCCAAGGTGACCTATCTGGAAAGAGTCAATTATCTCATTTTTATGTGCGGATATTACAAAATTGATTAAACCGATGCGCAGTTTCACAGGCAAGTATTTTCAGAGCAGGCGTTGCCAGATTTCCTGAAGGGATGACATTTTCAATTTTTGTGGGACCAGCAGGTTATGCAATGAACTTTGTTTCATCCTGGGCACATAATATTATCAATAACTTATCGGTGCGCAAAAAGATTTTTGTCGCATCCAATATCGGTATATTTTTCATCCTGCTCCTCTGTATCATTTTCATAGGCAGCCTGTATAAACAGAGAATGCTGATTGACGATATTTTTAATAAACGTTTTCATATCTACAAGCAAAGTTCGGAAATCGTCCGAAAAATAAATGTTATTCATGCCAACATGTACAAGGGATACGTATGGGCCTTGACCGGTTATCAATGGCCAATCGTAGAAACACTCCTGACACAGCAGATAGCGCTTCTGGACGAATCATCAAACCTCATCAAGGATATTCTGAAATCGGATGTCCTGACCGAAAAGGAAAGAAATGTATTTACTTCCATTCTGAAAAATCATGAAGAGTATAAAATCCGGTCGATTTATGCCAAAGATTCCGCTTTGCAGGGAGGCGACATTACGACTGCCTCGGTCATGCTTCAGATGGGCGATGAACAGTTCCTGATTCTGTATGAGAACCTGAATGAACTGATGAAAATACAGAACGATCTGAGCAGGGAAAGTCACGAAAATTCCATCCGCAGTTTTGCGAATGTTTTGTATTTTACCAGCCTTTTTGTCGCGTGTGCCGTTTTCATATCGATCTTCATCAGCATTACAATTTCCCGCTTTCTTATGGATCCGGTCAGTAGATTGGTTAGAATTCTTCGGAAAAGCTCAGTGGATTCCGTTGACTTCAGCCTGTTTGATCAAATCGAGTCCAAAGATGAGATCGGTATGTTTGCCCGATATTTCAAAAAATACCTGACCGACATTAAAACGACAACCCATGAACTTGTCGCAACCAGGGATGCCCTGTGGGGTGAAATGAAGCTGGCTAAAAAAATTCAAACGACGCTCCTTCCCAAAAGTCCATGTTTATCCGGGTATGAGGTGTCCGTTCACATGACGCCGGCTGAAGAGGTTGGCGGCGATTATTATGACATCATCAACGCAGCAGGCAGAGACTGGATTATCATTGGCGACGTATCCGGACATGGCGTGCCGGCTGGCCTGATTATGATGATGCTGCAGACGTCGATAAAAACGGTCCTTTCCAAATCTGCGGATATTGCGCCATCAAAATTGATTGCGGATATCAACGTGGTGCTGACCCATAATATTAAAGCCCTCGGTGAAGATAAGTATATCACCTTGCTGGTTCTGGCCATCCATGAAAACGGCCGGTTAATATATTCGGGCCTTCATGAGGATATCATGATATATAGAGCAGGCAGTCGGGAAGTAGAATTAATTAAAACAGAAGGGATGTGGCTGGGCATCCGGGGAGAGATTGGCGCCATGCTTCAGGATGCCTCTCTCCATATGGAGATCGGCGACACTTTGCTGCTGTATACCGACGGCGTAACGGATGCCGTAGACGGCAACGGCGACCGATTTTCAAAGAAACACCTGGAAGATGCATTAAGACAACTGCATGACCGGTCAACGGAAGCAATAAAAGACGGGATACTGTCCGCGCTGGAACACTATCAACAGCAGGATGACGTCACCATGATCGTCATAAGACGCTTGGAATAGTCAAAAAACGAGCGTGCTGAAAAACGGGGGAAGGTATGCAAAAGGAAAGCAAGATATACGTCGAACTGAAGTTTGGCCCTAAATGGACATACATTTCAACGGTTCGCACCTTTGTTGAAGACTTTATGACAATCACCCTGGAGGATAAAAAAAAGGCGACCAGCATCGCCATGGCCGTCAATGAACTGATTGAAAACGCTGTTAAATTCTCCGATCTGGAGGG
Organism: Syntrophaceae bacterium UBA4059; assembly: GCA_002382045.1. GTDB lineage: Bacteria > Desulfobacterota > Syntrophia > Syntrophales > Smithellaceae > UBA8904. The sequence continues at coordinate 9,266 of DFZJ01000053.1, forward strand.
AAGCGAACTCAATATTTACGTCACGAAAGAACGCAAGATCATCAAAGTCATCGTGACGAATCACGCTTCTCAACAGGATATCGATGATCTGCAAAAGTGTCTCAGGGAACTCTTCGGGAGTCCTCCGCTCGATGCCTATATGAAGCGGATGAAGGATAGCGCGGTTTCCCCGGATGGGAAAAGCACCCTCGGACTGGCGCGTATCCGCTATGAATGCAAGGCCGAGATCCATACCAACATTGAAAATGGAATGGTGAGTATCACGGCGGAAATTCCAACGGAAAAGTGGGGTGTGGATCATGAATAAACTCAATATTGAACCTCTGCAAGTGGAGAAGGCCTCGCTCGTTATCCGTGATAACAAGGAGGGTGAGAATGAAGACGGCATCCTTTTGATTATTTCGGGCGAGATCGACATGAGAGATCCGTCCGTCGCCATACTGCCCTATCTCCTGAACATCCACGACGCATTGATTGCCCATGAGATTAAAACCATCTCCGTTGATTTCAGCAATCTAAATTATGTGAATTCCAGCGGGATCAAGACGATGATCAGCTGGCTCATGAAATCAAAGGACGTGCAAAGCGGGAAGGGTTATAAGGTAAAGATCATTCGGAACGGCGACATTGCCTGGCAGGAAAGTACCTTTCCGGTTATTCAGAAGCTGTTTCCCGATGTGGTTACATTCGCGGAAGAGTGAACGGTCGGTAAGCGGAATATGATTAAACGGCCAACGGAGCGATAACCTTCAGGCAGATGATTCAGGCGGAGTGATGTATGACGGCAAAACGTGCCCTTTCCCTGTACTTCCTTCAAAACGACCCGGTTGAGGCGCTGCTGATCATGGATCCGGGCACGCGGGATGTATTGCTGAACAACGCCTTCCGCGAGATGTTTACAACACCGGACCTCCGAAGGTTTGACGACGTCCTGCCCTATATCTGTGCATGCGGCAAAGACAGGGAAAATCTGGAGGAGAGGATATCCAGCTGCGCCGCCAGTCCGACGGTTGCGCCTGTTAAGATCAAGATCAACAATAACAAGTACCATCTCCATGTCTATTACGACCACGATGCCGATCTCATCGTCCTGCATGCCAGGAGCAGGGCCGAGTTCGAACAGATTTCTTCACAGTTGAATGAATATGCTGAGGGTCTGGTTCAGAATGTCTTCAACCTCGCGGTTTCGGAACGTGCCCTTTTCCAATCTAAAAACAGACTGGCCAAACAACTCAAGGCCTCATCGGAATTTGGTCTGACCAGCAACGAACCCCACAAGAACATTGACGTCGTCTTTAATATCTTTACCGAAAACGCTTTGGCCGCTCTGGAGGTTTCCCGCTGCGGAATATGGCAAATGGAAAACAGCGGGAAGATTATGAAAGCCACTGACATCTTCGTCTCCTCGGACCAACGTCATTTTTCCGATATACTCCTGCACGAAGATGAGTGTCCGCAGTTTTTCAGTGCTGTCCACACGCAAAGGATCATACAGCCGGCGGACGTTACAACCGATGCTGTCACAGCCGGGTTTTACGAAAAATATTTACAACCTGCCGGTATTGTCTCCGTGCTCATCGTTTCCATTGTGCTGAAGGGCAAGGTGGTGGGAATCGTATCGCTGGAGAGTACGTGCAAAAAGATCTGGGAGGAAGACGAGATCGGGTTTGCCGTAATCTTTGCGGATCATGTTGCGCGGATACTGTCGGATATGGAGCGCAACGTATTGGAAGAACAGCTTCTCCAGGCCCAGAAAATGGAAACAGTCGGCATCCTGGCAGGAGGGCTGGCCCACGATTTCAACAATGTGCTGGGAGGGATTGTCAGCACCCTGTCCATCATGCAATTCGAAATACAGAAGGGGCGGAAGATTGATCCTGAAAAGCTGAATGAATACATTAATATCATGGACAAATCAGGACAGCGGGCCGTGGAAATGGTTCAGCAACTCCTGACGCTGTCGCACAGACAGGATACCCGATTTTCTCCCATCGATCTGAATGCCACCATTTTGAATGTTTATAATATCTGTAAAAGCACCTTTGACAAATCCATCAATATCCGGGTGCAGGTTCCCGAAGATAAGGCCATGGCTTACGCCGATGCCACTCATATGGAACAGGTCCTTCTGAATCTCTGCGTCAATGCCAGTCACGCCATGACCATCATGCGCCCTGTAGGCGATCGAAAAGGCGGCATCTTGACGGTCAACCTGGAGATGATCCAGGCGGACACCGATTTCTGTAAAATACGACCTGAGGCCCAACAGATCAGCTACTGGCGGATCTCTGTGGGAGATACGGGGGTGGGCATGAGTCCGCAGACCATTTCCAAGGTCTTCGTTCCTTTTTTCACCACCAAGGAAAAAGGGAAGGGAACGGGTCTCGGCCTCTCCATGGTTTACAACATCGTTCATCAGCATGATGGATTTATCAACATCTACTCCGAAGTGGGCAGGGGCGCGACCTTTGATGTCTATATCCCCGTCCTGCGTGGCGCAGAGTTCACGGAAGCAAAAGAGAAACGCTTTGAGCTCAAGCAAGGCAAGGGGTTAATCCTCGTGGTTGACGATGAAGAAATCTTGAGGCATGCGGCGGGCGCCATCTTAAAAAAATGCGGTTACGAGGTTATCACTGCCTCTGACGGCTTACAGGCCTTACAGATATTCGAACAACGACATTCGGAAATCAAGGGCGTCCTGCTGGATCTGGTCATGCCCCAAAAATCGGGAGAGCAGGTTTATCTGGAAATGAAAGCGATTGACCCCATGGTGAAGGTGATCATGGCATCGGGTTTCAAGCAGGATGAACGGGTGACCTTTGCCCTGAATCAAGGCGTGAATGCCTTTATTCAAAAACCCTACACGCTGGAGAAACTGGCTGAAGTCATGGCCGAGGTGTTCGGTCACTCGTAATTTTGGCTTTCCGAAGATCATGCTATTGGCTGGAATACGGAGAGGCTGCGGCGCATTAAGGTTGCGCGCCGCAGCCTCATTTGAAAGCTAGACTAACTTCAGATAATTTTTGACCAGATACTCCGCCGTCTGCAGAGCGCCTTTGGCCGCGCCCAGTTTGGTATTATGCGCCAGACAGACGTACTTAATCCCGTTTTCAAGGATCGGATCCTTGCGGATACGACCGACGGTAACGGTCATGCCGCCGCCTTTGTCGCGATCCACGCGCGGCTGCGGGCGGAACGGATCATCGGTCACATCAATCAGATGGGCGGGTGAACTGGGCAGATGCAGTTCGGCAAAATCCTTGCCGTATTCCATCATGACCCTTTTCACATCTTCCGGCGTGCAGGGTTTTTCGGTTTGAACAAACGCGCACACCAGATGACCGTCCAGCACCGGGACGCGGTTGCAGGCGGCAGTGATGCCGAATTTCGCGTCGAGAATCGTGCTGCCGGTAAATTTCCCCAGAATTTTCTGCGGCTCGGTTTCCACTTTCGGTTCTTCGCCCGCGATATACGGAACAACGTTCTCCATCATATCCATGGCGGAAAGCCCCGGAGTGCGGCCCGCGCCGGACATCGCCTGCAGCGATGTCATCATCACCTGTTTGACGCCAAAGTTGTCCAGAATCGGTTTTAACGAAACCACCAGGCCCGCGATGGTGCAGTTGGATTTGGGCGAAATGAATCCCTTCCAACCGCGATTCTTTTGCTGAACCGCCAGAAGCGCCGCATGCTCCATATTGACGCCGCCCACCAGGATCGGGGTATCGGTTTCATAACGAAACGCCGAGGCGGTGCTGATGACCGGAGTGGTTTTAGCGTATTTCGGTTCCAGCTCTTTAGCGGGGCCGGTATCCATGGTCGAAAAAATAATATCCACGGATGTCGGATCGAAGCTGGCCGCTTCTTCCACAACCATATTGGCGATGTCCGCCGGAAGCTCTTCCGTGCACCACCAGCGGATGGAACCGTTGGCATCCCGTAGCGCGTCGATATATTTCTTTTCTGCCGAGCGCTCCGAGGCAACCAGCTTGGTAATTTTAAACCAGGGATGTCCGAGTAAACTGACAATCGCCTGCTGTCCGACGATGCCGGTCGCGCCCACAATGGCAATTTTTAACATAATACTATTTCCTCCAAAATTATTTGCTTGATTTTAAAATTTCCTTCGTTTTTTCCACATCCAGCGCGATCTGTCGCTTCAAACTTTCGGGACCGTCAAATTTGACAATGTCCCGCAATTTCTCCACAAAAAGCACATTTATTTTTTTTCCACGCAGGTCGCCTTGATAGTCCAGGAGGAATACCTCGAACGTGGATGTGTAATCTTCAAAAGTTGGTTTTGCTCCAATATTGAGCGCTCCCATGTATTGATGGCCATCGACCGTAACCAACGCCGCGTAAATGCCCGGCGGCGGCAGCAGTTCCTTTTCCGGTTCGATATTAGCGGTGGGGTACCCCAGGCCTGTGCCGCGCCCCGCCCCGCTGCCGACAGTGCCCGCAATATTGTAGTAACGCCCCATGAATCGGGTTGCAGCCTGGATATCGCCCGCCAGAATGTAATTGCGGATCAGTGTGCTGCTGACGATCTCATCGTCTATTTTAAACGCCGGAATCACTTCCACGGAAAAACCCAGTTTTCGTCCCTGGGCCTTCAGATAAGCGTCATTACCTTGCCGGGCCTGACCGAACGTGTAGTCATGGCCGATAATAATTTTAGTCATGGCCAGTTTTTTCCACAAAAAATCCTGTACAAACTGTTCGGCGGTGGTTCTGGAGTAATGCTGGTCAAAGGTGATGATCACCGTTGCATCGACGCCGCATTGTCCCAGTAAATCCATCTTTTCAGACCGTGTGGTAATCAGATAAAAGGGCCTGATATTCGGATGAAGAATCATTTTGGGATGCGGATCAAAGGTAATCACCAGCGATTTCTTCCCAGCGCTTTTTGCTTCGGCTGCCAGCTTGCGGCAAATATGCTGATGGCTCAGATGAACACCGTCAAAATTGCCGATGGTGACAAATGCCCCCCGGTAATCTTTGGTTATCGCTTCAATTCCTTCAAAAACAATCATTATTTTTTTCCCACCACTTAAGTCGTTCAGCGTTGCAACATAGCATTTTGGGTATTAAATTCAAGCTCATTTTAACTTGACAAGATGCCTTCGTTCAGTATAGTCACTTCTCGCGTGCCGAAGTGGCGGAATTGGTAGACGCGCTAGGTTCAGGGTCTAGTGAGCGTACGCTTGTCCGGGTTCAAATCCCGGCTTCGGCACCATTTTAAAACAAATGGGTTAGTCATGGAAGTGACTGCCCTTTTTTATTTTTAAAAATCATTTTGGGGCCCTCTACCCCGGTTTCGTATCATTTGCGCTTTAAAATCATTTATGATACACGACGAACCACTCTAAAGTTTTTTCTGAAAGAAGGCGCGCATGTCCCGAAAAACTGGAATTGTCAAGGATAGCCGTTATTTGCGGCATACTTCCGGCTTTTCGCATCCCGAGAGTCTCGAGCGCCTGATGGCTGTTTATGAAATGCTGGATAACCCTCACATGTCCTGGAAGTATGTTGATATTGAGCCCCGGATGGCCAGTCATGACGAAATTGCTTACGTCCACACGCCATCCTATATTGACGCGATTGCCCGAACTGCCGGACAGGACTGTGTGTTTCTCGATTCCGATACCATGGCCAGCGCGGAATCTTACGATGCTGCCAAACTGGCGGCCGGCGGCCTGATGAACGCTATCGACGGTGTCATGACCGGAGAAGTGAATAATGCTTTTGCATTTGTGCGGCCTCCCGGACATCACGCGGGCCCCGGAAATTCCGCCGGCTTTTGCATTTTTAATAATGTCGCCATCGGCGCAATGCACGCGATGAAAAAGCACGGCCTGAAAAGAATCATGATTGTGGATTGGGACTTGCATCACGGCAACGGAACGCAGAAAATATTTTATTCCGACCGGCGTGTTTTATATTTTTCGACGCATCAATACCCCTATTATCCGGGTACGGGCGGTCTGAATGAGATCGGGGAGGGGCAGGCTCTGGGTTATACGGTCAATGTGCCGCTCCGGCGCGGAGCGGTCAACGGGACTTTTATTGCGGCGTTTCGTAAAATTCTGGAGCCGATTGCGGATGCGTTTAATCCGGAATTGATTCTTGTCTCGGCTGGATTCGATACTTATTATCAGGACCCGCTGGGTTCAATGCGTGTTACGCCGGAGGGTTTTGCCGCGATGACACGCGTCTTGCTTAATATTGCTGATCAATGCTGCGAAGGACGGGTCGTGGCGGTGCTGGAAGGCGGTTACAATACAGTGGGTCTGGCCCGATCCGCCAAAGCGACGCTGGAAGAGATGTTTGACGAAACGCATTACACGGATAAAAAGCTGGATGCCATGGAACAGCAAGCTGACGAAGAAAACAAACCGGCTATTCAATCCGTGATGACCGGTATGCAGCCCTACTGGGATGTATTTTAAGGAGGTATTTTGAAGTTAAGCACACAGGATGTTGAATACGTTGCTAAATTGGCAAGGCTGGAAGTAACGGATCGGGAAAAGGAAAAATTTACCGCTCAGCTCAACGATATTTTACTTTATATCGATCAGCTCAATGAGCTGGATACGACGGGTGTTGCACCGATGACCCATGCGATTGCCGTTACCAATGCTTTTCGCGAAGATAAGGTGATGGCCTCGCTGGGAACGGAGGGCGCATTGGCCAACGCGCCCGACGCGCGTGGAGAGTTTTTCCGGGTGCCGAAAGTCATTGACTGATCATCAAAAGAGGAATCTATGGAGTTATATTCGTTAACCATTCATGAACTGCAGGAAAAAATAAAAAGCGGCGGCGTAACGGCCATGCAGCTTACCGAGTCCGTTTTTTCACGCATTGACGCGGTTGAAGATCGGGTGCATTCTTACATCCGCCTGATGAAAGAACAAGCGATGGCCGCCGCGGCCATTGCCGATGAGCATATCCAAAAGGGCGACATCCAGCCTTTAACCGGCATTCCGATTGCGCTCAAAGATATCGTTTGCACGAAAGGCATTACGACCACCTGCGGCTCGCACATCCTGCATAACTTTGTGCCGCCTTACGATGCAACGGTCGTGGAAAAACTGCGTAATGCCGGTGCGGTGTTTGTGGGCAAAGCGAACATGGACGAATTTGCGATGGGGTCTTCCACGGAAACATCGTATTTCGGCCCGACGCGCAATCCGTGGGATTTGCAACGCATTCCCGGTGGTTCCAGCGGCGGGTCGGCCGCGGCAGTGGCCGCCGATGAATGCATCGCATCAATTGGTTCCGATACCGGCGGATCGATTCGGCAGCCGGCGGCCCTTTGTGGCATTGTCGGCCTGAAGCCCACTTACGGCCGCGTGTCGCGTTTCGGCCTGATCGCGTTTGCGTCGTCACTGGATCAGCTCGGACCTTTTACGAAAGATGTCGAAGACTGTGCGATCATGATGAATGTNNGGGTGGAAAATCGGTATTCCCAGAGAATATTTTATTGAAGGCATCGATCCGGAGGTCAGCGCGGCCGTTAAAAAAACCATTGACGTTGTGCAGAAGTGCGGTGGCCAATGCATCGATATTTCCCTGCCGCACACGAAGTATTGTGTGGCGGTTTATTACATCATCGCTCCGGCCGAGGCCTCTTCCAATCTGGCGCGTTATGATGGCGTAAAATACGGGTTAAGAACAACAGCCGCGCGGGATCTTGCCGAAATGTACCAAAAAACCCGGATGGAGGGATTCGGTGCGGAAGTCAAACGCCGCATCATGATCGGCACCTACGCCTTATCCGCCGGTTACTACGACGCCTATTACGGGAAAGCGTCGCAGGTGCGGGCGCTGATTCGCCGGGACTTTGACGAAGCCTTCCAGCAATGCGACGTCATTCTTACGCCTACCGCGCCAACGCCCGCGTTTAAAATCGGCGAGAAAACGGACGATCCGCTGCAAATGTATCTGTCCGACATTTTCACCATCTCGGCCAACCTGGCCGGGATTCCGGGTATCTCCGTGCCATGCGGCTTTACCGCTGCCGGATTGCCCCTGGGTGTTCAGTTTCTGGCGAGTCATTTCGAGGAAGGAAAACTGCTGCAAATCGCCTCGGCGTATGAAAAGGGCGCCGCCATGGAAAAAAGGAGGCCGACGTTATAATGGAATTTGAAACAGTTATCGGGCTGGAAGTTCACGCCCAAATGTTGACGGATACCAAGATATTCTGCAATTGCTCTACAAAATTCGGCGGGGCGCCCAACAGCCACGCCTGCCCGGTTTGCCTGGGCATGCCCGGCGTTTTGCCGGTCCTCAATAAAAAAGTGGTTGAATACGGCATGAAGATGGCGCTCGCGACCAACTGCACCATTAATCCATCCAATAGTTTTGCGCGTAAAAATTATTTTTATCCCGATTTGCCCAAGGGCTATCAGATATCTCAGTACGCCTATCCGCTGGCCGAGCATGGTTATATTCTGGTTGAAGCAAATGGAGAACAAAAGAAGATCGGCATCACCCGTATTCACATGGAAGAAGACGCGGGCAAGCTCATTCATGATGAAAATAATCCGTCAAGTTACGTCGATTTGAACCGCACCGGTGTGCCGCTCATTGAAATCGTCGGCGAACCGGATTTACGGTCGCCGGAAGAAGCGGCGGAGTATCTCAAACGCCTGCATGAAATTCTGGTGTATCTGGAAATCTGCGACGGCAACATGGAAGAAGGCTCTTTCCGCTGCGACGCCAATGTGTCGATCCGGCCTGTCGGGCAGAAGGAATTCGGTACCCGCACGGAACTCAAGAACATGAACTCCTTCCGTAACGTTCAGCGTGCGCTGGAGTATGAAGTCAAGCGCCAGCAGTATCTGGTGGAAAACGGCCAGAAAATTATTCAGGAATCGCGCCTGTGGGATGACGCCCAGGGTGTGACCACTTCCATGCGCAGCAAGGAAGAAGCGCATGACTACCGCTACTTTCCCGATCCCGATCTGGTTCCTGTGCTGGTGGATGAGGCATGGATTGCCGGGATTCGTGAAGAATTGCCGGAGCTGCCGCAGGTCAAACGCGAACGGTTTGTGAAAGAGTATCAGATTCCCGCTTACGATGCTGGCGTGCTGACTGCCGATAAAGCGCTGGCTCTGTATTATGAAGATGTGGTCAAACTTTGCGGCAAACCGAAACAGGTCAGCAACTGGGTCATGGGTGATGTGCTGCGTTTTCTCAATGAGGATAAACGCGATATTCGTCAATGTCCCATTACCGCTCAGTCGCTGGCCGACATGATCCAGCTGATTGAAGAAGGCGCCATCAGCGGTAAAATGGCCAAGGACGTCATTGACGAGATGTATAAAACCGGCAAGCCGCCGCAGGAGATCATCAAGGAAAAAGGTCTGGCGCAGATTACCGATGAAGGTGAACTGGTTAAAACCATTACGGCGATCATAGAAGCCAATCCTAATCAACTGAAAGATTACCGGGGTGGCAAAGAAAAGCTCTTCGGTTTCTTCGTCGGTCAGGTGATGAAGGCGACACAGGGTAAGGCCAATCCGCAACTGGTCAACGACCTGTTGAAAAAGATGCTTGCCTGATGATTAAAACAGTCTTCTGGAAAAATAACACCGTGGTCATGATTGATCAAAACGCTCTGCCGGTGCCTGAGCGGCAGGTGGTCTGTTCGGATTACCGGCAGGTGATTGACGCCATTAAAGATTTAACCGTGCGGGGCGCGCCGGCCATCGGGGTTGCCGCTGCCCTGGGCGCTGCCCTGGGCGCTCTTTCTATTCCATTTGCGTCTGCCGGAAAATTCCAGAAGACCTTTAACGCAATTTGCGACGAGATTGCCAGGGCGAGGCCTACCGCGCGTAATTTATTCTGGGCGCTGGAAAGGATGAAAAGATATCTGGGCGAGGCTATTCTTTCCGGAAAGCAAAACCTGGCCGCAGAACTGGCGAAAGAAGCCAAACGCATTTGCGCCGAAGATATCCAGATCAACCGCCTGATGGGGCAACATGGCAGAAAGTTGATTGCCGACGGCGACAACGTCCTGACGCATTGCAACGCGGGCGCCCTGGCCACCGCCGGTTACGGAACGGCGCTGGGCGTTATTCGCGCCGCCCGCGATGAGGGCAAAAAGCTGCACGTCTACGTGGATGAAACAAGACCCGTGCTGCAGGGGGCAAGGTTGACCGCTTGGGAAATGAAGAAGGAAAAAATACCCGCCACCTTGATTACCGACAATATGGCCGGCTTTCTGATGCAGCAGGGGAAAATTGACAAAATCATCGTCGGCGCGGACCGCATTGCTTCCAATGGTGATACGGCGAACAAAATAGGCACTTATTCTCTCGCCGTTCTGGCCCGGGCGCACCGGATTCCTTTTTATATTGCAGCGCCTCTTTCCACGTTTGATTTTTCCATTAAGACGGGTGCGGCAATTCCCATCGAAGAGCGACAAGCTGACGAAGTAACCTGTTTTCGCGGCATCCCGACAGCGCCAAGAGGCATGAAAGTTTACAATCCGGCATTTGATATGACACCCGCAAGATATATTGCGGCGATTGTTACGGAAAAAGGAGTGATTACTCGCCCGTATGGCCGGGGAATTGCTCGTTTGCGAAAAGGAAACCAATGAAGTTACTGCTTTTTGATTTTGACGGCGTTTTAGTTGACTCGATTGATGTCTATGAAAAAACCGTAACGGACTGTCTGGAGAACATCCATCAGCCCCTGACGCGCGGCCGGGAAGAATTTCTGGAACTCTTTGATGGGAATTTCTACGAATCTCTTGCGCAAAGTGGTGTGGATGTGGGAAAGTTCATGACCGCCTCCGTGGATATTCTTTCCCGTGTTAATTATGCTGAAATGAAACCTTTTGACGCGATCCGTCCGGTTTTGCGTGAACTTGCCAAAACTCATCCCATGATTGTTATTTCTTCCAATGACACGCCAACTATTGTGGAAGCGCTGCGTCTGTATGATTTTGAGGGCATTTTTCAGGAGATACTGGGTTCGGATTTCATGTTCAGCAAAAAAGATAAAATTCTTCATGTTATCGAAAAATATAATGTCACACTTTCCAACATTTACTATATCGGAGACACCACCGGCGATATGAAGGAAGGCAGGGAAGCCGGCGTCAAAACGGTTGGTGTCACCTGGGGCTGGCACAATAAAGAAAAAATGGCGGCGGTTCAGCCGGACTACCTGTTTGATAAACCGGAAGATTTATTGCAGCTTGGCTGATGTTTAAGTATTAGGTTCCTGTTTCCGATTATATAAGAAGATACAGGGAGGAAACAGTATGTCGGATGCATTCGGAATAGCGCTTACCGCACTCAGGGCCTTTGATAAGAAGCTGGATGTCAACGCTCATAACATAGCCAACGTCAACACGGATAAGTTCAAGAAAAGCCGTGTGGATTTGCAGGAAGCAGCGGCGGGCGGTGTAAAGGCGACGATTGAACAGGTCAACATCCCGGGCATTTCGCTGGGAACAAATGAAAAGACCGGTGAAGAACGGGAATCTTCCAATGTGAGTATGGAAGAAGAGTTTGTGGACCAGATGGTTACACAATATGCTTTTGAATCAAATATACTCATCGTCAAAACCGCTGATGAAATGCAAAAGTCGCTTCTGGATATCCTATCGTAATTTTTTCTTTAAAAACCATTTGCAAGTTGACAGAAAGCGTCTTTTAAAGTTACAAGATTTCGTCCACTACCCTAAGGAAGTGCCAAGGTCACTGGTGGGCCTCCTGGACTTCAAATCCAGTGTGGGGCGCTAGAACCGTCCCAGGTGGGTTCGATTCCCATGCACTTCCGCCAATTTAATTGAATTCATTGCGTTTTTTGCTATCTGATGCCATCCCGGAACCCGCCCGGTTTAAAAATAGCTCTTGATTCATGCAACAATTTTTAGATAGCGATAACTAATTTTTTTGTTTCTGACTTTTGTTTGGCGAAAGCTCGCCAAACAGGAAAGAGGCATGTCCTTTTTGACTTGTTGACTCAAAAATCATCCGCTGCTACATTCCAGACACAAGGAGAAACTGTCATGGAAAAAATACGAATCGGCATCAGTTCCTGTCTACTGGGTAATCCTGTCCGTTATGACGGCGGACACAAACTTGACTGTTTTCTTCGTGACACCATGGGACAATATGTGGATTATATACCGGTCTGTCCGGAAGCTGAATGCGGCATGGGAATTCCCCGGGAGGCCATGCGCCTGGAAGGGGACAAGGATGCGCCTCGCCTGATCACCCGCAACACGCGGCAGGACAAAACGGACATGATGGTCCACTGGGCGAAAAAAAGGGTGTCCGAGCTTGCAAAGGAAGATCTTTGCGGTTTCATTTTCAAAAGTGATTCGCCGTCCAGCGGGATGGAAAAGGTTAAGGTCTATGACGATCACGGTGTACCCGCCAAAACCGGCGTGGGAATATTCGCGCGGATTTTTATGGATCACTTTCCCCTGCTGCCAGTGGAGGAAGAAGGCCGACTCCACGACACAGACCTTCGTGAAAATTTCATTGAAAGAATTTTCACGCTGAAACGGTGGCGGAAAATCCGGAACGTGAAATCCAGCCGGAGCGCTCTGGTGGACTTTCACACCCGTCACGCTCATCAGTCATTATGTCAGAAAATATGATCAGCCTTATCTCAGGGAACAAATATATCTGAATCCGCATCCGGCCGGAGATGCTCAGCCTCGTGACCGTAACCGAAATAAACTCGTCTGAGCCGTTTTCCAGATATATCGTCGCCTCCGGCGTTCCCGGGCGGATGACCAGGATGCAGACTTTTTTGCCGAATGAACCGGCAAAAAAGGATGGACCGCGTCTGAGCGAAGCAGACCGGTTTATCCCGATATTTAGTTTACCCAATGCTCTCTTACACAGGAAGTACGCATTAAGTGCATAAACCTTATTTTTTTACTTCCTTATAGGCCGCAACAATCCAATCGTTATTCAAGAAGTGGATTGTTTTCCACACCGTTTTGTTCTTTACAATATTTTTTGTTCCTTGAGCCTGAAAAGTATAGAAGCCTTCCCCTGCATTATTTTTGATCATCTTTTTACCCAAAGCAATCAATTCCGGATAATCTTTATAGCGCGGATCAGTGAATAGGTTAAGTTTTGTCTGTGTCGGATCTGTCTCATAAAGAATCACGCCATCTTTCTGCATAACCCAGCATTTTACAGCCAGATCCTTTTCAATCGGCGCCACAACAGAATGAATCAATTCTTCCGGTTTAATCAGGATGCTGACAGACCCGATAAATTGCTTTTCCTTGGAAAAAACAGGATGTTCAATATCAACCGATTTTATGCCCTCGACGGAAAGGAACAAATTCCCCATGCGTGGTTTTTTTGTCTTGATCATCTTAATGACGGCTTCCTGCTTGGAAATGTCCGATCCTTCATAATTGCGGTATTGATCCGGTTCAATAATTTTCATGATACCTTTGCTGTTGATAAATGCGAAATCGATGACATGGGGTTTGATGTCACTGACATTTTTCTGAAGAAGTTTTCTCATTTCTATTTCGTTATCAAGTCCAATCCTGCCTGTTTCCCTGGCGACAAGAGAAATCGTCTTTCCGAGTTCGCCGAGAATATTGGAAATTCCTGTTTCGATTTTTGAGGCAGCTTTATTCAGATTGT